>NZ_CP101459.1:300000-600000 GCF_024362525.1 Natrononativus amylolyticus
CCATGAACACGAGCAAGACGATGTTCAGCCCGAACAGAACCGCCCAGATCGGGAACCCGGCGCAGACGACGTCCCAGAACCGTTCCGACATGATATCGCATAGGTCAGCGGCCGCACACCTAAAAGTATCTCTCGCGGCTCAGTCGCTGGTCGCTTCCGACTCGGCCGACGAGGTCGACGTCGTCCCGTCGACCCGCTCCGTGTGGAGGAGGCAGGCGGCGGTGTGATCCGGACCGACCGCCTCCGGAACGGGATTCGTCTGCTCACACGGCGTCGTGAACTGCGACTGCAGCGTCGTCGCGGCGCCGTCCTCGTCTCCGCCCGCGAGCTCACGAAGCGCCTCCGCGAGCGTTCGCTCGGCGGACGGATCGGAGAGCTCCGCGAGGTCGAACTCGTCTCTGAGCGCCGCCACGAGGTCGTCCTCGGAGACGGTTTCGGGGTCGTCGGTCTCCGAGAGCGCCCGACGGCGCGCCTCGAGGTCGACGTCTCCCTTCTCGACGCGCTCGCGGAAGTCGAGGACGTTCCCCCACAGCTCCTGGTCGAGCTCGAGCCCCTCGGGCTGGATCACCTCCGGACAGCGGGTGTGGAACCGACAGCCCGACGGCGGGTTGATCGGGTCGGGGACGTCGATCTTCCTGATCGGCATCTCGTCGGCCCGGCCCATCGTCTGGAAGTCGGGGGTCGCCCACCGGAGCGACTTCGTGTACGGGTGCTGTGGGTTCTGGGCGATCTGCTCGGCGGGGCCGATCTCGACCAGTTCGCCGAGGTACATCACCCCGATGCGGCCGCCGACTTTCTCCGTGATGTAGCGGGCGTTCGAGAAGTCGTGGGAGATGAACAGGAACGACGTGTTGAACGTCTCCTGGAGTTCGTGCATCAGGTCCATCATCTCGATGCGCAGCGAGACGTCGAGCGCGCTGATCGACTCGTCGGCCAGGATCACGTCCGGGTTCATCAGCAGCGCCCGGATCAGCGCCACCCGCTGTTTCTCGCCGCCCGAGAGCTGGTGGGGGTAGCGGTAGGCGTAATCCTCCGGCGGCGCCATCCCGACGCGCTCGAGCAAGCCGAGCACGCGCGCGATCCTGTCCTCCCGGGAGAGCTGTTTCTCCCACTTCTTCAGCGGCGACTGCAGGATCGCCATCACCTTCCGGTTGGGGTTCAGCGAACTGCCGGGGTCCTGGTGAATAATCTGGAGCGACCGGCGAATGTCCCAGTGAGGGATCTCGATCTCTCCGTTGCCGTCCCTGGCGTCCTGAATGTTCTGGCCGCGGTAGGTCACGCTTCCGCCGGTCGGTCGCTGGAGGCCGATCGCCGTCTTCCCCAGCGTCGTCTTCCCGCAGCCGCTTTCGCCGACCAGCGCGATCACCTCGTTCTCGTGGATGTCGAGGGAGACGCCGTCGACGGCACGAACGACGTTGGGTTCAGAGAACGGGTTCAGAACGCTCCCGGAGTTGTCCTCGAAGTGAACCTCGACGTCCTCGAGCGAGAGCACGACGTCGTCGCCGGGGCTCATTGGTCACCCACCTCCTCGAAGCTCGGAATGGCGAGCGGAATGGCCTCCTCGGCCTCCTCCCAGTGGAAACACTTCGCGCGGTGGCTCCGACTGACCTCGTGGTACTCGGGGTCGTGCTCGCGACACTCGTCGGTCGCCAGCGGACACCGCGGGTTGTACGAACACCCCGGCGGAACGTTCACCGGGTCGGGACTCGAGCCTTTGATCGACTTCATCTCCTCGACGGGCGTGCTCATGTTCGGCGTCGTGTTGAGCAGCGCTCGCGTGTACGGGTGGGCCGCGTTCGAGAGGAGCTTGCGCGTCGGGCCGACCTCGACGAACTCGAACGCGTACATCACCGCCACCCGGTCGGCGAGTTCCGCGACCAGCGGCAGGTCGTGGGTGATGAAGATCAGCGTGATGTCGTACTTCTCTTTGATCTCCGTGAGCAGCTTGAGAATCGACCGCTGCATCAGCAAGTCGAGCGCCGCCGTCGGCTCGTCCATCACGAGCACCTTCGGGTCGAGCACCATGCTGAGCGCGATCAGCGTCCGCTGGCGCATCCCGCCGGAGAGCTCGTGGGGGTAGGCGTCGAGCACGCGGTCGGGGTCGAGGTAGAGGTCCGAAAGGAGTTCGCGCGCCCGCTGCATCCCCTCGTTGTAGTTGGCGCCGTGCGCGTCGAGGGTCTCCTCGAAGTGCGTTTTGACCTTCATCGTCGGGTTGAACGAGCTCATCGCGCCCTGGAACACCATCGAGATCTCGGCCCACCGGTACTGCTTGAGCTCCTTCGTCGTGAGTCCGAGAATGTCGACCGGCTCCTCGGGCGACGGGTAGTACGTGATCTCGCCGCCGAGGACGCCGGGGTCGACGACCGCGTCGAGCATCGCCGACGCGAACATCGACTTTCCGCTCCCGCTCTCCCCGACGACGCCGAGGATCTCGTTTCGTTCGATGTCCATGTCGACGCCGTCGAGCACCTTCGACTGACCGCGCTGCATGTCGAAGGTGACGCTGGTGTTTCGAACGGTGACGATCGGATCGTCGACCTCGAACTCGCTTTCGATCTCGAGCGATTGTGTGTTAGCCATCGGTTAGAGTCCTCCTGGTCGCGTATTCGGATCGGTTTCCTCGTCCGTCTCGGGGTCCGCGTTGTCGGTACTGTCCTGTTCGAGGTGGCGCGCCCGGATCCGCGGGTTGAAGATGCGGTCCAGCCCCTGCCCGAGCAACAACAGCCCGAGCGAGAGGACGACGATCGTCACCATCGGCGCGTAGAACCAGTGGTACAGCGACGCCGTGTACACCCCGCCCTGTCCGTAGGCGGTGTTCATCATCACGCCCCAGTTGAACCCGGTGTGGGGCAACAGCCCGAGGAAGTACAGTCCCACGGAGGCCATGATGACGTTCCGGGCGGTTGTGACGAAGTTCACCACGATCAGCGGCATCACGTTCGGCAGCACGTCCTTCGTGACGATCGCGGGAAGCGAGATCCCGATCGTCCGCGACGCCTCGACGTACGACTCGTGGCGGAGTTTTAGCACCTCCGAACGCAGCGCGCGGGCGAAGCCGGCCCAGGCGTTCACGACGAGGATGATACCGATCACCCACGGGCTCGAGGGGTCGAGGATCGCCGCGAGCACGACCACGAGCGGGAGGCCGGGGATCGTCATCAGCACGTCGGCGACGGCCATCATGAACTGGTCGACGGAGCCGCCCTTGTAGCCGGAGAACACGCCCCAGAAGACGGCCATAACCGTCGAGAAGATCGCGCCCGCGGCCATCATCTCGAGCATCGCCGGCGTCGCGTGGACGAGCTGTGCGAGGATGTCCTGGCCCTGTCCGTCCGTGCCGAGCGGGTGGGCCATCGACTGGAACGGCGGAATCAGGAAGTCAGCGTCGCCGGAGTACGGCCGGTCGATAGCCCACACGCCGATGGTGCCGACGAACACGAACCCGATGGTGATCAGGAAGCCGGTGATCGCCCGCCAGTCGTTGATGAGGATCTTCGTCGGTGCGGCGACGTACTCGTCGAACAGCGCGCGGTACCGCTCGGAGCGCGAAACCTCGACGTCAGCCACCGTTTCGAACGGTGACTGCACCTGATCGGACGAGACGCCACCGCCGTCGGTCTGGATATCGGTGTCAGAACGCTTCACTGTCATCACTCTCCGCTCGTGGGTCGACGTAGCCGTAGGTGAGATCGGCGATGTAGACGCCGATAATGACGCCCGCCGTGATGAACAGGAAGGTTCCCATCATCAGCGGGTAGTCGCGTGCGCTTATCCCGCGGAACATGAAGTAGCCGACACCAGGGTACTGGAAAATCTGTTCTAAGATGATCGAGCTTCCGAACAGGGTGCCGATGGAGATCATCATCGCCGTGTACATCGGCAGGATCGCGTTGCGCGCGACGTATCTGATGGCGATACGACGCTGTGAGAGCGCGCGCAGACGCGCGACGCGCAGGTAGTCTTCGCCGAGGATCTGGATCGCGTTCCCCCGCATCTGGAGGGCGACGACGCCGAACCCGGCGACGACCAGCGAGATGATCGGGAGCGCGCCGTGGTGGATCACGCTCCAGATGAACTCGAGGTTGAACCCCTCCTCGACGCCCGAGCCGTAGTGGCCGCCCGTCGGGAACAGGCCGTGGTTGTGCCCCAGGAAGCCGAGCAACACGACCGCGACGACGTAGAACGGCACGGACGTGAGCAGGATCGAAGCGCCCGACCACGAGACGTCAAAGCGCGTCCCCTCGACGTACGCCATGAACGCGCCGAGGCTGATGCCGATCAGGTAGATTAGGATCATCGAGATGATCGAGACGAAAATCGTCCACGGCATCGCGTTCCCGAGGATCTGTGCGACGGGGTCGTGGTACCAGGTGGAGTCGCCGAGGTTGCCCTGGAAGACGTTCGTGACGTACGTCAGGTACTGCTGCCAGAGCGGTTCCTGCGGGTTTATCGCCGCGTACCGTTCGACCTGTCTGGCCGCAGCCGTCGGATCCTGGCCCGCCCCCTCGTGTTGTGCGCGGATGTAATCCATCGGCCCACCCGGCATGAGCCGGATGAGCGCGAACGAAAGGGAGACGACGACGTAGAACGTCGCGACGGCCATTACGGTGCGTTTGATGAAGTAGTCTGTCGAGACCATATGTTAGGACTTCTCGCGGATTTCCCACCGCGTAGCCGAGGCGGTGCTGGCTGCGGTTGCAACCGGGGTGTGCTCACTCTCCACACGACGTACCATAGAACGTGAAAGCCGGTTCGTCGACTTATAATTTGTGATGCGGGCTATCCTCCACGTCGGGACTCGAGACCGGCTACGAGTCCTCCTTTCGCGCGAGCGCCCCGATCTGGGGGAGCGAGTAGGTAAACGGCATCAGTCCCGCGAGCGGGTCGTTCTCCTGGTCTCTCGGGTAGTCCCAGCGGTCGCCCATCATGAACCAGCCGTAGACGCCGGCCGAGCCCGGAAGCTTCGGCACCGTCTGGTTGAACGCCCAGGCGAGCGTCTCGCTGATCTCGGTCACGCGCTCCTCGTCGGTCGTGTGTGCGAGTTCTTCGTAGAGTTCGACCGGGTCCACCTCGATGGTGTCGTCGCTATCGGGTTCGCCGATCGGGGGGATCTCGAGGCCGGGTTCGCCGTAGGGCTCCTGCAGGTAGTTGGCGAACGGCCGCTCGGACTCGTCTGCGCCGTCGTAGCGGAGCCAGCTGAGCTCCCAGCCGCTCACGATATTCGAGAAGCCAATGAAACCCCGCGTGAGCTCGTAGTCGAGGTTCGGCAGCGTCTGGCCGAAGAACGTCGTCCCCTCGATGACCTCGACGGTCGATTCGATCCCGAACTGGTTCAGGTTCGAGGCGGCGTACTCCATGCCGTCCTGTTGCCACTGGACCGTCGACGGCGCCGCCCAGGTCGCCTCGAGGAGCTCGCCGTCGGGTTTGTACCAGCGGTCGTCCTCCTTGGTCAGGCCGGCGTCCTCGAGCAACTCCTCGGCGCGGTCCCAGTCCTCCTCGTACGTGGTGAGGCTGTCGAGGAAGTCGTCGGAGACCTCCTCCTCCATGACGGGCGTCATTCCGCCGAAGGTCTCGTCGACGACCCCGTACTCGCCGTGGTACTGGTGGCTGATCCCGTCGTAGTCGAGGATGTGTGCGAACGCCTTGCGAACGCGCTCGTCGCGCCACATGTCCGCGTGCTCGCCCTCGAGCCAGTTGAAGACGAACGCGTCGTTCCAGCCGGAGACGATCGCGTTGTACTCTGCGCCCTCGGGGTACTCGTTTGCGATCTCGTCCTCGGAGTCGATCTCGAAGCCGTCGCCGCCGTCGATGTTTCCGTTCTGGGCGGCCTGGTGGAGCTGTGGCCGCTCCCCGAAGAACTGGCTCGTCTGCCCGTCGTAGTTGAGTTCGTCCGGGTAGTCCGAGAGATCCAGATCGTAGTTCTCCTCGAGGTTCTGCTGGATCGAAGCCCACGGGTAGTCCTCGTACGTCGTGAAGTGGACGCCCTGGGTGTCGATCGTCTCGAGTTCGAACGGACCGGAGGCGTACGGCTCGACGTCCTCGCCACGGAGGTTGAACTCCGCGAGGTCCGCCTGCACCTCCTCGCGGGCGTCGTCGGAGCCGGCGTCGACGTACCGCTCGACGAACTCGGCGTAGTGTTCCTCGTGTGCGTGGAACTGGTGTTCGCTGAGGATGTTCGTCTCGAGGGCGACCGGGTTGTACGTCTCGTTGAGTTCGAAGACGGCGGTGGTGTCGTCCTCGGCGTACATGTCCTCGATGCTGTCGAGGCGGTCGACGACGTTCTCGCCGGCGATGTATCCGATCTGGACCGAGCGGACGTAGTCCTCAGCGGTCACCTGATCCCCGTTGTGCCAGGTGAGGTCCTCGAGCACTTCGACCGTCAGCGTGTCGCCGTCGATGGTGTAGTCGGAGAGTGCGGCCGGGTAGTACTCCCCGAACGTGCGCGATTCGATGACTGCGCTGGCGTACACTGCCTGGGAGATGTCCCACTCGGGCGGAATGGTGATGTTCCGCGGGTTGAACTGGATGTCCTCCTGGGCGGCGAGCTGGGTGGTAACGAACCGGTTGTCGTCCCCACCACCGTTCGAGCCGCCGCCGTCACCGTTATCGTCACCGGTACACCCTGCGAGAAGGCCCGCAGCACCCGCACCCGTGAGGGCCAGCATTCGGCGGCGATTGATCGCGTGTTCCGGCCGAGAGCCAGACCTCTCGGAGCCAGAGTTAACTTTTGGCATGGTATACGGTGATAGGCACACAATCACTCACCATAAAGTCTTCTATTGTCAACGGTGAGCGTTTTGTGGCGAAAAAACGGGAGTCGGCTCCGTCGCGCTCGAGTGCTCTCATCCGTGCGTTCCGGCGCAGCCGCGAACTCACCTGCGGATGTGCCGAAAAAGCGGTGCAGTCTCAGTGGCCGTACCGACCGAGCGCCCAGAACAGTCCGTAGACGACGAGCGCGATAACGCAGATGATGATCCCCGATGCGGCAGACACGCCCGCCTCGACGCCGCGGCCGAAGAGATCGAAGACGTAGCCGAGCGCGATCAGGAACAGACCGACGGCGAACGGCACCACCAGCGTAACGTACTCGTTCAACGTTTCGACGAGCGTCGTCTCCCCGGCGTCGCTATCTGACACGTATTCGGTCGCCATGGCAGTGTCAACCGGTCACGAGCATATAATTGTTTGCACCGACCGGTGCTCGCGAGCGCGCGAAAACGGCAATCTGCCGGGGCGTTCGGCGGCTTTTTCCGCGGTCCTGACAGGAACAAACCAAAATGTATACGAGTGTTGCCGCGGGAGAGTGAGCCGATGATTACGCGGTTGGCAACCAATCCACACGCGTTCGTGGAGCGACAGTCGAAGTATCCGGGGATTCGAACGCAGTCGCTCATCGCGTTTCTCGTGGGCGTCGCGTTCGGCCTGCAACACATCGGACTGACCACCGTTCTCGGCTCGGAACTCGAGCACGTCTCGGGGCCGATTTGGGTGCTCACGGTGGTCGATCTGGTCGTCCCGTTCGTCCTCTGGGGGGTCGTGACGGTCCTGATCTACTACACCGCGCGTCTCGTCGGGGGCTACTTTCAGATCGGGCTGCTCTTTCGGATGGTCGGCTGGGGGTTCGCCCCGCTGATCGCGAGCGGATTCCTCGTGAGCCTCGCGCGGCTCTACGCCCTTCAGGGCGCGGCGCCGCCGGAAGAACCGAGCTTCTCCGCGTTCGAGTACGAGTACGCGGCCTACCAGTCCTACGTCGACGCGGCCACGAACGAGCCGGTCTTCCTCGGGGCGACGGCGGTCGCGGCCGGGTTCGCACTCCTCAGCGGCTACATCTGGGCGATCGTCATCGAACACCTGTCCGGCCTCTCGTTCACCCGCGCCCTCGCGGTCAGTGCCCTCCCGGTCGCGCTCTGTCTCGTCTGGATCGGCTGGCAGCTCGTCTGATACCGGACATCCCGTCGTTCGAGGGAGTCGGCGCACGCCTCGACGGCCCACCCAGCGGTGCGTATTCGATCGCTGTCAGATATCCGAACGGAATAGCTTTATTGTTTGCAGCCGTTCACCTATCGGTAGGTACGTAAGAAATGGTGCGAACAGCGATACAGCTTCAGACGCTCGAGGATCTTCCTGACGAACTGCCCGAACTCATCGCGCGCGTCGGCGACACCACGCTCGAAGGGGTCGAGTTCACGGGTCTCGCCGGCTCGTCGCCGTCCGTCGTCGCCGACGCGGTCGCAACCGCGGGCGTCGAAATGATCGGCGCGCACGTCTCGGTCGACCAGCTCGAATCGGAGTACGACGCGCTCGTCGAGACCTACGGTGAACTCGGGTGTCGGCGGTTCATCGCGCAGTCGTACGACGAAGACGCCTTCGACTCGCTCGAGGCGACCGAGGCGGTCGCGGACCACCTCTCCGACCTCGCCTCGAAACTGGCAGCCGACGGGTTCGAGTTCTGCTATCACAACTCGACGGTCGAGTTCGACCAGCTCGGGGACGAGTACGTCTACGACGTGTTACTCGACCGGACCGACGACTCGATCGCCTTCGAACTCGACACGGGACTGGCCGTGTACGCTGGCGCCGATCCGATCTCGCTTCTCTCCCGGTACGGCGACCGGATCTCGCTCGTTCACCTCACCGACTCGGTTCCGGGTCGAGAAGCGACGATTCAGGTCGAAGTCGGCGCCGGCGAACTCGACGTCAAACGCTGCGTCGACGCCGCGCGCGACGCCGACGTCGCGTGGCTCGTCTACGAGCACGGACAGACCGACGACCCGCTGGACTCGCTGTCGTACGCTTCGACGCTGTTGCCCACCCTCTCGAGCGGACACGACCCCAACGCGACCTCGAGCGTTTACTGACCGCCATCGGCGGCCGACGGGCTCGAAGTTAAGGCCCCGACGAGCCCCAGCGCTTCGCGGCGGAACTCGAGGACCGCCTCCGGCGAGAGCTTCGCCGTTCGGACTTCGTACCCGACGTTTTCGAGGTCGGCGAGCGGCGGCAGGTAGCCGACGTAGTCGTTCGCGTAACCGGCCAGCAGCAACGACTCGGCGCGCGCCGCCGACTTGAAGCGGAGGCCGTGGGCCGTGTGTACCTCGCCGGGCATCCCCAGGACCCCGATCGTTCCGATCTCGAAGTACGGCAGCCGGTTCGGGAGGCAGGTCGCATCCCAGCGCGCGATCGCGAGCAGCTCCGTGGCGTACTGACGGTCCCAGGCGAGTTTCTCCGCGCCGACGGTCTCGCCGTCGGCCTCGAGGCGCTCGATCCGATCGTCGAGGTCGTCGATCCGCGCCTCGAGCGTCTCTACGGGGGGCGTTCGCTTGACCGGGAGCCGGAGCTCCGCCTCGTCGACGAAAATCGGGGCGCGGCTGGCGCCGTCCGCCGCCGGCTCCGCGCCCTCGAGCGCACGGACGACGGCGTCGCCGACGCGACCGCCGACCCGCTCCATCGCCTCGTACGCCTCCGCTCTCGAGCGGCCCGGGCGCAGTCCCGCCGGGTTGACGTCGCCGGCGGCGCCGTTGAGAAAGAGCACCGTCGCCCCCGGACGGACCTCGCGAACGCGCTCCCTGGCGACGCCCGGCCAGTCCGCCGAGAGGTGCGTCTCTCGCGCTGTCGCACACACCGGGTGACAGGCGAAGTTGTAGAGCACCGTCTCCGCCCCCGAAACCGTCTCGACGAGAACGGCGGTGACGTTGGGGTCGACCGGCCCGTGTGGCACGCGAACGTTCCCGCCGACGCCACCCGCCGCGCGGCGGTTCTCCTGAACCGCCCCTTCGGAGTCGGTGGCGGTGTGAACCGCGGCCGGCTCGAGGGCGGCGTGCGCCCGTCGGAACGTTTCGACGACCGCCTCCTCGATCCGCGAAACGGTTTCCGAGACGTCCGCGGTCGCCCGAAGCGGCGGGCTCACGTCGAGCGCCCGAGCGGGAAGGTACGGCCCCGCGTGGGTGTGCGTCGCCGCGACGACGATCGAATCGAGGTCGACGCCGGCGCTCGCGAGCGCAGTTCGAACCCGGTTCGTGAACTCCCGGGAGACGTTCAGCACGTCCACCGAGGCGACACCGACCGTAGATGTGCCGTCGTCGAGAACGAGGGCGGCGGCGAACAGCGGATCGTGAACGCCCGTCGAACGACCCTCCCGAGCGCCGTAGCCGCTCATCACAACCGGCTCCTCGGGCGTGATATCGGTCGACGCCGATCCAGCGCGGAGTCGCGCCTCGTGGGCGGGCACTCAGACCACCCCCGTCCGTCCGGACTGTCTGTTGTGCATCGTCGCTGGGTAACGCGGGAGACGCCTTAGTTGTATGGCGACCCGCCAACGAGTTCGGTCGGGCGTCGACGCGAGTCAGTAGTAGGGCTCGTACTCCGCGAGGAAGGCGGCGCCGTCGACGGAGTACTCCGAGAGGATTCGGCAGTTCGGCGTGATGGGGCCGGGGTGCTCGAGCGCGGCGTTCACGGCGAGTAAAAGCGATGCGGCGTCGAGAACCCGGTCCGCGGGGTTCCTGGCTCCCGCGACGACCTCGAGGAACGTGTCGATGTAGTTCTCGTACATCTCGGTCATCTCCTCCGCGGAGCTACCGACGTCCCGTCGAACGGTTCGCTCGCCGATGCTGAAGAAGGTGAACAGCTCGTCGTCGCTCGGATCGTCGAGTCGAACGGTCGCGTACGTTCCGTCCTCGAAGGCGACGTCGACCGTCTGACCGGGGTCGTTGGCCCGCGACGCGCACGTCCAGGGCGCTCCAGCCAGCCGGCGAACCGTATCGATCACGTGGCTGCCGTAGTAGAACGTGTCGTCGTAGCCGATGCAGTACACCGTCTGCTGATCGCCGAAGCTGTCGAGCGAGCGAACCGCAGACTGGTAGGGAACCGCGGAGCCGCCGAAAAACGGCGTCTCACCGATCGCGTCTCGAATCGCGCGAACGTCCTCGAGAGAGCCCGCGATGGGTTTGTCGACCAGCGTCGGCACGCCGCGCTCGAGAAACGGGACCGCGAGCTCGCGGTGGGTGTCCCAGTTTACCGTCAGAATCAGGACGGCGTCGACGGCGGAGACGAGATCCAGCGGCTCCGCGAATCGGGTCGCTTCGTAGCGCTCGCAGAACCGGTCCGCGTACGCATCGCTCCGTACCGCACCACCATCCCAGACGGCCGTGAGCTCAGCCAAACCGTGCTCCTGGATGGTCGCTGCGAACGATTCCGAGTGACTCGTGTCTAAGCCGACGATACCGATATCGACCATCTGTTCGTTAGTGCCGCGCCGCCGAGCCTTATAGTTTCGCTTGGACGGAGTGTCGGTGGTCAGTACTCTCCGCTCGACGCTCGAGCGAGAACGGTCGTTCAACTCGATAAAACGGCTGCACTCGGCAATACCGAGTGGAAACTCCGGGCGGACACCGTATACGCGAGGTCGGTGCCGTCCGTGAGCACTGGTACCACAGGGTTATCGAGTGTACTCCACGTTCGTTCACCCCTGGTGAACAGATATAGATGATATGCAAATTGAGTTAACGATATTTAAATACATGTATTTGTGGTGTCTGATCGACGTCGACCGGCGAATGCTACCCGCTACAGACGAGCTACGGGTCGTTGGACCAGATCATGTCAGAACCGGTGGTGCGGACTGGCGCGGCACCGTTCGGAGGTCGATGCCGGATCGTTTCAGTGTTCCAGTCGTTTACCACGTATGAACGGTGATCGGACCGCCGTCGATCGCACCGAGAAGCGACGGCCGTCAAGAATTACAAACATATACCTGTAATCCGGGGGCGCGAGAAATGCACTCGTGGAATGGTCCCACACACAGCAGTAAACATCATACTTAGCAAATCAAAAACAATACCATTATTATTATATTATTGGACGCAGACATCGGATACTAAAATGCATTCACAAAGACCCAAAACTGAACTGAGGGGAAGAGCAGCGGATCTGAACGGGAAATAGGATTGAATCCGAACCGTCGGCTGCTATTCGTTAGCCACATGTTGAATTGTATCGAAAGTGTCTCTTACGGTCGTGAACCGGCATATTACGCTTATCGAGCTTCGAAAGAATCGTTCGGTGCGGTATCCGGGCCCAATACATAAACGTCCTATCAATTCTCCGTATCCAACTTGTTTCTGACAGTAATTAGTAACGGCAGATCCGACAGGTCTAGCGTTTCACGAGGACGAGGATTTTAGAGGGTTCGAACGAAGTACCCCGCATGGAAGTTACGCAAATAGACGCGATTCCGGTCGCGGTTCCGGTCGCCCCGCTCGAGGAAGGCGGGCTGGCACCGTACAGCAGTAACCACGACGAAGTCGAAGTCGTCGGTCGAATGCTCGTCCGCCTCGAGACCGACGACGGCATCACGGGGTGGGGAGAGATGTTGAACGCGATGCAGTCGCCGCGGGTGACCGCCGCCGTCATCGAGGACGTCATCGCCCCGCGGCTGCTCGGCCGCGACCTGTCGGAGATTCGCGGGTTCGTCGACGACTTCTACTACCCGTACGTCAAAGTCAGACCGTTCCTCGGAGCCGTCGAAACCGCCATGTGGGACGCCCTCGGCAAGAAACGCGGCGCGCCGATCTCGGAGTTACTCGGCGGCGGCGTTCGCGAGCGCGTCGACGTCGCCTACTGCCTGGGAATGCTCTCGGAAGCCGAGTCGCGAACGTACGCCGCTCGAGCGCGCGAACAGGGGTTTACCGTCCTCAAGACGAAAGCCGGCCCCGACTGGAGAGGCGACGTCGACCGCATCCGCGCGATGCACCACGAGACGGACGGCGCCCTCGAGTTTCGGATCGATCCCAATCAGGGGTGGACGTTCGAGGAGGCCGTTCGCGCGGGTGCCGTCCTCGAGGACGAGGGGATCTACCTCCAGTACCTCGAGCAGCCGTGTCGGATCGACACGTACGGCACCTACGAGCGCCTTCGCCAGCGGCTTCGCCAACCGATCGCCGCCAACGAGGACACGTACTTCCCGCGCAACCTCTATCACCTGTGTGAGCGGGCCGCGATCGACGTCGCGTGCGTCGACCTCGTGCCCGCCGGCGGCCTGCTCGCGGTTCGAGACCAGATCGCGGTCGCGGAGAAAGCCGGCGTCTCCGTAACCCACCACAACGGGTTCGACCTCGGGATCAAGCAGGCCGCGGTGCTCCAGCTCTATGCGAGTACGCCGGCGCTGAACCTGCCGCCGGATTCGGTGTACTACGGCTGGGCCGATCACATCCTGACGGAGCCGCTCGTCGTCGAAAACGGATCGATGCCGGTTCCGGACGGTCCCGGACTCGGCGTCGACGTCGACGAGGACGCCGTCGAGAGATACCGCGTCGACTAATTCGGGCACGAACGGGGGCGGATACGGCGTACGGCGGCCCGTGCGCTCAGTCCCGTGATGGTTCGCTCCGGCCGCTTCCCTCGAGCGGCGCGCTCTCCCAGTAGGCGTGGCCCGACGGATACTCCCTGAAACACGCCGCGTGGTGCTCGAGGTCGGCGTCGTGGGTCAGCGTCGGGTCGGCGCGCGTACAGGCCTCGCGGGCCTCGGGACATCGGGTGTGGAACGAACAGCCGCTCGGCGGATCGATCGGGTCGGGGATGTCGATCTCTCGGAGCGGCGACTCGTCGACGTCTTCGGTCGTATCGACGTCCTCGGTCGACCACTTCAGGATCTTCGTGTAGGGGTGTTTCGGGTTCGAGATGACCTCTTCTCCGGGACCGATCTCGACGATCTCGCCGAGATACATCACCGCGATACGGCCGCCGACGCTCGCCGACAGGTACCGGGCGTTCGAGAGGTTGTGCGAGGTGAACAGAAACGAGGTGTCGAAGACGTCCTGCAACTCGAGCATCAGGTCCATCATCTCGACGCGAAGCGAGACGTCGAGCGCCGACACCGCCTCGTCGGCGAAGATCACGCCGGGGTTCATCGAGAGCGCGCGGATCAGCGCGATCCGCTGTTGCTCGCCGCCGGAGAGCTGATGGGGGTACCGCAGCGCGTAGTCCTCCGGCGGGGACATACCGACGTGCTCGAGCATCGCGAGCACTCGCTTCTCCCGGTCGTTGTAATCCATCTCGGGGTGCCACTGCTTCAGCGGCACCTCGAGGTTCGCCTGGACGGTCCGGTTCGGGTTGAGCGAACTCCCGGGGTCCTGGTGGATGATCTGTAGGGACTGTCGAATCGTCTCGAACGGGATCGAGACGTCGCCGTCGCCGTCTTTCGCCGCCCAGACGTCCTGGCCCTTGTACTCGATCGACCCGCCCGACGGCCGCTGGGCGGCGACGACGGTTTTGCCGAGCGTCGTCTTCCCGCAACCCGACTCACCGACCAGCGCGACCACGTCGTTCTCGTAGATGTCGAGGTCGACGCCGTCGACGGCCCGCACCGGGCTCGGATCGCTGAACAGTCCCTCGAGGAGCCCGACCTGCTGTTCGAAGTGGACCTCGACGTCGGACAGCGAGAGAATCGGTTCGGCCGACTGCGCCCCGTCGACGGTCGCCGAGGCGACCGAGCCGTCACCGGTCGACAGGGGGATCTCGTCGGCCGCGTCCTCCCAGTAGAAACAGGCGGTCCGGTGGCCGTCGTTCGAATCGACGCCGTGAAACGGCGGCTCCTCGTGGGTACACCTGTCGTCCGCGAGCGAACACCGGGGGTGGTACGTACAGCCGGTCGGCAGGGAGACGGGGTCGGGACTCGAGCCCTCGATCGGCGTGATGTCCTCGAGCGGCGTGTCGAGCGTCGGAATCGCCTTCAGCAGCGATCTCGTGTACGGGTGTGAGGGGGTGGCGAACACGTCTTCCGCGTCGCCGACCTCGACGAAGTCGAACGCGTACAGCACGGCCAGCCGGTCGGCCAGCCCCGTGACCAGCGGGAGGTCGTGCGTGATGAAGACGATGGTGAGATCGTACTCGTCTTTGACCGCCTCGAGCAGGCTCAGGATCGACCGCTGCATCAGCAGGTCGAGAGCCGCCGTCGGCTCGTCCATCACCAGCACGTCCGGCTCGAGGACGAGACTCAGCGCGATCAGCGCCCGCTGGGACATCCCGCCGGAGAGTTCGTGGGGGTACGACGAGAGGACGCGGTCGGGATCGAGGTAGAGGTCGGCCAGCAGCTCTCTGGCGTGTTCGATTCCCGGCTCGACCGGGTACTCGTGGGCCCGCAGCGTCTCCTCGAAGTGGCCGCGGATGTCGAGGGTCGGGTTGAACGAGTTCATCGCCCCCTGGAACACCATCGAGACGTTCTCCCAGCGAAACCGCCGCAGCCGCTCGGCCTCGAGGTTCAGCACGTCAACCGGTTCGCCCGATTCGGGGTAGTAGGTGATGGTGCCGTCGACCTGCCCCGGATCGACGACCGAATCGAGCAGCGCGTCGGCGAACATCGACTTTCCGGAGCCCGACTCCCCGACGATACCGAGGATCTCGTTCCGGCGGATGTCCATGCTCACCGAATCGAGGACGCGAGACTCCCCGCGCTCCATGTCGAAGCGGACCGTCACGTCCTCCACGCTCACGATCACGTCGTCACCGCGGCTGTCGGCTCGTGCCTGTTCGCTCGTTGCCATCACGCCCACCGCCGATCGGTCCGGCCGGGATTCAGTCGTGACCGCGCCTCGCCGGCGGCCCGCCTGCGTACCGAAGTCATGCGACGACGTGGGTGAGCCAGTTACTTGAAATTTGTGTCGCGCGAACGAGTTCCCCGCCGGTCCCGCAACCGTTATACGGGTCGGTCAGAATTGATGAGCCGATGACCGAAACCGCGTGGGACCGGCTCTGTGAGTACGAGTTCGCCTTCCGCATCCTGAGCGTGCTCGTGTTCGCACTCGGGGTGCTCACGCTGTTTTCGTTCCCCTACATCGAACGGGGGACCGCGGAGTACACGGTGGCGACGTACAACCTGCTCGTGATTACGGCGTTCATCCTCGTGATCCTGGCGGTGCGAGCGAACTGCAGGTGACGATTCGAGGAGGGGACGGCCTCAGCGGGCCGTGTTTTCTGCGGGAGCGTTCGGCTCGTGGTCGACGGGGCCACCGCCGCCTTTCGTCGTTTTCTGGTGGCGAGCGCGGATCCGCGGGTTGAACAGCTTGTCGGCAGCCTGCGAAACCAGAATCAGGCCGAGCGAGAGCAACACCACGGCGAGCATCGGTGCGAGCAGCCAGTGGGCGGCCCCCCAGGAGTAGAGCGCGCCGCCACTCGAGTACGCCGTGTCCATTGTCACGCCCCAGTTCGGGTCCGACGTGGGAAGCACGCCGAGGAAGTACAGCGCGACCGAATCGAAGACGATGCCGCGGGAGGCGGCGACGAAGCTGACGAGAATGTACGGCATCAGGTTCGGCGCGACGTCCTTCAGGATGATCTTCCAGGTCGAGATGCCCATCAGCCGGTTGGCTTCGACGTACTCGACGCTCCGCAGCGGCAGCATCTGCGAGCGGATCGAGCGGGCGAGCACCGACCAGGCGGGAATCGCGAGGATGATCCCGACGACGTACGGGTTGCGAGGTTCGAACAGGAACGCGAGCACGATCACCAGCGGCAGTCCGGGGATCGCCATCAGCGTGTCCGTGACGACCATGAGCGCCTGGTCTGTTCGCCCGCCCTTGTAGCCGGCGACCATCCCGACGATCGAGCCGACGGTGACGGCGAACACCCCGCCGGCGAACACCATCTTCAGCATCGGCGGGGTCGCGTGGACGACGTCGGCGAGCACGCTTCGGCCGGAGCTGTCGGTCCCCAGTGGATACTGCCACATCTCGAACGGGCCGACCAGCGTGTGTGCCGTGTCGGTCTCCGGCGGCGCGATCAGGTACGGCCCGGCGAGACCCATGAACAGGTAGACGATCAACAGCGTGACGCCGACCTTCCCGCGCCAGTCGCTCAGGATTATGCGCGCCGGCGCCAGTATCGTTCGGTCGATCGTACGGAACCAGCGCTCTTTCCGAGTGGTCTCGCCCGTCGACGGCATCTGGAACGGGAAGTCGTCGCCCCCGGAGGAGGACTCAGAATGACTCATCGGATCCCCCCTCCTGTGCCCGCGGATCGAGCTTTCCGTACGTGAGTTCGGCGAGGAACAGCGCGGTGACGACGGCGATCGTGATCACGAGAAAGCCGCCCATCATCAGCGGGAAGTCTCGCGCTTCGATCCCCGTGAACAGGTAGTAGCCGACCCCCCGGTAGACGAAGATCGTCTCGAGGACGACCGCGCCGCCGAAGGCGTAGCCGATGACGACCATCATGTTCGTATACAGCGGCAACACGGCGTTGCGCGCGACGTATCGGAGCGTGAGCCGCTTGGTCGGCAACCCCCGCAATCGGCCGACGCGGAGGTAGTCCTCGCCGAGGATGCTGATGCTGTTGGCTCGCATCGCGAGCGCCCAGCCGCCCAGTCCCGCGAACGCCCACGACAGCGCCGGGAGCGTCGCGTGATAGATCACGCTCGAGAGAAACGGGACGTTCACGCCGGGGGTCGTGCGGTCGTCGTACCGACCGGTGACCGGAAACAGGTCCCACTGGTGGCCGAGGACGTAGACGAGCAGGATTGCGATGATGTAGTAGGGTATCGAGTTGCTCACGATGGCGAACAGTGTCGCGACGTTGTCGAACCGGCTCCCCTCGAGGTACGCCATCAGCGCCCCCATCGAGATGCCGATGGTAAACGAGATCGCGATCGCGTTCACCATCAGGAACACCGTCCACGGGACGGCGGTCGCGAGCAGTTCGGCGACCGGTTCGTTGAAGTAGATCGACGTTCCCAGATCGCCGGTGAGCAGCGACGACATGTAGTCGACGTACTGTTCTTGAATCGACGCGTCCGGGTGCATGTTGAGGTACACCGCCGCCATCGACTCGATCTCGGTTTCGCTGAGACCCTGCTGGCGCGAGAGCTGGGCCTGGAGGTAATCCATCGGACTGCCGGGCAGGAAGTGAATCAACAGGAACGTGAAGTGAACCACGAGAAAGACGGTGAACCCTGCCCGCGCTGCCCGTGTCAGTACCCAATGCATTTCAGGTTATACGGGTTCGCCCCAGGCCCATATAGATTCCGATGGAGAATAATTATAGATCGAGAACCGGCGGCTCGAGGCCGGTCGGCGCCGACGGCGACGAGTGGAATGTCGAACTGTCGGGCAGAACCGTTTGAAGATCGGTCGCTCGAGCGACCGATTCGTCCGTCCGACGGTATCAGTCGACGTCCGCCCGAAGGTCGCCGGTGCGGGTGAGGTACATCCACGGCTGCTCCGAGCGGATCGTCGGATCGTCCATGTCGACGCCCCAGTCCCACATGTCGGTCGCGACGTAGTTCAGGCGGAACTCCGTACAGGTCTGGACGCCGTGAACCCACTGGTTGTAGATCCACGCCAGTTCCTCGACGTACTCGTCGACTTCGTCCTCGGACTCGGCGTCGTTCAGTCCCTCGATGCGCTCGTCGATGTCGACCGTCTCGAGGTCGTTGTCCGCGTCGCCCGGCGGCCACGGCACGGTGACCTCCGAGAGCTGGTTGTTCCAGCGGGTCGTCTCCGGCGAGGAGACGTCCCCCATCGTGTTCCGGTAGGCGCTGACCGCGTGGGGAGCCGCCGGCCCGGAGGTGTAGATCGCGACCTCGAAGTCGTGATCGGGCATCAGTTGCGTCTGGAGCGTCGTGAAGTCCTCGCCGACGCCCTCGGCGTCGATACCGAACCGATTGAACTGTTCGACGACGTTCTGGTAGGAGGGGACGTTCGCGTCGAAGTCGACGGGGTAGCGGATCTCGACCTCGAGCGGGTCGCCCGACTCGGCGTCGACCCAGTCGTCGCCGTCACGCTCGAACCCGGCCTCCTCCATCTTCTCCTCGGCGAGGTCCTCCTGAACCCAGCCCTCGTCGCTGTTCCCGTAGTTCGTGAAGTCGTCGACGACGTCGCCGAGCCACTCCTCGTCCATCGGGCTGTTCATCCCGGTGACGTTGTTCGGGTCCGGGTAGTCCATGATGTCCTCGCCGAAGATGTCGACGAACTCCGTCGGATCGTACATGTAGGCGATCGCCTGCCTGAGGGCGCGGCTCTCGTCGGTGTCCTCGCCCCACATCGACTCCGGGCTGAACTGGATCGTCTGGAACCCTTCCTGCGGTCCGTCCATGATCTCCCAGTGATCGTCCATCTCGGATCGGACCTCCTCCGGGGTGTCGCCGGTGAAGCCGTGGATGTTGTTCGCGATGGCCGCCTGGTGGAAGTCGGACTCGCTGTCGCCGAAGTCGACGATCTCGAAGCCGGCCCAGTCGATGTCGGTGTCATCCTCCCAGCCGATCGGGTAGCCGTCGTAGGGCTCCATCACGATCCGCGAATCGGTGACCTCGACGAGTTCGACCGGCCCGTTGCCGATCCCGGCGTCGATAGCCTCCTCGCCGTCGATCTGGAGCGAGGCGAGATCCTCGTTGATCTCGGAGAGCTCGTCGTCGGAGCCGGCGTCCTCGGCGCGCTCGATGAACTCGCGGTGAAGCTCCGGGTGCGTGTATATCCACCGGGAGAACATGTCGCCGAGGAAGACGTGTTCGATCAGGCTCTGTGCGACCGGTTCGACCTCGAACTCGAGGGTGTACTCCTCGGGGGCGTGGACGTCCGTCGCGAAGTCCCAGATCGGATCGCCCCACACCTCCGCCAGCCGGAAGTGGTCGACGGCGTGATCGGCCGTCATCGAGGTGCCGTCGTGCCACTCGATGTCCTCCCGAAGCTCGAAGGTCACCGACCCCTCGTCGAACGACCAGTCCTCGGCGAACTGGGGGTGCCAGTCGGCGGCGTCGGCGGAGAAGTACGCCAGTTCCTCCCACAGCATCCCGGTTTCGAAGAACAGCTGATTGTCGAGACTCCACACGTTGAAGTGAGCCTGCTCGAGGTTTCCGACCGCCGGAAGCACGAAGTACTCGTCGTCGCCGTCGTCGGCGTCGTCCACGCCGAGACAGCCCGCAACCGAACCCACCGTCCCACCGACGGCGAGGGTTTTCAGCCACGCGCGGCGAGAACAGGGGACACTCCCGTTACCTGTGACGTTGTCCGTCATACGTACGTCATGATTAACACTACCATTATAAATCTGCCGGCGATGGCCACTGGCGATTCGGCCCTCGGGCCGGCGGCGCGAGCCGTCGGCATCGTAGAAGTCACGATCGAGTTCGAACCGACCGATACCGCGCAGAAACCGATCGAATCGCCGCATTCGAACACGGTTCGTGTGCCGACCCGCCCCCGCGAGCGTAGTACACTTTCCACGATACAGAATCGCCGGACCTGAAGGGCATTACATGCATACTTTCGTAATCCCATGAAACGCGCCGATACCCGAGTATCAAACGGTAATACGCCCGGGTAATCCGAAATCCGCGGCCAGTGGTATCGAATGGCGTGGGAAACGCCGTCGTGATCGCGTTTCGGCATCGCTGAAACGGGCCAGTACTGCTGTTTCGCCGCCCCCGAGCCGAACGAATCGGCTGCGAGAAACGGCCGACCGCAGGTCCATGTCGGTACACTAATAGGCCCGGGTTTCGATCAAGGTCCACAACGAATGACACGCGAGGCGAAAAATCCGGTGAAAGCGACACGGCGATCGGTCGCCGTACTGGAGGCGCTGTTCGGGCTCGGAAGCGCCCGCCTCACGGACATCTCCGCCCGCCTCGAGCTCTCCGACAGCACGGTACACAATCACCTGAGCACGCTGGTCGAAACCGGGCTCGTCACGAGAAACGACGGCGTCTACCGGCTGAGTCTTCGGTTTCTCACCTTCGGCGAGTTCGCCCGGAGCCAGTACGCGGTCGCCGACGCCGCACGGACAGAACTCGCCCACCTCGCCGCCGAAACCGGCGAAGCCGCGAGCGCGTTCGTCATCGAAGACGGGTTCGGTTACCTCCTCGAGCACGAGCGGGGGGCGACCGATCTCCCGCTCGATCTCTACCCGGGCAAGCGCGTGCCGCTGCACACGACCGCCTTCGGAAAGGTGCTGCTTGCGGACCGGCCCGACGAGGAGATCGACGCGATCCTCGAACGACACGGGCTCGTCGCGGCCACCGACGGGACGATCACCGACCGGCCGACGCTCCTCGAGGAGCTGGCCGAGGTGCGCGCGAACGGCTACGCGGTCGCCGACGAGGAACGATTGCGCGGCGTTCGGTCGGTCGCGACCGCCGTTCGCAACGAGAGCGGAGTCGCCGTCGGCGCCGTCGGCGTCACGGGCCCGACGAGTCGGCTCACGCTCGATCGACTCCGCGGCGCGGTACTCGACGCGGTGACCGATACCAAGAACGTCATCGAACTCCAGCTCGCGTACTCCTGACGGCTCCGGTCGCCCGTATCGCTGCCGCCCCCTCGACGATCCTCGAATGTCTGCCGGCTGGACGTTCACGTAAGTAACAATTATAACCTTGGGCAATATGGTAGAGAAATACGAGCGAGGTGAGTGCTAGCCAGTCACCCGCTCGAGGCGATCGCGAGGAGTCCGGTCGCCGGTTGCGAACCACCGACCATGACACCACACGGACTACTGCAGACGAACAGACGGACCGTTCTCAAAGCAAGCGTCGCGGGAGTCGCGTTCGCCGGTCTCGGCGTCGGCGGGACCGGCGCATCCGACGACGGTGAGTCCCAGTTTCGGGCGTACTGGGCGGACGGCTTCAACGAGGGGATCTACAGCCAGGAGGAGGTCGAAGACCTCGTCGACGCCGCGACGGCGGCGAACCACAATGCGATCATCGCCCAGGTCGTCCGCCGGGCGGATTGCTTCTGTGACGACGCGGTACCGCCGCGCACGGGTGCGCCGATCGACGACGGTTTCGATCCGCTCGCGGCGCTTCTGGAGGAAGCACACGACGCGGGGCTCGAGGTCCACGCGTGGATGAACGTCAACACGATGTGGAACCAGGAGGAGCCGCCGGAAGCGGAGGACCACCCGTTCAACACGCACGGACCCGGCAGTGACGAGCCGTGGCACAGCGTCCGCGAGGACGGCGAGATCCACGTCGGGCACAACTACTTCTTCGACCCCGGCCACCCCGGCGTCGCGGACTACCTCGTCGAGACGGCGACCAGCCTGGTCGAGAACTACGACGTCGACGGGATCAACCTGGACTACGTCCGCTATCCGGACCACAATCTCGAGATCGGCACGTCCTCGTGGGGGTACAACGAGGTCGCCCTCGAGCGGTTCCGGGCGGCGACCGGACGCGACGACGTCCCCGACGCTGACGACGAGGAGTGGGCCCAGTGGCGCCGGGATCAGGTGACGAACCTCGTCCGTTGTATCTACCTCGAGACGTACGCGATCGACCGCGAGGTGTGTCTCAGCATCAACTCCATCACCTACGGTCACGGCCCCGAACAGCAGGGCGGCTGGGAGGAGTCCCGCACCTACGCCGAGGTGCTCCAGGACTGGCGCGCCTGGATGGAGGAGGGGATCGTCGACCTGAACGTCCCGATGAACTACAAGCGCGACTGGGACGACGACCAGGCCGAGATGTACCGCGAGTGGAACGAGTTCGTCGCCGACCACCAGTACGACCGCCACGCGACCGTCGGCTCGGCGATCTACCTCAACGAGGTGCCGGACACCGTCGACCAGATCAGGGCCGCACTCGCCGAGACGGACGCCGGAAACCGAACCGTCGGCTGGGCGGGCTACTCCTACGCGACGCCCGATCTCACGGTGTTCGACGGCGAGCGAGGCGCGGACGAGGCCCGGGCCGACCTCGAGGAGGCGCTCACCGAGGAGAGCCCGGACGGCGCCGAGCCCGTCTTCGCCGACCCCGCGTCGGTTCCGGAGCGAACCTGGAAGACCGAGCCGGCGTTCGGACAGGTGGCCGGCACGGTTACGACGGACGGCGAGCCGGTCGACGGCCTCGAGGTCGCGATCCGTCGGGGCGGCGAGACGGTCGCCACGACCGCCACCACCGGCAACGGCTGGTTCGGCGTCGTCGACCTCGAGCCGGGGCGGTACCGCGTCGAGCTCCCCGCGGGCGAGGTGCAGGGCCGCCGCGTCGGGGTCGTGACGGTCGACGCCGGTGCCGTCACCGAGACCGAGTTCACCCTTTCGACGGCGAGCTGACGCGGTCCCCCTCGTTTTTCGACGGCGCCCTCGCTACCGTGCCGAGGACGGCCGGCGCGCGGGCGCCGGTGACAGACGGGAGCGAACCGGGTTTGCGGGCGTCGAACAGCGCGGCCAGCAGGGCGAACAGCACCGCTTCCCGGGAGTCGGGGTCGACGCCGCGGTCCCGACTCGACTCGACCGGGCAGGCCACTCGCGCATCGAGATCGGCGAGCAGCGTCTCGTTCCACGCGCCGCCGCCGGAGACGATCACCCGCTCGGGCTCGAGATCGACGTGTCGGTCGTAGGCGTCCGCGATCGACGCGCTCGTGAGCGCGGTGGCCGTCGCGACGGTGTCCTCGGCGGAAAGATCGCGGTCGGCCGCTCGCTCGAGCAGTCCCGCCGCGTACTCGTCGCCGTACGCCTCTCGCCCGGTCGACTTCGGCGGCTCGCGATCGAAGTACGGGTCCTCGAGGAGGGCGGCGAGCAGCTCCCCGTCGACAGTGCCGGCGGCGGCCATCCGGCCGCCCTCGTCGAACCGGCGCTCGCCGTCCGTGAGCGCATACACCGCGGCGTCGATCACCATGTTTCCGGGTCCAGTGTCGAACGCCGAAATCTCCCCCCTGGTCCCGGCGCCGGGAAGGACGGTGCAGTTCCCGATACCGCCGACGTTCTGGACGATTCGGTCCTCGTCGCCGCCGAACTGGAGCCAGTCGAGTAGCGGTGAAAGCGGCGCGCCGTGGCCGCCAGCGGCGATATCGGCCCGTCGAAAGTCGGCGACGGTGTCGATCCCGGTCTCGCGGGCGATCACGCTCGGATCGCCGATCTGGAGGGTCGCGCGGGTCCGGCCGAGCCCGGCCGGGAGCTGCTCGCTCGTCGGCGCGTGCCAGACGGTCTGGCCGTGGCTCCCGATCAGGTCGACGGCGTCGGACTCGACCCCGGCCGCCTCGAGCACCCCCGCGACGCTGCGGGCGAACCGCCGACCGACGGCGACCTCGGCTCGAGCGAGCGCCTCGAGGCCGGCGTCTTCGGTACAGACCGAGCGAAGGTAGTCTCGAAACGCCGACTCGTACTCGTCGGCGTAGAACGCCTCGCGTTCGATCTCGGTTTCGACGAGCGGTTCCCCCGGATCCGGAAGGGTGACGCGACACAGCGCCGCGTCGACGCCGTCGAGAGAGGTCCCCGACATGAGCCCGACGGTGCGGTACGTCGTCATGCACTGGGTGACGGCTGCGACCGGTAAAACAGTACGGGTGACCGGCGGGCGCTACCGGAGGCTCGCCGGCGGGCGCCCCCGCGCCGGTTCGTCGCCGACCAGCACGTCGACGAGCGCGGTCAGGTTTCCGCTCGACGGGTCGTACGTCGTCAGAACCGGCTCGACCGGCGGTAACTCGTGGAGACCGTAGGGGTTCGCCAGCGCGACGACGGTCGGCGACCGGTCGGCCTCGAGCAGCGCCGCGACGGCGTCGGCCTGTGCGGGGTCTCGAGCGACGTTCGCGGTGCAACACAGCGCCTGCGAACCGTCCGGGAGGGCGGCCGGGTCGAAGGCGCCGGACGGCTCGTCGGCGCCGCCGACCTCGTAGACGGTGACGTCGTAGCCGCGGTCTCGCAGCCGCGCCGCGAGCGACTCGAGCGCCGAGTGCGACTCCGCCGCGGGAGAGCCGCCGGTCGTCCGCGGACCGATCACGGCGACCGGCGCGTCGGCGACGAGTCGCGCGTCCTCGGCCGACCCCCGGAGGGCCGTCACGGCCTCCCGCGAGACCGCGAGGAGCGCGTCGGCCTCGTCGTCTCGAGCGCTCTCGGCGGGCGCGTCGTCGGAGCGGAGGTCGCGTCGGTCCTTGGCGGCGAGGTGGCGCGCCACCGACGCGTCGATCCGTGACTCCGGAATCTCGCCGGTTTCGACGGCCTCGAGCACCGCCTCGATGGCTCGGCGCTGCCGGTCGGCACGATGAGAGACGAGGACGACGTCGGCGCCGGCGTTCACCGCCTCGACGGCGCCGCGGGCGGTGCCGACGGTGTCGGCGATAGCGTCCATCTCCATACAGTCGGTCGAGATCAGCCCCTCGAAGCCGAGGCGCTCCCGGAGGACGCCGGTCAGCACCGCCCGCGAGAGCGTCGCCGGCGTCGACTCCGAGCCGGTGATCGCCGGAAACGCCACGTGAGCGGTCATGATCGTGTCGATCCCAGCCTCGATCGCGCGCTCGAACGGCGGGAACTCGACGGCCTCGAGGCGTTCCTCGCTCGCGTCGACGACCGGGAGGTCGACGTGCGAGTCCGTCGCCGTGTCGCCGTGTCCGGGGAAGTGCTTCCCGCAGGCGACGATCCCGGCCGACTGCAACGCCTCGACGTAGCGCTCGCCGAACGCGGCGACCGATTCCGGGCGCTCGCCGTAGGAGCGGACGCCGATAACCGGGTTCGACGGGTTGTTGTTCACGTCGAGGACGGGCGCCAGGTTGTAGTTGATGCCGACGCGTTCGAGCTGAGCCGCCGTGACGCGGGCGACCGTCCCCGCCGCCTCCGGCTCGCCGGTCGCGCCGACTGCCATGGCGCCGGGCGCCGCCGCGTAGTAGGGGAGCCGTCTGACCGTGCCCCCCTCCTGGTCGACGGAGACGAACAGCGGAATTTCGGCGCCGCTCTCGAGGGCGGTCCGCTGGAGCGAGCGCGAGAGCGCGCGGGTCTGGTCGGGCGTCTCCAGGTTCCGCGCGAAGTAGATGACGCCGCCGACGTGGTACTCCCGGATCAGCGATTCGACCGCGTCGGTGGGTTCGGTTCCGTGAAACCCCACGTGAAACAGCTGGCCGACCTTCTGTTCGAGCGAGAGCGAGTCGAGACCTGTCATGGGTACAGCGCGTACTCCTCGACTAGCTCGGCGAACGCCGCCCGCTCGCCGGTCCACTCGCGTTCGAAGCGTCCGTAGATGTCGTCCACGCTCTCGTCGGCGTCCATCCCCTCGACCGCCTCGCGGAGCCAGGGGCCGCCGGCGAGCTTATCGACGAAGTACTCGCCGTTAGAGTGAACCCAGTCCGCCTCCGGGAAGCGCTGAAACGCCGTCAGGAGCGTCTTCACGCCGATCTCGACCGGCGCGATCCGGTCACGGTCCATGACGTGGATCTGGACGCCCTCGACGTCCCGCCGCTCGTGTTTCGAGAACATCGGCGTGAAGTACGCGGGGCGAAACGCCGCGCCGTCGATCTCGAGGGCGTTGAGCGCGCTCGCCCAGCTCTCGGCGTCGATCCAGGGTGCGCCGATCAGTTCGAACGGTTTCGTCGTCCCGCGCCCCTCCGAGAGGGTCGTTCCCTCGAACAGGCAGGTGCCGGGGTAGATCGTCGCGGTGTCGAGCGTGGGCATGTTCGGCGACGGCGGCACCCAGGCGAGTTCGAGTTCGTCGTACCAGGTCTCCCTGGTCCACCCCTCGAGTTCGACGACCTCGAGGTTCGCACCCAGGTCGAACTCGGCGTTGAAGTATCGGGCGAGTTCGCCGACGGTCAGCCCGTAGGTGACCGGGAGACGGCGGTCGCCGACGAACGAGCCGTGTTCGGGGGGGACGCGGTTGCCGTCGACGCCGAGGGGTGCGATCGGGTTCGGACGATCCAGGACGAGGAACGTCGTCTCCGTTTCGCCGACGCCCTCGAGCGCGTACGCGAGCGTGTAGATGAGGGTGTAGAACCGACAGCCGATCTCCTGCATGTCGTAGATGACCGTATCGAGATCCGAGACGAGCTCCGGGCGCAGCCGGCGGTCGTCGCCGTAGAGGCTCCGGACCGTCAGCCCGGTTCGTTCGTCGACGCTGTCTGCGACCTTCACGCCGGCCTGCTCGTTCCCGCGAATCCCGTGTTCCGGCCCGAACAGGCGGACCAGTTCGACGTCGTCGTGACTGTAGAGCGTGTCGATCGTCGGGACGAGGGTCGAATCGACGCCCGACGGGTTCGTTATCAGCCCGACTCGCTCGCCGTCGACCGCCGCCATCTCCGTGTCTACTAACGTCTCGATGCCCACGCGAACCATACCGCCGCATACCGAGGGTGGCGTGATAAATATGTGGGTCGGCTACCGCCCGCGGCGGCAGCCGGTCACGACTCGAGCGCCGGCCGTACGTCGCGCTCGATGGCGTCGATCGTTCGCTCGGGATCGCCGACCTTCGAGACGACGATGACGCGGTCGACGCCGGCGCGCTCGAGTCGCTCGACCGTCGAAACGAGCTCCGAGGGGTCGTCCGTAACGTTGTTCAACCGCCGGAGCTCCTCGTCGCTGACGTCCTCGAGGCAGTCGTCGGCGATGCGCTGAATCTCGCGCGGGTCGGCCGTCTCGAGTTCGTCGTGGGGGGTGTACTCGCCTTTGCGGCGGAGTTCGTCGACCAGTTCGTCGGGGTCGCCGACGTGTGCCGAGAGCTGGACCGAGATGGTGCCGTCCGCATCAGCCGACCGCTCGGCCAGCCCCTCCTCGAAGGCCGGCGCGAGCGTCTCGGCGATCAGGTCGGAGTCCCCGGCCGTGATGAGGTTCCCGGCGTACTTGCCGGCACATCGAGCCGACTGTGGACCCCAGGCGGCCCAGTGAAACGGGATCTCGCCGCGAGGTTTCGTGTACAGCTTCATCTCGTCGTACTGGTAGTGCTCGCCGTCGTGGGAGACGTACTCCTCTGACTCCCACAGCGTCTCCATCAGTCCGAGGGACTCGACGAGCATTCCGGCGAGCGTCCCCCACTCGGGCCACTCGCCGTCGAGGAATCGGGCTTCGTTGAGCGCCTCACCCGTTCCGACGCCGAACTCGAGGCGACCCGGGTAGGCGTTGTCGATCGTGGCGAGCGCCTGTGCCAGCACCGGCGGCTCGTACCTGATCGTCGGACAGCTCACGCAGGTGCCGACCGTGACCTCGGGAACGCGCTCTACGAGCGAGCCGAGCCACGGCAGGACGTGGTGGGTGTACGGCCGGTTGTCGAGCCACGGTACGAAGTGATCGCCGATCCAGATCCCGTCGAACCCCGCGTCCGCGGCGTACGCGGCCAGGTCGAGGTCGTCGCCCGGGGAGCGAAAGCAGCCCGCGACGTTGTAGTGCCACTCCATTGGTCTGCCCTCATCAGGGCGACGGATCGCAATAAAACATTTCTTCGGTGCAAGGGAGAGGCCGCTTCGGACTCGTAGGACTCCAGTCGGTCAGTCCCCCGCAACCGCCGGTCGGTTCGTGGTTGTGCCGGCAAATCGGGACCGCAAACGGGCTCAGGTTCGCTGAGCGGGGCCGCGAGAGTCGAGCCACTCGAGTCGGTCCTCGGGCAACAGCGCGTGATTGTACACAAACACGTCGCCGTCGATCCGCTCGCCGACGTACTCGCGGAGGCGCTTCCACTCCTCGCGGTCGGCGACGACCTCGGGATCGAGCGTGAGACCGACGTCGAGGGGGTGATCCAGCGTTTCCCGGCAAGCCGACAGACGAGCGTCGATTTCGGCCAGATCGGCCGTGTAACAGAGCGCGGTTACGTCGTCGACTGCCGCCTCGAGGGCGGCGGGGGTGACGCCGGCGGGCCAGAGTTCCGAGGGCCCGTAGCCGCCGCCGTCTGCGAGGTAGTACGACAGGCGCGTCTCGCCGCTCGCTGCGGCGAGGTCGTCGAGGAACTCGCCGATGACGGCCGTCCGGAACTCGAAGAGGTCCGCGAGCAGCGGATCGGCGGCGACCAGCTCCGACAGCGCCGGCGCCTCGCCCGCGTCGGCGACGTACTCGTGACAGAGATCGACGACGGCGGTTCGGGCGGCCTCCACGTCGACCGCGCCGCCGGCCGCGCGTCGACAGCCGTCGCAGAAACACTGGGAGACGAGAAACTCGCTCGCTCTGGACCGGATAACGTGGTCTTTGTGGTGGCCGAAGTTCGCGCCGTGATCGTGGAGCACGCTCGGAAACCCGGCCGACTCGAGGTCGATCCGATCGACGCCGGACCGGGCGAGGTTTCGGACGACGCCGGCGAAGTACTCGCGGACCTCCGGGTGAGACGGACAGAGCGCGTGGGAGTGTGCGGTTCCGAAGGCGTCCTCGATCCGGTAGGCCGGCCACTCGCTCGCCAGGCGAGTGCCGTGAAAACAGACGAGCCACGCGTCGACCGCGAGCCCCCGGTCCGTCGCCGTCGCGACCAGGTCGCCGAACGGGGGCGTCCGTCCGTCGAGCGCGTCCGGCGGGTCGATCGGCGTCTCCGCGAAACACGCCTCGTCCGGTTCGAACAGACAGCCGCCCGGAAACGTGACGAACCCGAGGTCGTCGGCTTTCGGGTCGAAGGTTCGCACCGAGTGATAGTGTGCGGCGAGTTTGAGCCGGTCGACGCCGGCAGCGGTCAGGTCGTCCATCGTCGATGCCGGATCGGGAGCGGCGACACTCCACGGATAAGCCCACAAGCCAGTCATTGCGGTCACTTCCGGTGGGGTCGGTAAAGTTCTTTGCACGATTGAGCTCGGATGGCGGTGCCGATGGTTCCGGACACTTATGCCCGCAGCGGCGAACACTCGAGTATGCGCCGATTCGACACGACGTTTACGGATGGGACGTTCTACCTGGAAACGCCGGACGACTGGATCGAGGTCGGCTCCGAGGAGACGCTGCTCGAGTTGCTCGGAGAGACGTACACCATCGAGTACGACGAACAGGAGCGGACGGTGGCGTGGCTCGACACCGACGACGGCGAACTGACGTTCGACGTCCGGGAGACCCTCGAGGAGATGAGCTTTACCGAAGAGTTCGTCGCACAGATCGCCGACTGCGAACTCTCGCGGACGACCGACGACGGCGTCCCGGTTCGAACCGCGGTGTTCGCGGACATGATGCAGACGATCTGGGACTCGAAGGGGAACCTCGAGGACTGAGCGGGTACGTCTGCGGATTCGTGCCGAGAGGCGCCGCCTGCTCGAGGGCGGCTCCGGGAGATCGGCAAACTCGAGCGCGCGCCGAGAGTGAGATGAGAGGAAATATATTTTATCCGAGTTGAGTATTAAAAGACTAGTTTTATTATATAATATTGGTCGGAAACCGAGGAGATCGTATCAAACGACGTAGGCTGCGGAAGAACGAGGATAGACCGCGTAATGACGGCCGTGACGATACCGGCGTAGTTCGGATAGCTGTGCGTCGTCCAGCGGGGCAAAACTAGCCACAGTGGTCAATAGCCGCACAGTCATCGACTCTCGTGTGTGTCAGAGCGGGTGAGTAGTGAATTTGAATATGTCATAATATATAGTAGAGATGTTATCTGATAGTTTAGAGATTTGCCAACCGACCAACGAGAGTGGTACAGAAACACAGTATATTTTATACCAATATTGCACTTAATTAACTGCACAGTTGAACGCACACCTTCATGGCGACGCCGACGGTAGCCGATGGTAGCGGGAGATCAGTCGGAACCCGATCGGGCATCCGGTCCCACCCGACTCCGTACATCCGGACTGCTCCCTGCCACGCCCCGAAAATCCGGTCCGCTGACGACTTCCCCCTCCCCCACCCCGTTCTCGTCGGTGCCGTTCGCCTCGAGTCCTTCCCGGACGAGTCATCGACCCGAGTCAGTTTGGTGTGATCGTTTGAAACAAACGCTTGCAACCAACAGTTGTAACGGACGTGTGAATCCATCCGCTGCGCCGGTGCTCGAGACCGGGCGGTCGATCCGGGGTTCGATCGAGCGGCGACGAGCGAAACCCGACACCGGACGTCGGTTTCGCTCACCCGATCGTGTCCGCCGGCGCACTAGCAGCCGTAACCGCCACGCGGGACGACCATCGTGAGTCGATCCGAGCCGGTCGTCGCGTAGACGGCGTGTCCCTCGAGAGCCGTCGCCTCGTACCGGTCCGTCTCGACGGTGACCGGTTCCGACGGGTACTGCTGGGCGCCGACCGTCTGCCAGGACCGCTGGAAAACGGTCGGACAGGCGAGTGCGCCGTCGCCCTCGAGCCACTCGTACGTCGGACCGGGTGAGGCGTTCGTCCCGTAATAGTTACTGGCCACGCGCGTGAGATGGTCGTCGCTCGTCCACTCGGGCGTCGCGTCGGTCGCGAACGAGAGCGTCTCGAACTCCTCGTGCGTGGTCGTCCCCTGGTAGGCGAGCGCCTCGAGGCCGGCGAACGCGAGCGGCATCGAGACGAGCGCACAGAGACAGAGAAGGACGGGAACTCCGGTGTGGACCCATGGCGCGATCGAGCGCCGACGGCGGACGGCGTACCGGCCGAGTGCGAGTATCGCGAGCCCTGCGAGAACGACCGCTGCGAGGTGGACGAACGTCTGACCGCGGCGGGCGAACAACACGTACTCCGGGGTGAGCCCCGCGGTCACGGCGAAGCCAACCCAGGCGATCGGCGCGGTGAGCAGCCCCACGACGACGAGTCGGTCGCCCGCCGGGCCGACGCCGTACGGGATCGCCCACGCGGCGAGCGCGGCGAGGACAGTGAGCGGAGCGACGTAGAAAAGCAGTGTGGGTGGGACCGACATCGTCCCGGGGAACAGCGAGAGGAGCGCGTCTGCGGCCAGGATCGAGAATCCGGTCGCTCCGACGGCGCCGACGAGGAGCCGGGTGGCCCGACCGCCGGTCGTCGTCAGCCAGCCGACGAACGCGACCAGAACGACTACCCACGCCACGAACAGCCCCGGTTTCGCGGTCAGGTCGCCGGTGTACGGCGGGCGGGTGAGCGCGTAGTACGTCCCGAAATAGAGCCAGAACCCGCCGACTACGACGACGCCGGGGACGACTCGAGTCGGCCGCCGAAACCCGTAGCCCGCGACGACGGCGGTGACCGTCAGCGCCGCGAGCATCGTACTCAGGTGGTGTGTAACGGGCAGGACCGCGAGCGCGACGAGCGTGAGGACGATCCACGCCGGGCGCCGCGTCTCGAGGGCCCGAACCGTCGTGATCGCCAGCACGGCGACCAGCAACAGGCCGAGGACCTCGTAGCTCACGGTGACCGTTCGCCGGAGGTAGACGCCCTCGACGGCGAGGACGACGCCCGCGGTAGTGCCGGCGACGAGAAGCGCGCGCCGGTCAGTCGTGATCGTCGTGCCGAGACGGGTCACGAGCAGGAAGGCGATCAGCGGCGGAACGGCGCCGATGACGGCGATCGTCGGCTGGGCGAGCCAGACCGGATCGACTCCCGTCAGCTGACTCGTCACCGAGAGAAACACGGAGTAGGCGTGGCCATGGGGTGACCCGCTCGGAAGGACGAGGCCGCCGTCAGCCGTGATCTCGCCCGCTCGAGCGGCGAAGACGAAGCCGTCGGGGTTGAACGGATAGCTCGTCCAGTGAAGCGGGAGCAGACGCGCCGCGATAGCGATCGCCAGCACCGCGAACGCGGCGACGCCGTAGCGACGGTCGGTCATCGGCGGCCATCTATGTCGGACTCTCTTAATGACTGTGGTCCGTTCGATCCCGTCGGCACGTCGCGTTGGGCGAGCACACCACGTACGGCGCGGTCGAGGGCCGAAACTCGGGTTCGAGAGACGAGCCGCGAGTCGTTGGCCGGTTCCTGAAGCTACAAATCGCTACTCGAAAAACGGGTTCGCAGTGATCGCGTTACTGCTGGCGATACTCAACGCCCGCATTCGCACGGTGTGGCGCCGCGTCCTCGTGCTCTCCTGGCCGGTGATGGCCGAACAGGTGCTCCGGACGCTGATGCGGACGACCGACATCGTCGTCGCGGGCTTTTTCTCGCCGGCGGCGGTCGCCGCCGTCGGGTTAGCCGACATCTACGGTCGACTTCCCCTGTGGCTCGGCCTCGGCGTCGGCGACGGCGCGATCGCGCTCTCGAGTCAGGACACCGGCAGCGGCGACACCGCAAACCGGAACGAGGCCGTCACCCAGGCGATCCTCCTCGGCCTCCTCGCCGGGATTCCGTTCGTCCTGTTCGGTCTCGTCGGAAGCTTCTGGGCGATCGAGATCCTCGGCGCGGAGAGCGAAACCGTCCGCCTGGGCGGGCTGTACCTGGCGATCATCCTGGTGACGGCGCCGGCGTTCCACGTGACGATGATCGCGGCTCGAGCGATCCAGGGGACCGGTGACACGCGAACGCCCATGTACATCAACGCCGCTGCCAACGTGGTGAACATCGTGTTGACGGTCGGGCTGGCGTTCGGCGTCGGCCCGCTTCCGGAGCTGACGATCGTCGGAATCGCCGTCGCGACCGCCATCGGCGACACGATCGCGGCGGGGACGTTCCTGCTCGTGATCTACAGCCCGTGGAGCGAGCTCAGCTTCGTGCGCCCGACGCGGCTCGTGATCGCCAAACAGCTCGTCGTCGTGAGCGCGCCGCGAGTCGCCGAAGGGGTGACCGAGTTGATCGCCGAGTTCCCGTTCAACGCGATCTTGCTCGCGTTCGGAACCGAGGTCAACGCCGCCTACCACATCGGCAGGCGCGTCTACCAGCAGGTGTCCTCGCCGCTGGCCCGCGGTTACGGCGTCGCCGCGAACATCCTCTCCGGACAGGCCCTCGGACGCGGCCAGGCGGCGGAAGCGTACTACAACGGGCTGGCGGCCGGTGGGCTGGCGGTTCTCACCGTCGGCGGGCTGGGTGCGATCCTGTTCGCGTTCGCCGAGGAGTTCGTCCGACTGTTCACGCGCGATCCGACGACGATCCACTACGCGACGAACTTCGCTCGAGCCTACGCGATCTCGACGGTGCTGATCGCCCTCTACGTCGTACTCGCGGGATCGCTGCGCGGGGGAAGCGAGACGCGACCGCCGTTCGTCGCCAAGGTGACGGGAGCCGTCTGCTTCCTCCTCGGCGTCACGTACGTGTTCGGGGTGCAACTCGAGTACGGCGTCCTCGCGGCGTACGTCGCCATCGTCGCCGACTTCGTCTGGCGAAACGTCGTCGTCGGCGTCGTCTACCTGCGCCGGAACTGGCTGACTCGAGGGACGGCGATGATGCACGACCGGGGCAGTTTCACCACCGACCCCGACGAGTGAACACCGCGTGGCGAACTGCAACACCGGTTCAGCGACCGGACTGACTCGGAACTAAATACGTGTACAGGTGAACGCCAGCGCTGATGGCCGTATCGACGGTAGCGAGAAGTGACAGGAGTCGGCCCGGACGAAGCACACTCTGTGTGAGTGCTCATTGTCCCCTCTCCCAGCACGCTTCCGGCCGGGCCGTTCCTGCTGCGGTGAACAGACAGACGACCGAGACACACCCCCTTCCCCCTACTGTGTTTCTGCGACGCGAACCTCGCCTCTAGCGGTTCGTCACGGCTGAACGCCTGAGTCAACCGGACAGCTGAGTTTTCAGCGGCGGACAGCTGCGAGTGAGATGCTCTTGACACCGTACCGGTGACAGGCGCTCTGGGCTCGATCCGAGGTGAACTCGTACTCAGTGTTCTCGCGGAGCTCCGTGACGTCGAAGCCGGGCGTCTCGATGACGTCGGTGTAGTCGTCGATCTGCATGGCCCCGCCGATACACGCGGCCCAGAGATCCGCGTCGGTTTTGATGCTGTCGGGCATCTGTTCCTCGCTGATGATGTCCGAAACCGCGAGCCGGCCGTTCGGCGCGAGGACGCGGCTAATCTCCTCGAAGACGCGATCCTTCGCGGCGGAGAGGTTGATCACCCCGTTGGACATGACGACGTCGAACGATTCGTCGGCGAACGGCAGTTCTTCGATGTACCCGCGTTCGAAAGCGACCGTCTCCAGTCCCGCCCTGTCGCGGAGTCGGCGCGCCTTCGTGAGCTGTTCGTCGGTCATGTCGAGGCCGGTGACGCGTCCGGATTCGCCCACGTGTAAGGCGGCGACGAAGGCGTCGGTTCCCGATCCGCTCCCGAGGTCGAGGACGGCGTCGCCCGGCTGGAGGTCGGCGAGGTCGACGTGGTAGCCGACGCCGGCGAACGACTCGAGCGCGTCGCCGGGAATCCGGTCGAGGTCGGCCGGCGGGTAGCCGAGTCGTTCGGCTAACGGTCGGCCCATCTCGAAGTGGAACTCGTCGTCGGGTGCGTCGGCGACGTTCCGGTAGATGTCCTTTACTTTGCGCTCCAGTTCCTGCGTGTCGAGTTTCGTTGCCATGGGGTCTCTCCTCAGTCGTCCGCCTGCGCCGCCTGCGTTCGAAGGTGATCGGCGATCTGTGCAGTCTCGTCTCTGAACGTCTCGATGTCGTAGTCCTGAGCCTGGATGAGCGCGCTGTAACGTGGCGTGTAGCTCGCGAGGAACGACAGTTCGGCGAGTTCCTCGTCGGTCGCGCCGTGAAGCTGGGCCGCCCCCCTGTGGAAGTGTCGACAGAACTCACAGCCGATCGCCGCTGCGACCGCGAGTCCAACTAACTCCCGGATCTTCGGATCGAGCTCCGTTTCGCCGAAGAGGAACCGCTTCAGGTTCGGCCACTCGTTCACCAGATCCTGTTCGGGAAGCGCCCCCAGATACCCGGGGAGTATCCCGAACGTGTTTTCGATGTCCGTCACCGTCTCCTCGTACGACTGTGGTTGTTGTGTTGCCATAATAGGACACCAACGTGGCCCCGAATACACGGTATGTTACCAAGCAGCATAGAGTCCCGCGGTGAACGAGGTACACACCGTGAACGAGGTACACACCGTGAACGGTGGGGTGATTGATATCAAGCGGGCAGCGTCTCCGGTGTTATCGCCTCCGCTCGCGTACGGTACCGCCTGAACGTTCGTGCGGCCCAATCGTAGATGACATCGTCTTCGCTCAGCACGATCGCTCGCATTACACCGTCTTCGTCCGTCAGCGAGAGGCCGACGGTCTCATCGGCGATGAAGAACGTAACTGGTGGGTCCGCGCCGTGCGTGTATACGTCGACGCGTGACGCCTCGAGGAGTTCGAGGAACAACGGTGCGACCGCGGGATCGGTCAGGATTCGATCGACGAGATCGCGCGTCAGCACCCCTTCGAAACGTTGTGCGTGGTCGGCAGCCGCATCCCTCGTGGCCTCGATGAACGACGGTGCGGTCTGTGCCGAGAGCACCCGAACGCGCCTGGCCGTCCGAAGGCAGATCGCACTCCGCTGGACGTGAGCCGTGATGTCGTTTCGCGTCGGCACCACGATGGTCGCCTCGCGGAGAGATCGGACGTCGAACGGAACCCGATCGGCCGGAAACCAGGGGACGATGGCGCGAAGGCGACGCTCCTCTGCGATCGTTTCCAGCAATCCGTTAAACTCCTCGCTAACCCACACACCCAGCGGCGTCGCCGCCCAGGTGTGTCCCGATCGTTCGACCCAGTGGCGCGACTCGAGGTCCGAGAGGATGCGCGCAAGCGTCACTCGCGAGAGGTCCAACCGGTCGAGTAGTTCGTCCCGTCGGAGGGACCGCTCGGTGAGCGCCTCGAGGACGGCCACCCTGTTGGCCGAGTTCGCGAGAAACGCTGCATCGTCGAGTGCGCCATTCATGTGTATTGGTACCATTTGACGGGGCAAGAATGCATAGGTTTCGAATACGCGGTCGAGACGTAAGTCGGCCGATTAGGGGAAAATGTGGTCGATGGAGGGAACGGACTCGAGCGGCCTCAGCCGCGTCGGACTCCGACGTTCGCTAGCACAGTTGACAGTCGTAGGAATCGCCTACAAGCATTAAGAGGACTGTAATGGTTTAACACGGCATGAGTTCTCCCGAAGAACAACAGCGGGCACCGGCACTCTGCAAGGAGTGTGACTCAGTGTATACGGTCCGGATTCTGGCCGGTGGTGAGATCGAACCGATCGGGACAACGGCGTGTTCGTGCGGAAGTGAGGAGTTCGAAGTCGTCGACTGAGACGGGTCGTCGTCACCTCGAACCCGTGATTTCCCCCTCGAGACGGAAATCACCGGTACACAACGTCGATCGACCGCGTGGCGCTTCCGTTCTTCGAACGCTCTCGAGCGATATCGTGGGACGTGATATTCTGCCGGTACAGCGACTCGCGTACCGCGATCCCCGACGGACCCGCCGGCCGCCGGAGACCTATCACGTCCAACGTGAATGTTTTTGCCGAACTCCTCCGTTGTAGCGGTATGGTCGAGGAACAGCGCGTAAACACGCGCAAAGTCGGCGAGTTTCTCGCGCTCGCGTTCGGTATCGCCTGGGTCGGTGCGCTCGGCCTGTACGTCTCCGGCGTCGAACTCGGAACGACCCTCGGGACCGTCCTGCTCGTCGTCGTCTTCATGTGGGCGCCCGCGATCAGCGCGATCCTCGTCCAGCTGTGGTACGAGGAGCCGATCAGGGAAGGCGGCGGGCTCGCCGTCGGCCGACTCCGGTGGGTGGCGATCGCGTGGCTCGCGCCCCTCGCACTGGTCGGCGCGACGATCGCCGTCGGCGCCGCCCTTCCGGGCGTCTCGTTTTCGACCGACTACACCGCGTTCTTCCTCGAGCAGGGACTCACCCAGGAGCAGGCCGACGAGTCCCTCGCCGAACTCGAGGCGCTTCCCGTCCCGCCGGTCGTCGTCTTCGTCGCGATGGGGTTAGCCACCGGCCTCACGATCAACGCGCTCGCCGCGTTCGGCGAGGAACTGGGCTGGCGAGGCGTGTTGCTCACGGAGCTCGCCCCGCTCGGCTTCTGGAAGGTGTCCCTGATCACGGGGCTCGCCTGGGGACTGTGGCACGCGCCGATCATCCTGCAGGGACACAACTTCCCCGAGGCGCCGGTCGTCGGCGTCGCGATGATGACCGTCGCGACGATCGTTCTCTCGCCGGTGTACACGTATCTCACTGTTCGCGCGGAGACCGTCCTCGCGGCGACGTTCCTCCACGGCACGTACAACGCACTCGGCGGCCTCGCGCTCATCTATCTCTCGGGGGCCGGGAATCTGGTCATCGCGCCGGTCGGCGTCGCCGGTATCGTCGGCGCGCTTCTCGTCGTGGGTGGCTGTCTCGTCCACGACCGCTACCTAGCCGCCGAGTCGATCACGACCGGCGAGCCGCTGGCGCCGTGGGGCCGTTGATACTGTCGGACAGCACTACTCGAAGATCGATCGATCGAACTCGGCCGTCTCCAGTGGCGACGGCCGACCTATCGCGATCGACTTCTCATTGACTTCTGTCCGACAGTATAAGTGGGCGGTCGGCTCGATACACTCGATCGGTCGGGAGAGTGATATACCGCGAGGGAGAGGTACGAGCCATGGATACCGACCGCACACTCGGCCGTCGCCTCCTCGTCGGTGCGATCGTCGCCGCGCTCTTCCTGCTGGTCGCCTACGTCGCGTTCTCCTTTCTCGCCGTGATCGTCTTCGCGATCTTTCTGTACTACGCGGTTCGACCGATCTACCGCTCGCTCGAGCGCTTCGGCCTCCCGAATCGAGTGCGGGCGGGACTCGCGCTCGTCCTGTTCGGCGTCCCGTTCATCGTCCTCGTGGCCTACACGCTCGTGATCATCGCCCTCGAGACCCAGGCGCTTCTCGAGGCCTACGACGTCCACGCCCAGTTCCTCGAGGGCGTCCTCGCCGAAATCGACGTCACCGCCATCGACCTCGAGGAGATCCAGGAACTCCTGGCCGAGGCGGCGACCCAGGCCTCCATCGGCGTAATGTTGGTGAGCCTCGCGGGGATGATCAACCTCGTGGGGGGCGCGTTCGTTCAGTTGCTCATCCTGATCGTCCTGACCTACTACATGCTGATCGACGGGCCGCGACTCGTCTCCTGGCTGCTGTCGACGTACGACGAGTCGGGCGTGTTGCGATCCTACGCCCGCGCGGTGGACCCGGAGCTCTCGATGACGCTGTTCGGCAACATCGTGAACGTGTTCGTGACGGCGATCGTCGGGGTCATCACGTTCTACACGTACAACGCCTTCGCGCCGGCGCCCGTGGAGGTGCCGTTCCCGGCGCTGATCGGCGCGCTCGCCGGTGTCGGGAGCCTGATCCCGGTCGTCGGCATCAAGCTGGTGTACGTCCCGGTAACGATCCTGCTCGCGGTCAACGCCTGGCTGTCCGGGGATCTCTCCCTGCTCGTCCCCGTCGCCGTGCTGGCCGGCGTGAGCGCCGTCGTCGTCGATTTCATTCCCGACTTCTTCATCCGGGCGCACATCAGCGGCGAGCAGACCCACACCGGGATGTTGCTCGTCTCCTACATCGTCGGCCCGGCCGTCTTCGGCTTTTACGGACTGTTTCTCGCGCCGATCCTGCTCATCCTCGTCATCAACGCCGTTCACGTCCTCGTCCCTTACGCGCTCAACGGCAATCCACCGGGAACCCGACAGGCGAGACTCGAGGAGTACGAATCACCACTCGAGTCGCTCACAGCCGAGCCGTCGGCGAGCGAGGATCCGGACTGAGCACGACCTACGAGTAGCTCAGGCTGTCGAGTTTGTACGTATTGGTCGCGTTCGGACGTGCCGCGACGAGGTACTGGCCGTCGTCCCGCTCCTCGAGGCTGATCCCGACGGAGCCGAGGTTGCCGGGATTGATCGACGCCGGCGGGTTCTGCAGGGTGAAACTGAGCGTTCCGCGGTTCTTCCGGACGCGGTCGGGTTTTTTCGCCTCGGCGTGGATGAGCTCGCCGTTTCGCTTCACGTCGAGCGTGCCCGTGAACTCCCAGGTGTCGTCGTTGTACCGGATGCGTTCACCCTCGAGGTCGGCAGCGTGTATTTCCGCCATCGGTCCTACAACGACGCCCGGCGTATAGTACTCTGCGTGCCGACCGGTCGAGTCGATCATCGAGTGAAACCGGACGGGCCGCGGCGAAGACAACGACTATCCGAAATGGCGTTGTGTGCTAACTATGGGCATTGAGCAGCCGCGGGCGAGTCGACACGACGAGATCGACGCGATAGTGGAGTCGAAGGCGGGCGGCGTGACACCGACGCGCGACGACGCCGACAAGTACACGGTCGTCGGGGCGACCAGCCGTCGCACCTTTTCGAACTGGCTGACGCCGATCGAGGAACACTTCGTCTGCCACCGAAACGACATGCCGGCGATCGACGCCGATTCGTGGACGGTATCGCTCACCGGAGAGTTCGAGGGAGCGCTCTCGATGGCCGCGATCAAACACGAGTACCCCACCGTCGCCGTCGCGCACACGATGGAGTGTGCCGGTAACGGACGGGGCCAGCACCGTCCCGAGACGGGCAGCGTCCAGTGGGGGTTCGAGGCCGCCGGCACCGCCTTCTGGACGGGAACGCCCGTGAGCACGATCCTCCGCGACCACGACGTCGACGCCGCGGCCGGGCGCTGGCTGACCGCGGTCGGCGGGGACCCCTCCGACGGCGACGACGTGTTCGCCCGGTCGATCCCCCTCTCGAAGGCCCTCGACGACTGCATCCTGGCCTACGAGATGAACGGGCAGCCGCTCCCGCGCGAACACGGCTACCCCGTTCGGCTGCTCGTCCCCGGCTGGTACGGCGTCAACAGCGTGAAGTGGCTCGAGGAGCTTCGAGTCATGGATTCGATGGTCGTCGAGGGCGCACTCGAGCGCCCCGGAACCCACGCCGACTGGCAGCAGCGGGCGTATCGCATCCACCCCCGTGGCACCGAGCCAGAGGTCCACGAGACGGTCGAGACGGGCGACACCTGGGAGCAACTCGAGGGCGCCGTCGACTCGCCGTACACGTTCGACTCGAACGTGATGTCCGTGATCGGATCGCCCGACGGCGAGTCGCCGGTCGCACGCTCCGAGAGCGTCGTCGAAGTCCGCGGCGTCGCCTGGGCGGGCGACGACGAGGTCGAGCGCATCGAGGTGTCTACGGACGGCGGAGCGCAGTGGCACGACGCGGAGCTGTACGGCCCGTCGTACGCCGGCGCGTGGCGACTGTTCCGATACGACTGGCGGGCGCAACCGGGCACACACACGCTAGTTTCGCGGGCGACCGACGAACTGGGTCGCCGTCAACCGGCGCGGATATCCGACCCCGACGACTGGCGCGAGGCGCTCGAAACGGACGCGTTCCCGTGGAACGAGGGCGGATACGCCGCGAACGCGTACGAACCCAACCGGGTGGAGGTCGTCGTCCGATCGGAGTAAAGCCGCTCACGTCGCCGGTCGGACGGCGGTCGGCGAGGGCTGGATCACCGCGCGGATGCCCTCGAGCAAGTGAAAGACCGCCCGTTGATGCGCGTCCTTTCTGCGGTGAACGTGCAGCGGTCGAACCGGCTGTTTCTCGTAGGGTTCGAACGTATCGGCCGGGATCTCGTGGTCCGCCTCGAGCTGTTCGCGCACCTCGTGTAACAGCGCGTGGAGGTGAATGAGTTCCTGACTGTCCATGTGGGGCGTTCACGATAGTCAGCCTTACAAATTTATCACGATTCATGATGTATGATTCTGGACCGACGATCGACACAGCACTCACGAACGCGCAAAACCAGCGGGGTTCGGCCAGCGCGTCAGCAACGCCCCAGCGGGTGACGGTTGCCTCCTCCGTCGTCGGTGTCGCTGTCGCGGTCGTGTACGTCCAAGACGGCCCCTCGACGGGCGTCGATCGACGACCGAAAAACGAGTCAGTCCTCGGCTCCGGGATCGCCACCGCGTCGAACGCGGGTTCGGCGGGCGTCGATGATCGCCTGTAACCACTCGATCTCCTCCTGGTTGACGCCGAGTGTGTTCGAACGGGGGCGAGGTGGGAAGTCTTCGTCGGTCATAGCCCACTATTGGTAATCGCCGGCATAAGCATTCTGTTCAGGTGACAGTTAGGTATACAATGTTACACACGTTCCGTTTCGGCAGAACGGTCGCCGGAGGCAACCTTGATGCTGCCCCCTTTCCAATCCGCACGCACGAAATGCCAGAGCGGAACGACGTGACGAAAGTCCTGGCCTCCTGTTCGGACTGCCACTCGGCGTACGCAGCACGGGAGTGGCCCGACGGCGAGGTTCAACTCATCGGACAGGATGCCTGCGAGTGCGGATCGACCGAGTTCGACGTCGTGGAGGGGTCGGACATCGGTGTCGAAGCCGACGACCGAGAGTCCGGGGCCGGCACCGGCGCGGAGTGACACCCGAGGGGTCCTCCTCATCCCCCGACGGTTTCGACGCTCGAGAACTCGAGTCTGGCTCCCCCCTCCCGACTCTCGGTGAGCGTGAGCGTCCAGCCGTAGGTTTCGGCGAGCTGTGAGACGAACGCCAGCCCCAGACCCATCCCTCGCTCACGGGTGGTGTAGCCGGCCTCCAGAACGGTCGGTCGGTCGCATTCGTCGATTCCGACACCCGTGTCTTCGACGTAGAACCCGTCGTCGAGCGCGCCGACGCGGACGGTAACCCGCCCCTCGTTGTGTGTGATCGCGTTCCGAAACAGGTTCTCGAGGACGTGCTCGAGGTGAACCGGGTTGACGCGGATCGCACACGTCGACACGACCTCGAGGGTCCTCCGGTCGGCGTCGACGGTCTCCCAGACGGCGGTGGCGGCAGCGGCCAATTCGACCGGCTCCGCCCCGTTGACGGTATCCCGATCGCGAGCGAGCACCAGCAGGACTTCGATGATCTCGTCCATCCGCTCGAGCGCGGTCGCGACCTGCTCGATCGTCTCGTCGCTCTCACGGTCCAGCGTCGCCAGCGAGGCGGTTGCGACCGAGAGCGGGTTGCGAAGCTCGTGGGCGAGCAGGCTGGCAAACCGATCGAGCTGTTCGTTCTGTCGCTCGAGTTCCCGTTCGATCGCCTTGCGCTTCGAGATGTCGCGGAAGGTGCCGACGAAGTAGCGATCGCCCTCGTGTTCGAAGTCGTTAAGCGAGATGCCGAGCGGGACCTCGTGGCCGTCTTTGTGCAGCCCCGGTAGTTCGACGTACGTCCAGTCGATGTGTTTCTCCCCCGTCTCGAGGTACCGCTGGAGCGCCTCGGCGTGGACGTGCCGGAGCCGCTCGGGGATGATGGTCATCTTCGAACTGTTCGTGAGTTCCTCCGGCGTGTACCCGAGAATGCGCTCGACGGCCGGATTCGCGTACTGGATGACGCTCGAGGCGTCGAGCATGATGATGCCGTCGGAGGACGCCGCTGCGAGCGAGTCGAAGGCGCGGCGGCGTTCACCCTCGCTCGGGGGCTCGTTGGTGGGACTCATAGATTGAGGGTACCGACTACTGCGTCGTGACAGGTCCCGATTCACCACAGTGAGTGATAAACACGCAGCTTTATAATTCAACGATCGAGGACGATTTCGGACTGCGACCTCCGCCAGGCACGGTGAGATCCCGGTGTCAGCAAATTTCGAGGTGGAGCCCCCGACCTCAAGGAGCGAACGAAGTGAGCGAGTAGGTCCGGGAAACGCGAAGAAGCGTGGCGCAAACAGTACATCCACACCGTCGCCAACGAAATCGTCACGGAAGCCGTCGAACACGACTGCGATGTAATCGCGTTCGAGGAGTTGACCGACATTCGAGAGCGACTTCCACACGCGAAGTGGCACCACGTCTGGGCGTTCCGCCGCCTCTTCGAATACGTTGAGTACAAAGCACCGGAGCGTGGCGTCTCCGTGGAACAAGTCGAGCCGAACCACACATCCCAACGCTGTTCTCGGACGGACTGTGGGTTCACACACGACAACAACCGCCACGGAGAACACTTCGAGTGCCAGAAGTGCGGCTACGAGGTGAACGCGGATTACAACGCCGCGAAGAACATCGGGCTACGGTACGCCCGGAAACGGACACACAGACTCCGTTCCTCGCCCACGTCGGGGGACGGAGACGCAGAAGTAGACCTGCGTGTGAATGGTGGGACGTTGAACCGCAACGGCTATCGGCCAACCGCCGACAGCTGATTGTCGGGAGTCCACATCAAAGCCTCATCTGCGAACGGGCCTGCCCGTTCGCATGGTCCGTGGGACCGTCGGTCCCACGCTACCCTCAAGGACCGAGGCGCGTATGCGCCGAGGGAGTAGGGTGGGTAGTTTACTCGTCGAGCAGGGCCCTCGAGGAGTTGGTCACGACCAGAATGCTGCTGGCGCCCATCGCAAGCGCGGCGAACAGCGGGTTGAGCAGGCCGGTGATCGCCAGGGGGATCGCGATGCCGTTGTAGCAGAACGCCCAGCCGATGTTGGTCTTGATGCGCCGGTCGGTCGCCCGCGCGAGCTCGAAGACGGTCGCGACGGAGCCGAGGTCGTCGTCGACCAGGGCGACGTCCGCGGCGTCGACGGCCATCGCGGTCCCGCCGCCGAGTGCGATCCCGAGGTCGGCGGCGGCCAGCGCGGGGGCGTCGTTGGTGCCGTCGCCGACCATGATCGTCTGGCCCGTCCGCTTGAGTCGCTCGACGGTTTCGGCTTTCCCCTCCGGCGGTACGCCGGCGAAGACGCGGTCGACCGACGGGTGCTCGCGGATCTTCGTCGTCGCTCGAGCGTCGTCCCCGGTGAGGACGATCACCTCGGTTCCGGACTCCGAGATCGCCGACAGCGTCTCGTCCCAGCCGTCGCGAAGCCGGTCGCCGACGACGACGACGCCCGCGGCGGCTCCGTCCGCGCCGACGACGACCGGTACCTGACCGGCGTCGCGCTCGGCGTGGACCCGGCGGCTGATCTCGACCGGAACCGTCCAGCCGCGGTCGTCGAAGAGGTTCGGGTGGCCGACGAGGAGCTCGAGGCCGTCGACGACGCCCGAGACGCCGTTTCGGTGGCTCTCGAACCGCTCGATCCGGTCGTCGCCGGCGGCGGAGTCGGGGTCCGCGAGCGCGCCCTCGCCGCCGTCGGTAACCGCCGCGCTTTCGTCCCCGTCGGTTCGTCCCTCGGCGGCGATCGCCGTCCCGATCGGGTGTGCAGAGCGCCCTTCGAGCACCGCCGCTTTCTCGAGTAAGTCGGCGTCGAGGTCGGCGTCGACGACGGCCATATCGCCCGTCGTCAGCGTCCCCGTCTTGTCGAAGACGACGGTGTCGGCGGTGCGGATGCGTTCGAAGACGCTGTCGTCGAAGACGACGATCGAGCGCTCGAGGGCGTCTCGAATCCCCGCCGCGACCGCGAGCGGCGTCGCCAGTCCGAGCGCGCAGGGACAGGAGACGATCAGGACGGTCAGTCCGACCAGTAGCGCCACAGAGAGGCTCGCGCCGAAGACGAGGTAGAGCGCGGTGACGACGGTCGCGAGCACGAGCACCAGCGGGACGAAGATCGTCGCCAGGCGGTCCGCGAGCTTCTGGATGCCGTGGGCACCGCTCTGGAAGTCCCAGACGAGTTCGGTGATCCGGTCGAGGGTGCTCGTCGCGTCGGTGCTGACGCGGACGGTGATCGCCCCGTCGGAGACCAACGAGCCGCCGACGACGTCGTCGCCAGCCGATTTCGTGGTGGGAAGTGACTCGCCGGTGACGACGGCCTCGTCGATCGCCGCCTCGCCGTCGACGATCCTGCCGTCGATCGGGATTCGTTCGCCCGCGCGGACGAGCAGTCGGTCGCCCGGCGCCAGTTCCTCGACGGAGACGTCTTCGGTGTCACCGCCCTCGAGGAGGCGGCGCGCTTCGTCGACCTGGACCGTGGTGAGATCGGAGAGCCGCTCGGTGGCGGCCCGTTTCAGCGAGGACTCGTAGTAGCTGCCGACGGTGACGATGACGATGATGGCGACGGTGACGTCGTAGTAGATGTGATCGCCGCCGACGATGATCGAGAGCGTGCTGTAGAGCCACGCGCTGCCGGCCGCGATGGTGACGAGCAGGTCCATGTTCGGCGAGCGCGTCCGCACGCTGACGTACGCGCCCTGGAGGATCGGTTTCCCGGTCACAGCCAGGACGATGGTGGTCAGCACGCCGATACCGATGTAAAACGGGGTCGCGATCGCACTCGAGAGCGCCTGCGTGAAGAACTCCGTCGTCCGCTCGTCGTAGAACAGCCCGCCGAAGTAGGTAGGGTAGATGATGACGATGTACTGGAACATCACCATCATCCCCATGAGAACGCCGACGGCGATCCGCCCCATCTCCCAGTTGTCGGCCTGGCGTCGACGGAACGTGTCGTCGCGGTCGTAGGCGGAGTACCCCAGTTTGCTGATGACCTCCTTCAGGTCGTCTGCGGTGACGCGGTCGGGATCGTGGTCGATCCGAGCCGTGTCGGTGACGTAGCTCGAACTCGCGTTGCTGACGCCGTCGGTCGCGCTCGCCACCGACTCGATGAACGCCTCGCAGGTCGCACAGTACATCCCGTCGACCTCGAGGAACGTCGTCTCGTGATCCGGCGGGCAGACCCGCTTGTCCTCGGAAGCGTCCCTGGCCTGCCGGACGTCTTCGGCCGTCACGTCGTCGACGTCGCCGAGGACGTCGTACACCTCCCGACAGCCGACACAGCAGAACGCCTCGCCGTCGGCGACGACGCCGCTGTTCTCGACGGGCAGGTCACAGAGCGTGCAGGTTCGGTCGGTGGGATGAGAGGACGTCATGCGTATCAGTGGTGATCGTGTGCCCCCGGTGCGTCGATGCCGTCGTAGAACGGGAGCTCGGGGTGTGGAAGGTGGATTCCGAGACTCATCAGCCCGTGTGCGAACAGCACGTAGCCCAGGACGATGAACACCGCGCCCAGGAGCCGGTGAACGCGCCGGCGGTGAACCGCGTCGACGGCGTCGATGACGGTTCCGTAGGCGAACACGGCGGGGATCGTTCCGAGGCCGAGCGCGCCGAGGGCGATCGCACCGCCCGCGGGCGACCCCGTCGCGAACGCGTACAGAAACGCCGGGTACAGGATCGGGCAGGGGAACAGCCCGTGGATCGCTCCCAGACCCATGATTCCGGGGCTGTTCACGAGGCGGTCGATGCGGGCCGCGAGCCAGGTCGTCAGACGCTGGAGGCCGGGCAGGCGGACCTCCGCGCCGGTCCGCCCCGCCAGGTAGTAGGCGCCGGTCGCGATGACCAGCCCGCCCACGACCAGCCCGACGCCGCCGCGAACCGCCTCGAGAACGGGCGTCAACGACGCCGTGGTGACGAAGAGCAGCCCGCCGATGGCGCCGAAGATTCCGCCCAGCAGCGCGTAGCTGATCGTCCGGCCAAGGTTGAACAGCGTGTGCTGGCGGACCTCGTACAGCGTCAGGTGGGCGTCGCGACCCCCGCCGGCCGGCGTACCCGACTGACTCGAGCCCATGCGCTCGGCGTACACCGTGACGAGGGGGCCACACATCCCGATGCAGTGGGCCCCGCCGAGGAGCCCGATCAGCAGGAACAACAGGACGTCGACGCCGAAGAACGTGCTCAGTGCCATCGGAACACCACCCTCCCAGACGGTCGTTCGATCGCGTCACCACTCGCGAGACCCGGGACCGCCCCGGTCGCACGGCGCTCGAGTGGTGGGTTCATAGGAGAGGCTCGGGGCTCAGAGTTGTTACGAGTTCTGGTGTGCGATTCGGATTCGACTCCGTGACCGAGGAGGACGGGTACTCGAATCGGCAGGCAACGACCGCTCGCCGTCGCTCGTAACCGGCCCGCGGCCGCGGTTCGGAGAGCGGTCCCGGACCGGGGGAGATGTAGCACGCTATAAACAATTATATTCGACTTCGTGATACGAGGGCAGTGGGCCGGGCAGTAGGTGGTTGAATGGTATCCCGGCCCATCAGAACCTCGCGATTTGATCCAGTTAAACGCATCCCTTCTCAGTTCGAGTGTCAGGGAACGATATCGTCAGAGAACCACGTTCCCGCGAAAGGGTCGCACAGGAGCCGGTTATCGGCCGTCCAATTGGAATCGAGTTCAGACGTGTTCGTCGAGGAACGCGGCGATCCGCTCGAACTGCTCGATTCGGTTCTCGAGTTTGGTCGTGTGGTGACCCTCGTCGTCGAAGATGCACGTTTCGACGGGAACGCCCTGTTCCTCGACGGCCGCGGCGATCTGTTCGGCCTCGCCGACCGGGACGCGGGGGTCGTTCGCGCCGTGTTGAACGAACAACGGACACTCGATTCGATCGGCCTCGTGGATCGGCGAGATCGACTCGAGGAACGCCCGATCCGTCTCGAGGGAGCCGTACTCGGCCTCCCGGTGTGAGCGGCGGTAGTCGCCGGTGTTCTCGAGGAACGTGATCCAGTCGGCGATGCCGACGAAATCGACGGCCGCCGCCCACAGCTCGGGGTACTCGGTGATACAGGCGAGTACCATGAACCCGCCGTAAGACCGCCCGTAGGCGACGATCCGGTCGGGGTCGACCGACGGATGGTCCCGGAGCCACTCGACGCCGGAAGCGACGTCTCGCACCGAATCCATACGCTTTTCGACGTCGTCGAGAGCCGCGTATTCGGCGCCGTACCCCGACGAACCGCGGACGTTGGGTTCGAACAGCGCGTAGCCGGAATCGAGGAAGTACTGGCGGATAGGACGGTTTCGCCAGGAGGGGCGCCGCTGGGCGTGGGGGCCGCCGTGGATGTCCACGATCACGGGAACCCGCTCGCCGTCCGCGGTATCCGTCGGAAGGGAGAAAAACGCCGGGATCGTCCGTCCGTCGAACGTCTCGTACCCGACCAGTTCGGGAACGTGGTAGCGCTCGAGCGACACGCCGCCCGAGGAGGGAACCGTCCAGCGGTCGGCCGTCGGCCCCTCGTCGGCGTCGACGGCCGTCAGGTCGACGACGTAGACGGAGTAGTTCAGGTTCGTCGACGAGACGGTCATCGCCGCACGCTCGCCGTCGGGACCGATCGTCAGGTCGGAGACGACCCCGCGCGGGACCTCGACCGGTTCGGCCTCGATCTCGGTCGGACCGGTGAGCCGACCGACGAGGAGGGTGGAGTAGCCGTCGACGTTTCGCGTGTACGCAAGCCGTCCCGTTGTCGAGTCGAGCGCGAAGCCGTCGACGCTCCAGTCCGCGGGCGCGTCCCTGCTGCCGGCTGGGCCCTCGTCGCCGGTGATGCGAACCGGATCGACGGCGCGGGTCTCGATATCGATCCGGACGAGTTCCATCGTGTCGCCGTGGACGTCGCTCGTACAGTACAGGGCGTCGCCGTCCGGGCCAAAGGTCGGAAAGCCGTAGCGAGCCGCTCGCTCGTGTGACGTAACGCGTCGCCGGTCACCGGAGTCGACGTCGACGACGCAGAGGTCGACGTCGGCACTCGCGTGGGCCGTCGTGAGCGCGAGTCGATCACCCGAGGAATCCCAGGCGGCGACGGCGATTCTGCCGTCCCCTTCACAGACCAGCGACGGATCGCCGCCTGCAGCGTCCATGACGTACACGTCGAAGCTCGCCGGATCGCGGCGGTTTGCCGAGAACGCGATCCGCTCGCCGCCGGGGCTCCACCCGCCCCAGGAGTGAATCGCATCGGGGCGATCGGTGAGCCGAGCGATCGTCCCATCCGCGAGGTCGAGACGGAATAGCTGGTCGTGTTCGTCGGCTCCGGCGTCCTTCCCGAACGCGAGGGCGTCGCCCGCGGGCGACCAGGAGACGACCGAGACGCGCTCGTCGTAGACGGTGTGCTGGGTCGGCCACTCGCCGGGTCGCTCGAGCGTCCAGACCTGCATCGTTCCCGTCGTATCCGCCAGATACGCCAGCGTTCCGTCGGGCGCGAGCGTCGGTTCGCGCGTTCCGCGGGCGCTCAGATAGCGCCGTACGTCCCGTGCCATACTGGGTTCCCGAACCCCACCCGTTTGTACGTACGGGTATCGGAAGCGAGGTCACTCCGTGCGACAGGCGGAACAGCCGCCTCGAGACCGGAGGATCGCACCGGCGACGACGATCGCCAGCACCGTTGCGACCATCTGGACGATGCCGCCTCCCGCACTGCCGGCGGCGACACCGCCCGCGACGGCGACCGTTCCGGTGCCGACACAGCAGAGGCTCGCCAGCCCCGCGAGACCGATCAGCGGGCGTCGTGACGCCGTCTCCGAGTTCACTACGCCGACGAACGACCGCGACCCGTATATGCAGCGAGGTTTTTCGAGCATCTGGCAGGGATCTGAGTCGACCAGTAACGAGTTCACGAGAACCCGGTTGAAAGGAGAGAGTGGACGAATCGAGCTCCAGGGGCGCCGTGTCGCCTCAAATACAAAAGTAGCGGATAGAACGAACACAACAGGTTAATTTATAACATATTGTCTGTATTGTAAACACATTCAATGTTCGACCTGACCGGATTCCAGCGCGACCTGTTGTACGTAACCGCGGGCCTCGAGGAACCGCACGGCCTCGCGATCCAGGAGGAACTCGAGGACTACTACGGGAAGGCGATTCACCACGGTCGCCTCTACCCCAACCTCGATACCCTCGTCGAGAAGGGGCTCATCGACAAGGGCGTAAAGGACAAGCGGACGAACATCTACAGCGTCACCCGCCGCGGACGGCGCGAGCTCGAGGACCGACGCGAGTGGGAAGATCGGTACGTCGACGACCTGTAGCGGCGTCTGCCCGTTGGGTCGTTGATCGACATCACCCGATATCGGTTCGATCCGAGACGAGCGAAGGGGTGCGTACTTGTATCGGCGAGCGGTTGGACTGCCCATGTCCGAAAGCGCCGTCTCGAGGGTCGACACGACGGAACCGTCCGAAACGCCCCCGGAGCCGGAGGGGTACGCTGCGCCCTCCGAGTTCTCGTACCCGACGGTCGTACTGGTGGTCGGTGCGGGCCTGTTGGGCGTCGCGTCGACGGTCGCGTTGGTCGTACTCCTCTCGGCGGTTCACGGCCCGGAAGCGTTCGCGAGCGTGTACGAAATGACCACCGACGGGGACACGATGACGTTCGCGATGGATCTGACTGCGATCATCGTCCCCTTTGTCGTCGCGCTGGTCGTGACGACGGTCGTCCACGAGGCGCTCCACGGCGCGGCGTTCGCTCACTACGGCTACGACGTGAGCTACGGCGTCATCCCGTCGATGGGGGCGTTCTACACCGCCGTCTTCGGTCAGTTCCAGAAGCGCGAAGAACTACTCCGCGTCGGCCTCGCACCGCTCGTCGTCATCACGGCCGTCTGCGTTCCGCTACTGGCCGTCCCGGTTCCGGTCGTCGCGATCACGGCGGCGTTCGTACTGATTCTGAACACCTCGGGTGCGATCGGCGACCTGTACGCGACGTGGCGGCTCGCCCGTATGCCGCCGGGGACGCTCATGTACGACGTCGACATCCGCCACTCGTACGTGTACGAACCCCTCGAGTAGTAGCCAGTCGGCCGCGAGCAATCGATCGACACGCCGCATCGCGCGGAGTCAACGCGTTTCTCGAGCCGGAGAGAGTTTTATGTCCGATTCCGGCGAACCATCACTATGTCCACGGAAGACGCGGTCGTTCGAACGGTCTTGATCGTCGTCGCCGTAATCCTGCTCCTTCCGCTCCTGATGATGCTGTTCATGCTGCCGATGCTGGGGGTGTTCGGATGGGGGCACATGTGGAACGGGGGGACGCCCAACGGAATGGGTGGGTGGTGGCTACTGCTGGTACTCTGGCTGCTTACGCTCGCGGTGCTTCTGGGCGGAGGGTACGCCCTGTATCGCTCGAGTGCCGGTCGACCTGATCGGGAAGGGGATCCGGCGCTCGAGGAGTTGCGGCTCGCGTACGCCCGCGGCGACCTTTCGGACGAGGAGTTCGACGAACGACGGGCCAGACTCGAACGGGACCGATGACCGAACGACGGTCCCCGAGGACCGACGGCCACGACGGAAGTGAAATCTGGCGTTACTGTCGCGCGAGAGCGACAGTATGGACTACTTACCCTTGGTGATGCCGGTGCTCGAGTCGGTTCATGGAAGACCCAGACTCGAGCGACAGGCGGCGAACGTTGCGACTTCTCGCCGGCGTACCGGCCGGATTCCTGATCGCGGGCTGTCTCGATAGCCCGCCGGCATCGCGTGATCGAAACGACGACAGCGAGCACGAACCGAACGAGAGCCGAGACGGGATGGAAAGTAACGGTAGCGGCGAAGACGACGCGGATCCCGACACTGACGGTGAAGACACGAACGCCGAGACTGACGGGGACACGAACGCCGACACCGGTAGCGAGGAAGGTGACGAGGGGAGCGACGGCGAGAGCGGAGCCGGCGAGGACGACCGAGAAGAAACGCAGACGGACCCCGAGCGGTGGGCGGACGTCGACGAGATCGTTTTAAGCGCCACCACCGCTGGCTTCGAGGGCGTCGAACCCGCGTTCATCGACGGCGTCGAGAATCCGACGCTCGTGTTGACCGCCGGCAAGTCGTACGTCATCACCTGGAAGAACGCCGACGGACGGCCGCACAACATCGAACTCTGGGACGAACGCGAGGCGGTCGTCGACGGGTACGAAACCGAGCTACTGGAAGAAGACGGCGAAAGCCAGTCGCTCGAGTTCGAGGCCAAGACGGAAATGGTCGAGTACGCCTGCCGGTTGCACGTCGACTGGGGAAAACGGGGTGATATCGAAATTCTCGACGGCTACTGACTGCGTTCGGGATTTTGGACGCTGCTGACTGAATCCGAGGCTGGGCTGTCTCCACTTTCGAACGCCGCTACTCGCTGGTAGCTTCGAGCACCGCTACTCGCCGGTGTCCTCGAGCACCGCTACTCGCTGGTATCTTCGAGCACTGACAGCCGAGAGTCGCGGAGCAGAACCTTCTTGACGATCTCCGGGTTCTCGAGCAAGCGGTGTTTGGCGTGGGCGCCGCGGCCGCGGCCGCGGCCCTCGCGTTCGGACTGGATCACGTTGAGGAAGTTTTGCTCCTGGAGGATCTCCTGGACACGTCGTTCGGACAGCGGCTCGAGGTCGAGTCGACGAGCGACCTGCTTGTACTGGTTGTAGATGATCTTCGTCGGGAACTCCTCGCTGGAGCTGTTTTCGGTCAACAGAGTCAGCGCGTACAGGATCGCCTTCGCCTGCTGGGGAGAGCCCTCGATGAGTTCGCTGAACCGGTCGGCCTCGGTTTTCTCTTTCGCCGAGCGGACGTGCGCTTCGGTCACCTGGGCGTCGTTTTGCTTCTTCGCGAGCCGCCCGGCGTTCCGGAGGATGTCAATCGCCTTCCGGGCGTCGCCGTGCTCCTGGGCGGCTAGCGCCGACGTGAGCGGGATCACGTCGTCCGTGAGCACGCCCTCGTGGAACGCGTCGCGTCGTTTCTCGAGGATGTCGACCAGCTGGTTCGCGTCGTACGGCGGGAAGACCAGTTCGTCGCGCGAGAGGCTGGATTTGACCCGCTCGGAGAGGTGATCGGGAAAGTCGATCTTGTTCGAGATGCCGATGATCCCGATGCTCGAACTCGAGATCCGTCGGTTTTCACCCGCACGGGAGAGTTTTCTGAGAACCTCGTCGTCCTCGAGCATGTCGATTTCGTCGAGGATGATGATCGTGACGTCCGTACAGTGATCGACGCTCTGCCAGAGGCGCTTGTAGTAATCGCCAGTGCCGAGCCCGCGATCCGGAATGGTCACGCCGCTCCTGTCGGGTTCGTTGACGATCTGGGCGATCGTCTTCACGATGGCGGCCTCGGTGTTCTGTTCGCCACAGTCGATGAACGCGTACTTGATCGTGATGCCGTCCCGTTTCCCCTCGGAGATGACTCGCTGCGTGATCGACCGCGAGATGAGCGACTTTCCGGTCCCGGTTTTGCCGAAGATGAAGAGGTGAGCGGGCTCACTCCCGAAGATAGCGGGGTTGAGTGCGTCGGCGACGCGCTGCATCTGCTCGTCGCGGCCGACGATTCGATCGGGTCCCGGAAGGTGGGTAATCTCGAGCAACCGCTCGTCCGCGAAGATCGGATCGTCGTACCGAAAGAGCGGATCGCGGTCGTCCTCAGTAGACATGGTGATACCAGAGCCATTTCAACTCGACTGAAATAAAGCTATGGGGGGTGGCTCGCGGATGTAAAATCCGAGTTACGTCGCCCCGGGATGTACTGTACACCGGAATTGGCTGAGATGTGCGAAAACAGTAGCCTCGCGGGTCTAGTTACAGTCGAAGCGGTGTTTCCGACACCCCTATCGCGGATGTAACCTCGACCGGGGAACGTCTGATGCCAGGGTCTTCGAGCGAGAGGAACGGAGAATCGGAATCGGAATCGGTTCGACCGGTCGGAAAAGACACACACCTCCGTCGCGGATGTAACGGTCAATAGGGTGGGGAGGATGAGGTCGAAGTTCCGATATTGCCGGTAAAGCAGACCGAAGACAACGATATTACAAGCGCGAACCCGGTGTGTTCCTCCTCTAGACCCCCGTACCTAGATCCCGTTACAAACGCGACGGGGGTGTCTCCGTCCCAATCCAGTTCTTGCGTGCCAAACATCCGTTTCGAGCGACGAAATTCGTGCCCTAGTAGAGTAGTTCTACTAGTATAGTTATTCTAGAGTAGTATAGATAGTACAGTGATGTAGATAGTGGAATAGTCTTTCAATTGTCGAGTGCTTCCCGTTCGAAATCGAATATCTTCGGGACCACTCCTACCGTATCGGGGATCACCGGTACGGGACTCCAACAAACAGTACGACGCGTTCTCGAGCGATCACTTCGCGCTGTCGCAGGCTACGACACGGCCTCGCGAGTAGCTTTATTGAGCACACACCCGATTTCGGCGTATGCCACTCCTTCAATTCGATACAACCGTCGAACTGACGGGACAGACGAAACGGGAGTTCGCCGAAGCGGTGCGGGAGCGGTACGGCGAGATCATGCAAACGGGTACCGGCCACGTCGCGATCACCGTTCGCCCTCGAGAGCCATCGGAGCTCTCGCTCGGACGCGAGGTCGACGACGATCGGCTGCTGTTTCTGGACGCGGATATCCGCGAGGGCCGCCCGTTCGAGGTGAAACGCGAGTTCGTCCTCGCCGTGATGGACCTCGCCGCCGACGAGTTCGGCGTTCCGAAGCCGAACATGAAGGCGGTCGTCACCGAGCATCGGGGGGCGCAGATGATGGGCTACGACAGGGTCGGATCGGAGTGGCGTCCCGAGGACGGAGAGTCGTGATCTACCGGAGGGCGAAAAACACCAGCGCGATGAGCGCGAGCAACCAGATGCGATTGTATAAACCGTTGCATGAACGGCATCGGTTCGTCCGATTGTGCAGTCGTCATGGCTTGTACACGCCAAACTCTGTCCGTAACCCCGGTTCTATTCTCCCGCACACGTTCGCGCGGGTTCTCGAAATTCGGGAGCCGTCCGATCGGACGAAACCGCTTCGGGAGCCGCCCGATCGGACGAACAAGCTCGGATCGTCGGATAAACGGTCCCCGGCGGCGATACCGGGTGCCGACTCGAGAGACAGGGCGACTCCGCTCTCACAGACCCGTCCTGTACGCTGGCCGGCCCCGGAGAGCACGAGGGCGACCCCCGCGACGCGGACGAACAGCTCCGTGTGGCCGGCCAACCGGCTCACACCTAGGTTGTAGCCCACGGCGATCGCCACGGAACCCATCGACCCACGCGGCGCTAAATCGCAGGTGCCGTTCCCGAGCCACGGGAACCCGGCCGGAAATGTCCGGGGCGCGACATACAGCGGCCAGTTCGAACGGCTCGCGGTCGAGAAAATGCAAATGTTATTGGTACCTCGCTTTCTTCCACCGGCTGATGGGATATGTATCGAACAGTATCTCGCGGGTTGGCGGCCAGCGCGTTATTCTAGGCCTCGGCTGGCTGTACGTCGCGGTCGCCGCCGGCCTCCCGCTTCTCTACGTACTCGAGATCCGGGGGCTCGCCGACGTGCTGACGATCTCGCTGCTGGTCGGCACCTCCGGACTCGTCCACGTCTACTTCGGCAATCTACTTCCGAACCTCGACGTCCGTCCCGATCTGTACGACGAGATCGCTCGGTGGTGTCTCCGCGCCATCGCGATCATTCTCGCGGTTATTCTGTTCGTCGCAGTGGTCGCGTCCGTCAACGATCCACTGACGTCCGTCCTGATCCTCTCTGCGCTCGCCAGCGTCGCCGGCCTCGGCATGGGTTACCGGGACGCCCAGGCGAAGACGCGGGCGTTCGACGCCGAGGATCGCCAGCGCGAGGCCGAACGCTACAGTCAGGAACTCGAGCGTTACGAAACGATCGTCGAGACCGTCAACGACGGCATCTTCGTCGCCGACCAGGCGAGCCGGTTCCTGCTGGTCAACGAGGCGTACACCGATCTGGTTGGCTACACGCGCGAGGAACTCATCGGCGCCCACGCGTCGCTCGTCGTCGACGAGAACGTAACGATGCTCGACGAGCGGGTCAAAGAGGACATCCGAGCCGGCGCAGCGAACACGTACGAGACGACGCTGACGACAGCGTCCGGTGAGACGGTCGCCGTCGAGTGGACCGGTGCGCTCCTCCCGCCGTCCGCGGACGGGAGGCGGGATCTCGTCGGCGTCGTCCGCGACGTCACCCGGCGAAACCGCCGCAAACGCCAGCTCGAGGCACAGAACGCCCAGCTCGAGAACTTCGCGGGGATGCTCACCCACGAGCTGCGAAACCCCGTCTCGATCGGCCAGATCTACAGCCAGCAACTCCCCGAGACGGCGAACCCGGAGGCACACGAGTACGTCACGGAGGCGTTCGACCGCATCGAGGACCTCATCGACGTCATGCTGGTGCTCACCCAGGGCGGGGAGGCGATGACCGAACGGGCCCCGGTAGACCTCGCGGCCGCGGCGCGGGACGCGTGGGCGGAGGTGGACGCACCCGACGTCGCGCTGGAACTCGAGATCGACCGGACCGTCATCGTCGACGACACGTACATCCGTCACCTGTTTCGAAACCTGTTCGAGAACGCGGTCGAACACGGCGGCGCCGACCGCATCACGGTCGGTGATTTCGACGACGGGTTCTACGTCGCCGACGACGGGGCCGGTATCCCCGGAGCGGACAGGGACACGATCTTCGAGTCGGGGTACACGACCGCCGGCGACGACGGCGGCATGGGGCTCGGGCTGACGTTCGTCCAGGAGATGGCGCAGATCTACGAGTGGCGGTGTTCGGTCACCGAGAGCGACGAGGGCGGAGCGAGCTTCGAGTTCGAGGGCGTCGAAGGGGTACAGGACGCGACCCGTGACGTTGAATCACAGTCGTGAACGCGGGTCGGTCTCGGTTCTTTCGTCTGGTTCGGTTCTGAGCGACCGGTGGCGGCGTCTCGAGGCGTGCACCCGTCAGCGTCGCCAGCCCCATCCCGGCGAGGGCGACCAGACAGAGCAGCCACATCAGACGGGGTTTCGTTAGCGTCAGGTATGCCGACGCGGTCCGGCGGAGGCGCGCGAGGCCGGTCGGCCTCTCGGCGCCCGTCGACGGGGGTAGCGAATCGTCGACGCTCGTCGGGCCGCCGTCAGTTGCCGTCGGTTCGATGTCGGCGGCCGCGGTGGCGGGCCGTCACTGCCGCCAGATGGCCGTCACCACCTCCGTCTCGAGATCGACTGTCTCGTAGCGGTACCCGCGCTCGTCGAGTTTCGGGTAGAGAAACTGGGGAACGCGATCGTTTCGCTGAACCAGGACGGTCTCCGGGGGGAGTTCGACGAGTCGCTCGAGCGTTCGCTGCAGCGGCTCCGGCGGACCGAGCGAGCGGACGTCGAGGTGTTCTCGCGGCCAGGTCGACGGCGCGTCGGTCCGGGCGACGACGCCGTCGACGGTCTGTGTCGGCATAGGTGATCCTCCGGACGCGACTCGCCTGTGTCTCGTGCCGAACGTGATCGGTCTCGAAACCGAGCGCGGAAAAACGGAAGGGGGCTGGTGGCAGCAGTCCGAGTGACGGAAAGGGGCTGGTGGCAGCGGCCGAATCAGTCGTCGCGCTTCGGGAATTCGGCGACGAACTTTCCGTCCTCAACGCGGTCGACGGTGTAGCCGTCGGTGTCGAAGGCGGCGACTTCGGCCTGGAACTCGTAGAACAGCGGTTTTGGCTCGTGGTCGTTGATGATCGTCAGTGTCTCGCCCGGCTCGAGTGCGTCGAACGCCTCGTGAATCGTCGGGTGGCGGCTGACCGGCGGGATCGTTCTCACGTCGAGTGTCGTCATGCAGGTCCCACTCGAGCGGCGGGTACCATCGGTGTTGATCCGAACGGGTTCGGTTTCGCCGGCTCCACGTCGATCGGTCACTCGAGTTCGGCGCCGGTCGGTGATCGAACGACTGTACGGCGGAGATTACGCTCGGCCTCTACTCCGTCTCGTTCACGGTAGCCGTCGATACGTCCCCTCATTAGTAATTATGATATCTAATAGCTATCAGAAATCAAGATTTTTCTGCATCTGAACTAACGCGAAGCCACTACGTTTAATAGGGGGTGCGACAACTCTCCTGTTAGCTCACTTATTCGATGGAGAACCCTAACGACGTATTACAGAAGGTGTCGATCGACGCCTATCGAGCGCTCCTCACCAGCTTTCCGAACGGTGTGCTGGTCCTGTTCGACGCCCAGTTACGGTATCGAGTAATCGGGCCCGACCCGCTTCCGTTTTCGGGGTGTCGCCCCGCGGACATGATCGGAAAGCCGGTCGAGGATCTCTTCCCGAAAGAGACCGTCGACACGCTGAAACCGGAGCTTCGAGCGACGATCGACGGGGAGCCCCGCTCGTTTGACGTCGAGTACGACGGGTCGATCCATCACCTCGAGACGCGGCCGACGTCCGTCGAGGGCGAGCCGTACGGCGTCCTCGTGACCCAGGACGTCAGCGAGACGCGCCAGGTCGCCGCCCAGCTCGAGCGACAGAACGAGCGACTCGATCAGTTCGCCAGCATGGTCTCTCACGACATTCGAAGCCCTCTCTCGATCGCGCTCGGACACCTCGAACAGTACCGCGACACCGGCGACGAAACCGACCTCGAAGCGATCGAGGACGCGCTGTTACGCATGAACGACCTCCTCACCGATCTGGCCGCGCTCGCCCGTCACGGTACGCCGACCGGGGAATGTCGCCGCGTTTCGCTCGCGGAGGTCGCTCGACGCGCCTGGTCGATGGTCGACTCCCGGTCGGCGACGCTCTCGACCGAGGAGTGTACGGTCGACGGCGACGAGACCCAGCTCCAGGCGCTGTTCGAAAACCTCTTTCGGAACGCGGTCGGCCACGGTGGCCCGGACGTTACCGTTCGCGTCGGCCCGCTGGCCGACGGGTTTTACGTCGAGGACACCGGCCGCGGTATCCCACCCGAGAATCGAGACCGCGTCCTCGAGCACGGGTTCACGACGGGATACAGCGGGACCGGCGTCGGACTCACGATCGTTCGCCGAGTCGGCAACGCACACGGTCTGGACGTAACGGTCTCGGAGAGCGCCGAGGGTGGCGCCCGGTTCGAGTTCCGATCGCTTCGGGTGTAGTCGTCCGCAGTTCTCGTTGACATCCTCCCACGACTAAAGTCGTGGGCGTTCTCCTTGATTTCGTGTAACAGGATGTTAGATGCCCGTATAGACGGTCGTGACCGTGTGCTCTTCGGTCCGGGCGCGGGCAGACCCGTCGGCGGACTCGACAGCCGTGAATTCGACCCGCGTTCCACCATCGTTCCCCGTGGTGAGTGTCATCTCCCACCCGTAGCCGGTCGCGAGGTGTTCGACGAACGTCAGCCCGAGGCCGATTCCGTCCGGCTTCGTCGTGAAGCCGCCTTCGGTGACCACCGCCCGATTCTTCTCGGGGAGTCCGGGACCGTCGTCTGCGACGTAGAACCCGTCCTCGAGATCGCCGAGGCGAACCGTCACCCCGTCCGGACCGTGTTCGACGCTGTTCTCGAAGAGGTTTCGCAGCAAGTGGTAGACGTGTACGGAGTCGGCTCGAACGGCCCGGTCCGCGTCGACGATGAGCGACGCCGAGTCCGACGCTCTCGAGAGGTCGTCCCACGCCTCCGTCGCGACCTGCTCCAGCACCACCGACTCCTCACCGTGCTCGTTCGTGGAGCCGCGAATGGTGATCAACAGGACGTCGATCATCTCGTCGATTCGCTCGAGGGCCGTGTCGACCTCGGCGGCGGCACCCTCATTTCGCGGGTCGGACTCCCCGTGGTACACCTTGGCGATCGTCAGTGGGTTCCTGAGTTCGTGTGTGAGCATCTCCGAAAAGCTCTCGAGGCGCTGGTTCTGTCTCGCGAGTTCGCGGCTTCGCTGCTCCGCGAGGAGCGCTCGCGTCCGTGCCTGTGCGTCGTAGACGCCGATTCCGAGGCCGGCGACGCTGGCGAGCGCGGTGAGGATCAGGAAATTCTCGACGAAACTCGTAACTCCTGCCACGGCCGCGACGAAAACCAGGAGCGCGACCATCGCCCCGAGACCGGCGAGACACCATCTCGCGACGCGATCGTAGAGCGACGGGTGAACGCTCGTTCGGGGAAGTCGCCGGCCGGCGTAGAGGAGGCCGATCCCCGATCCGCCACAGAGCGACGTGACGACGAGTATCACTGACGCCTCGGTTCCACCGACAACTCCTGTGAGCGCGTACACCGCGGCTGCCGTGGCAAAGAGACAGCCGAGTCCGGCAATCACGGTATCGCCGCGGAGAGACGAGAGGGCGCGCATTCGGTATACCTCTTCTATGGTGAGCAATCACATATGTAACTAACGGATAGTGTACTCCGTTCGAAAGCGTCTCGACTCACAACGGGTACTCCGTACCCGCGGACCGACGGGAGGCGCCTCGAGTGCAGTCCCGGCCGATCAGGCGAGTTCGATGAGAACGTGCCACTCCTCGTCGGCTCTCCGCTCTGGCTGGTAGGTGAACCCACGGGTTTCGAGGACCTCGTACAGCGGTTTGGGCTCGAACCCGGCGATCAGGCGCAGTCGCTCGTCGGCCTCGAGGCCGTCGAGTGCGGCCATGATCTCGCCAAACGGCGGCCCCTCGATTTCGCGGACGTCGAGTCGGTGTTCGGAGTGAGTCATCGGCATATCTACGGCTTGGGGCGCCGACACCCTGACCGTTGGCGGGAACGTGTTCGGTCGACGAGCATACCACTTCCGGTGGTTCTCACCCGAACGGATTCGGCTATAGTAGTTAGTGGATTCCACCCGAACCTGTTCGTATGGCACAAGCGACACTGACGATCACCATGCCCGAGCAGGTGTGGATCCAGCAGATCTCGACGGCGCACCCGGAATCGACGTTCCGGGTGCTCGCGGCCGTCCCGGGTCCCGAATCCGGGTTCGCGCTCGTGCGAATCACCGGACCGAACGTCCCCGACCTGGTCAAGGACATGGACGACCACCCGCAGATCACGGAGCTCTCACTCGCCCAGTGGAGCGACAACGAGGCGACGGTTCACTTCGAGACGACCGCGCCGCTGTTGATGTTCTCCTCGCGCGATTCGGGAATGCCGATCGAGCTGCCGGTAGAGATCCGAGACGGCGAGGCGACGATCGAGGTCACGGGCTCGAGAGAACGCCTCTCGGAGCTCGCAGACCAGCTGCAGCTGTTCGGACTCCAGTACCGGATCGACCACGTTCGAGAGCGACTCCACCAGCGCCAGCTCCTCTCGGAGCGCCAGTGCGAACTCGTCGTCGCCGCCGTCGAGCGCGGCTACTACGACACGCCGCGGTGCTGTTCGCTCACCGAACTCGCGGACCACCTCGGCATCGCGAAGTCGACGTGCAGCGAGACGCTCCACCGCGCCGAGGAGACCATCGTTAAGAGCTTCCTCGAGGACATTCCTGACTCCGACGACCTCAATCCGCTCGAAGAAGAGCTCGCGACCGCGTGATCGCGAGACGCTGTTCTACTCCTGACGCTTCGCAAGTACCAGCAGTGCGGTGCTATCTTCGACGGCCTCCGGCGAGACGTACTGGTCGCCGTCGAACCGAACGACGGTTCCCTCGGTGACGTCGTACTCCTCCTCGCCGAGGGTCACCGTGAGCCGCCCCTCGAGCAGGTGCAACACGATCTCCCGATCGGGGTGCTGGTGCGGGGCGACGCAGTTTCCTGCCTCGAGCGTCAGGCGGATCGTTTGTGGCTCGCCGTCGAACAGTCGTGCGTGCGGGCGCCCCTCGAGGTCGTCGAGGGACGCTACCTCGGTCGTCTCGGCGGCGTGGGTCTGGGTCGTCATACGGGTATGCCTCCGCGAGCGCGGCCATTGGTCGTTGGGCCGAACCGGTTCGGAGCGGTTCCCGGACTCCGGTATCGAATCCCCGTGTTTATACCCGCCGGCTCGAATGATCGACTCGACATGATCGGGAATCGCCCCTCGAGGCGGGCACTGCTCGGGACGGCGCTCGCCACCGCCGCGGCCGCCAGCGCCGGCTGTCTCACACAGTCGGCGACGGGGCCGTGGAGCCGCGAACTGCGTCTGTCTGTTGCGGACGCCGTCCAGTACCACGACCCCAGCTGTGGCTGCTGTGGCGAGTACGCGACGTACCTCGAGGAACACCTCGAGGGCGACCTCGAGGTCGTCGAGACGGACTCCATGGCAGAGAGAAAGGACGAGGTTGGCGTCCCGTCGGAGATGGCGAGCTGTCACACGGTCGTTCTCGACGGGCTGTTCGTCGAGGGGCACGTTCCGGTCGACGCCATCGAGGAGGCCCTCGAGACGTCCGACGAGATCGCCGGGATCGCGGTCCCGGGAATGCCGGCGCACTCTCCTGGCATGGGCGAACCCGGCGACGAGCCGCTCGAGGTGTACGCTGTGTCGCCGAGCGGCGATCACGAGCCGTTCACGACCGTCTGATCCGACGCTCGTCCGTGCCCGCTGCCCGCTTTGCGGTCGGCATCGTCTCGAGCGTCCTCCCGTTTCCGGGCCGGTGCCGATCGGATCAGGACTCAGAGCCGCCACTCGACGGCGTCCCTCGGTTTCGGTAGCCGCCACCAGCGAGTCGTAACTGGAGTTTGAGCCGACGACCAACTCTGTCTCGCCGAACATGATCGTCGGTGTTCCCACGCCGTGGAAATCGCCTTCTTATTTCAATGAGGTCTCCGCCCCAGGGTCAGACAGAGGAGTCAACTGATGACGAAAATCGACCGCAACCGACGGACGTTCCTGAAGGCATCCGGTGCAGCGCTGACGATCACACTCGCCGCGGGCTGTCTCGGCAGCGACGACGACGAACCGCAACCGAACACGAACGGCGACGGTGACGGCGGCGACGACGGTGGCAACGGCGACGACGACGCGGCGACCGACGACCACGACTTCGGCGACTGGTTCGACGGCGTCGACTCCTACGACGGCGTCGTCGACATGACCAGCGAGGACGAAGTGACGGTGATGAACGGTGCGGGCTCGTCCGGAATGGAGTTCGACCCCGCCGCGATCCGCGTCGACCCCGGGACGACGGTCGTCTGGGAGTGGACCGGCGACGGCGGCGGCCACACCGTCACCGAGGACGACGGCCTCTTCGAGAGCGACATGAAGACCGACGCCGGCGAGACGTTCGAGTACACCTTCGACGACGCCGGGACGTACCGCTATTACTGCGAACCGCACCTCAACGTCAACCAGAAGGGTGCCGTCGTCGTCGAGTAATGACGGCGACAGCAGACGCGATCTCGACTCGACGGACGATCCGCTGTCAGGGTCCACAGCCGGTGGTGACTGTATGAGTTCTGACGATTCGGTATCACACCTTCACACTGACGACTGGGAATCGGAGATGGAACAGCTGCTGGCCGAGACGGAGTACGACACCGAACTCGGCCTCGAGATGGCGAAGGACGCCCAGCGGCTCGTCGCCGGCGAGCTCTCGGAAGCCGAGTTCTACGAGCGCTACCACGGCGCCGTCATCGAGGAGTTCGGCGTCGACGACCGGCCGGTGGTCGAGGCGTTCGCCGACTCGGAGGACGGGGCGGGGCTCCTCGAGTCGCTCGCCGAACTCGAAGAGGGCGGCGACCTCCCCCGCCGCGAGGCGATGAAGAAACTCGGCGCCGGAGCCGCGGTTCTCGGCCTCGGTGCCTGGGCGACGAAAGAGAACACCGACGTGGCGACGGCCGCCGCGGGCGAGGAGGACGACGACGAAGACGGGATGCAGTACGGGATGGTCATCGACCTCGAGAAGTGCGACGGCTGTCTCGCCTGCGTCACGGCCTGTAGCCAGGAGAACAACACGTCCGCCGGCGCGAACTGGATGTACGTCTTCACCTACGAGGACGACGATCAGGACGGCGAGAACTTCCTCGTGCGGACGTGCCAGCACTGCTCGAACGCCCCCTGCGAGAAGGTGTGTCCGACGACGGCTCGCCACAAGCGGACCGAGGACGGCCTCGTGCTCACCGACTACGACGTCTGTATCGGCTGCCGGTACTGCCAGGTGGCCTGTCCGTACGGCGTCAACTACTTCCAGTGGGGAGAGCCCGACGTGCCGGGGTCGGAGCTCGATCCGGATCACGTCTTCGACGGGCGCGGTCGCCGCGTCGACAGCCGCCCGCCGAAGGGCGTGATGGGCAAGTGTACGATGTGCCCCAGCCGTCAGGACGGCATCCACGGCGAGGACAAGGTCGGGACGACCGCGTGTGAGGAGGCGTGTGCGATGGACGCCATTCACTTCGGCGACATGAACGACCCGGAGAGCGACCCCAATCAGTATCTCGAGCAGGTTCGCTCGGAGAAGCCCAACGACCACGAACACTTCCCGAACCGGTCGTCCGACACCGTCTCGACGTTCCGGCTGCTCGAGGAACTGGGCACCGACCCGAACGTCGTCTTCGTCGGCAACGAGCCCGGACCCAACGCCAGACAGGTCGAGGGACCGGTCTCCTACGAGGACATCGGCGAGGTCGACCGGCGCAAGGAGGTGCTCGACGACGGCACGTTCGGCGGAGGTGTCGCCCCGTGAGCACGAAGACGCCGACGAAGGCGGATATCCTGCGCCCGCTCGAGCACACTACGAAGCGGTTCGCCCTGGTTTTCGCCGCCGCAGCGGCGGCGTTCGGCCTCTTTCTCGTCGGCTGGACCTACCAGCTCCAGCACGGGCTGATCGTCACCGGCCTCGCGGACTGGGGTTCGGGCGGCGGCGTCACCTGGGGGCTGTACATCGGCGCGTTCATCTGGTGGGTCGGCATCGCCCACGGCGGCATCATCCTCTCCGCCGCCGTTCGGCTGCTGAAGATGGACCGCTACATGCCGGTCGCCCGACTCGCAGAGTTGCTGACGATTGCCGGCCTCTCGGCCGCCGGCTTCTACATCATCGTTCACATGGGCCGGCCCGACCGGATGGTGACGAGCATCCTCGGGAACTACCACGTCACGATCCACAACTCGCCGCTGGTCTGGGACGTGACGGTCATCACGCTGTACTTCGTGATGACGGCGACGTACCTGCTGCTCACTCTGCGCTACGACGTGACCCGCCTGCGCGCGGACCTCCCGAATCGACTCGAGCCGCTGTACAGACTCCTCACCGTCGGCTACACCGAGAAAGAGGACGCGGTCGTCGAGCGGATGGTCTGGTGGCTCGCGCTCGCGATCATCATCCTCGCGCCGCTGCTGCTCCACGGCGGGGTCATCCCGTGGCTGTTCGCGCTGATCCCGACGATGCCCGGCTGGTTCGGCGCGATCCAGGGGCCGCAGTTCCTCACGATCGCGCTGACGTCGGCGATCAGCGGCGTGATCCTCATCTCCTACGCCTTCAGGACGGCGTACGACTGGAATCACATTATCACCGACGACGTCTTCCGGGGGCTGACCCTGTGGCTCGGGGTCTTCGCGCTGCTGTTCCTGTGGCTCCAGCTCCAGCAGATCGTCGGCGGCTCCTTCGCGGCGCCGATCGATCAGACCGCGGCGACCAGCGCCAAGCTCTCGCACCCGGTGTACGTCGGCGCGATGGTACTGGTCGGGGCGACCCTCGCGTACATCTTCGCCCAGACGATCCGCCCGTCGCTGTTCACCCCGCTGCGGGCCGTCGGCGCGGGCGTGACCGTCCTGATCGCGACGCTGCTCGAGAAGGTGTTCTTCGTCGTCGAGGGGCTGATGTACCCGACGTTCGGCCTCTACGAGGCCGTCCCCGGCGCGTACTGGCCGAGTCTCATCGAGATGGCCTCGGTGCTCGGCACGATCGGGATGGTGACGATGTTCTTCCTCGTCGTGGCCAAGGCGATCCCAGTCGTCGAACTCCACGCGATCGAACACCTGCAGGCGGACCGCGAACCGAAACGCGACCCACCGACCGAGAGCGATCCGATGAGCGAGAACGACCCCTCGACTGACGACGGCATCGAACCGGAGGTGACCGTATGACGACCGGCTTTCCCGGTCCCGGAACCTGGCTCGTCTTCGGGGTGATCCTGGTGCCGGTGTACGTCATGCTCGTCGCGTGGTTCGCCGGCGAACCCCGTGACACGCGAATGGCCGCACTCGGCGTCGGCTACCTCGTCGGGCTCACGGTCCTGCTGTGGACCGGGATGTTCCTCAAAACCGTCCTGCTCGACCTCGTGTTCTTCTGAACGCGACGGTCGACCGGGAGAACCGATACACGAACCACGCGCGACCGCCCGCCGTGCCGACCGGGACCGCGCTCGACTGCCCGTCGGCACTACAACTTCACACACGATACACCATGACACCGACCGAATCCGAACTCCGACAAAGACTTACAGCCGTCGACGATCCGCTGAACGACGACGACATCGTCTCGCTCGGCCTCGTCAACGACGTCACGATCACCGACGACACCGCGCGGATCTCCCTCGCGTTCAACACCCCCTACGCGCCCGCCGAGATGGAGATCGGCACCCGCATCCGCGAGGTCGTCTCCGGGATGGGCCTCGAGCCCGACCTGCGCGCCCACGCCGGCCGGGAACACGGCTTCGACGAGGAGATCATGCCGCGGGTCAGAAACATCATCGCCGTCTCTTCCGGCAAGGGCGGCGTCGGCAAGACGACCGTCGCTGCGAACCTGGCGGCGGGCCTCGAGCGCCAAGGTGCCCACGTCGGTATCCTCGACGCCGACATTCACGGCCCCAACGTCCCCCGGATCCTGCCGATCGAGGGCGAGCCGGGCGTCACGCCGGAAGAGGAGCTCGTCCCGCCGCGCTCGGGCGGCGTTCGCGTGATGAGCATGGGCTTTCTCACCGAGAACGCGGACGACCCGGCCCTCTTGCGGGGGCCGATGGTCAACAACATCATGACGAAGTTCCTCGACGGGGTCGAGTGGGGTCGTCTCGACTACCTCATCGTCGACCTCCCGCCGGGGACGGGCGACACGGCGCTCGACCTGTTACAGACGATGCCGGTCACCGGGGCCGTCATCGTCACGACGCCACAGCAGATGGCCGTCGACGACACCCGAAAGGGACTGCGCATGTTCCAGAAACACCACACGCCGGTGCTGGGCGTCGTCGAGAACATGAGCACGTTCCACTGCCCCTCTTGCGAGGACGAACACGACCTGTTCGGCCGCGACGGCGGCGAGGACATCAGCGCCGACTACGACGTCCCGCTGCTCGGCACACTCCCGCTGCACCCCGACTTCGGGGCCGACGGCACCGACGGCCCGGCGGTGAAAAACGACGACAGCCCGATCCAGGAGACGATCGTCGACCTCGTCGACGGCGTGAGCGATCGGATCGGCGAGATCAACCGCAGACGGGTCGCCGAACACGCGGCCCCGATGGCTGACGAGCCGGTTCCTGGCGCCGAACGCGCACAGTGACCCCATCTCGGGGGTGACCACGGGGCACCCCCTCACAACTCTGTGAATCGAAAGAAATCCCTGCCGTAGCGTCGTCGGTGGCGGCCGCTACTGACCGCTCACTCTTCCCCGCTCTACTCTACATGGACGCGCGTGACGTGGCCGCCGCAGCCACAGCGGTCGACGTACTCGTACTCGAGAGCGTCGAACGCCGCCTCGAGGGCGTCGTAGAGGTACGTCGACGGGTGCCCGTGAGCGGTGTGCGTTACGAGGTTGACGTGACAGCCGGCGGCCGTCCGTTCGACGGCGTCGAGCGCTTCCGCGACGACCAGGTCGCGGTCGTCCGCGTGGCGGGGGTGCTCGAGGTTCGCCGACCACGATGTGTCGTGGTCGGGGCGTGCGGTCGAGTCGGTAGGGAGGTTCGTGGTCACCATACCTGGTGGTTCGGCGCCCGGCACCGTCCGTGTCGCGGCGAACATCATCGCGTCGGTCGCTCGTCGACGAACTCGACGTTCCCGAACTCGAACCTGGCGCCGCCGGACTCGCTCTCGGTCAGGGTGCACGTCCACCCGTACACCGAACAGATCTCCCTGACGAACGTGAGCCCGAGCCCCGAGCCGCCGGCGTCGGCCGCCGTGGTGAACCCCACGTCGAAGACGGACGCGCGCTCGTCGGCCGGGACGCCGGGACCGTCGTCGGCGACGAAAAAGCCGTCGTCAGTGCCGCCGACGCGAACGGTCACGTCGTCGCCCCCGTGGATCACCGCGTTCTCGAGCAGGTTCCTGAACATGAGGTGGATGTACGTCTCGTCGGCGCGCACTACACCGTCGAGGGCGACCTCGAGTCGTGCCTCGGGTGTCGCGACACCCGCCCACGCCTCCCGAACGACCGCGGAGAGTTCGATCGGCGTGGTTTCGCCGACCGCCTCCCGTCCCTGTACGAGAATCAGCATGACGTCGACGATGCTCTCGATGCGGTCGAACGCCTCCGTGACGTACTCGACCGCTTGCGGGGCGGTCTCCGTCGGCAGTCGCTGGCTGTAGATCTGGCCGATCGAGACGGGGTTTCGAAGCTCGTGTGCGAGCATGCCGGCGAAGCTCTCGAGGCGGGTGTTCGACCGCTCGAGTTCGACGACCGTCTCCTCGAGTTCGGTCCGGTACTCGTGGCGCTCGATCGCCGCCGCGAGGACGTTCGCGACGCTCTGTACGAAGGTGACGTCGTACTCGGTGAACTCCCGGTGGTCGGTGGCGTGGACGCCCAGAATTCCCCACGGTTCCTCGACGGTTCCGATGATGACGCTGATGCCGCTCACCACGCCGTGCTCGATGAGGAGGTCGGGGCCGCTGAACCGCTCTTCGGTCCGGAGGTCGTCGACAACGACCGGTTCCTCCGAGAGGAGCGTGTAGCCGGCCTGCGAGTTCGTATCGGTCGGGACGATCGCGGTCCCGACGAGCCCGTCGTCCCAGCCGACGCCCTGCCTGAGTAACACGCCATCGCCGCCCGAAACGACCTCGAGGACCTTGCAGTACTCGCTGTCCAGCGTCTCGGCGACGGCCGCCGCGGCGTCGTGCATGAGCTGATCGAGGTCGTTATCCTCGAGTGCCTGCTGGCCGAGTTCGGTGACGACCTCCTGCTGGCGAACCCGCGAGTGCAGTTCCGTGTCCGTCGGGGGCGATGAACGCATTCCGAAGTACTCCCTCTCCGTGTACAGACGCCGGGTTGAACGCGCAGGCGTATAAATTCTCGCTACCGGTGGGGGACGGGTCCGACCGTTTCCGTCGTTCGATTCGGGTCTCCCGGGACGACTCCGGCGTCGGTGGGTCGTCCCGCTAACAGCAGAACATGAACGGGTTCAGCAGCGCGACGCGGTCGCCGTCCTCGAGTTCCGTGTCGAACCCCGCCAGGTGTTCGTTGAACCGACCGTTCACGCAGATTCTCGCGTACGTCCGCGTCTGTTCGCCCTCCGGGTTCTTCCGCCAGGTTCCCGGCAACTCCGCCGGCGGACGCGCCCACCCTCGCGCCGTCGACTCGGCTTCCGTCTCCGCGATCAGCAGGTCCGCGACGTCGTACTCGGCGAAGAACGCCTCGAGGAACTCCCGTAAAGTGGCGCCCTCGAAGGTGAACTCGAAACCGTGGGCGCCGACGGCGTCGCGGACGTGGCCGGTACAGCGAACGTCGACGGTTGTCGTAACGGTCTCCTGTCGTCTCTCGTGGCTCTGACTCGAGTGCGGTGGCATCTGGATCACGCTCGTCTAGAGGCCGTCGAGCCGCTAATGGTCCCCTCCGAACACGTTCGGAACCAGGACGACGACCGTGGGCCGCCCACTCGAGGTATGAACGCGCTTCCGGGCGGTCTCCACACCGACCAGCAGCCGCCGATGACGATCCCGCTTCGACACTTCGTCGTCGGCCTCGCCTTCCTCGTCGCCGGCGTCGGGATGGGAACCGTACAGTCTGTCTCGTCGCTGCCGGGACTGGATTCGATCGCACACGTCCACCTCCTGTTGATCGGCTGGATCTGCCTCACGATTATGGGGGCGATGACCCAGTTCGTTCCCGTCTGGTCCGGCGTCACGCTCTACTCCCGTCGACTCGCCGTCGTCCAGCTCTGGCTCGTCTCCGGGGGGCTCGTCGGATTCGTCGCCGTCCTGCTGGCGGGTCGACTCGTCCTCCTCCCGGCGTTCGCGACGCTGTTGCTCGCGGGCATCTGGGTGTTCGTCTACAACGTCGGCCGGACGCTGGCTCGAGCCCGGCCGCTGGATTCCACCGAGCGCCACTTCGCGTTCGCCCTCGGCTGTTTCGCCGCGGTCGCGCCGCTCGGCGTCGCCCTCGCCGTCGACCTCCAGACGCCGGTGTTCGACGCCTTGTCGGTAGGGCGCTTCGACGTGATCCTGGCCCACGCGACGCTCGCCGTCTTCGGCGGGGTGCTGGCGACGGTCGTCGGCGCGCTCTCCCAGCTCGCGACGATGTTCACCCAGGCGTCGCCCGCCCGGATCGATCGCCCTCTCCTGCGCCTCGAGGCGTGGGCGCTACCCGCCGGCGTCGTCTGTTTCGCGCTCGGTCGGGGGCTCGGCTCGCTCGCGCTTGCTCGAGTCGGTGCGCTCGCGGTACTCGTCGGCGCGGCCGCGTTCGCCCTCGTCGTCGCGGGGTTGCTCTCGAGGGCCTCCGTCGACCGGAGCCCGATGACGGCCCGGTACTGGGTGGTCGTCGGCTCCCTGCTCGCGTGGGCCGCCCTCGCCGCCCCCGCGTGGTGGCGCGATCCGATGGCCCCCGACGCCCTGTTCGGCGCCCCCGGAACGAGCACGCTCCTCGTCGTCGGCGTCTTCGGGTTCGTCGTCGTCGGCACCCTGTACCACGTGATTCCGTTCATCGTCTGGCTCGACCGCTACAGCGACCGCCTCGGCTTCGAGCGCGTGCCGATGATCGACGACCTCTACTCGAGCCGACTCGAGCGCGTCGACTTCGCGGCGACCGTAGCCGGCTTCGCCGGACTCGCCGCTGCGGGCCTGCTCCCGGTTCCGGCGGCTGTCGTCGTCGCGGGCGGCGTGTCGATGACGATCGGATTCGCCGTGTTCGCCGCCAACATGCTTCTGGTGATCCACCGCCACGGGCCGGGCGGGTTCGGCGGCGCGCTCTCTCGCTCCCGGTCGGACTCCGAGGAGACGGTCGACGTCGCTGACGAGCGAGCGACCGGCTGATGTCGGTCGTCCTCGAGCGATTCGGTGATTCCCACCGACTGGGGACCGGCTTCCGTGTTCTTGCTCGTCTCGCACGTACCTTCAGCCGTGATATACCAGGACATTCTCGTTCCGACCGACGGGAGCGACGGCAGCCGACGGGCGATCGCACACGCGCTCGAGCTCGCCGAAGCCGCCGACGGAACCGTTCACGCCCTGGCCGTTCTCGACGAGGGCGCCCGCGAGTCGCTCGCCAGCGACGTCGTCCGCGAGGGTGCCGAGCGCGCCGCCAGGCGGGCGACCGACCGCGTCGAGACCGAGGCCGACCGCCGCGGCGTCGCCGTCGTGAAGGTGCTCCGGCGGGGGACCCCCGCGGCGTCGATCCTCGAGTACGCAGACGAGACGGCCGTCGACGCCATCGTGATGGGAACGCACGGGCGGAGCGGCCTCGACCGGCTGATCGTCGGCAGCGTCACCGAACGCGTCGTCCAGGCCGCAGACGTTCCGGTCGTCACCGTTCGGATGGACGACGAGATCACGATCACCGAGGCTACGCACGCTAAGGATATCGCTCTCGAGGCGCTCGCGGACGACCACGAGAACCCGCGGGTGCTCGAGCACCCATACCGGACGAGTGCGTCGTGGATCGTTCCGATCGAGAGCGACACCGGGACCGGCAACGTCCACGTCGACGCGGTGACCGGCGTCGCTCGAGTCGGCGCGGTCACCAATGACTGATGGCTCGGGGTCGTGTTGAGTGCGGTCGGACGGCCCCTCTCGCGCTTCTGTTACCGCCGCTCGAGGAACACCGCCAGCACGACGAAGGCGTACAGCGCCGCCCCGGTGAGGACGAGCAGCGAGCCGCCCCGCTCGAGGTCGGGCGCTCGTCGCAGGAGGCCGGCCGCCTCGAGCGTGAGCCCGCCGACCAGTAATCCGGTCGAGAGGTGGGCCGTTCGGTCGCCGACGCCCGGCGTCGTTCCGATCGCGGGCGGATAGAACTGGTAGCTCACGCCAACGATGGTCAATCCGAGAAAGCCCGCCAGCGCCAGGCGGTAGTGGGCGTCGAACGCGCCGGCGGCGAACTCGCCGAACGCGAACGTGAGCCCGAGGCCCACCGCGGCGACCCCGCAGAGCGCGCCGGCGAGGACGGCGTAGAAGCCGACGCGGCGGCGCTCGCTTCGATAAAACATGTCGGCGTAAGCGACCGCGAATCCCCCGATCGCGACCGCCTGGAGCACCGCCCCGATGCGGAACGTCGCCCCGCCGAGGAAGTCGGTCGCGAGAAGCGCGGGCGCGAGCGCCCCCGCAGGGAGGACGAGCGCGACGAGTGCGAATCGTGGCGTCGTCACCAGAAACCGCGGGAGCAGCCGAAACCCGATCGCGAACACGAGCAACGCGCCCGCCCCCGCGGCGAGAAGGTGGGTCGCCGCCGGACCGCCCGCAGGAAGCGGGGACGGGTCGAACCCGACCGACTCGAGGACGGGAACCGCCGAACCGGCCAGCAGGTAGGCCACGACGACGGGGACAAACGCGTTGGCGAGGCGATCGACGCGCCGGCGGTGGGCGTTCGCCTCGCCGGTTCCCGTCTCGCCTCCGAGGAGGTTGTCGCGGACGGTCCAGCCGATCGCGCCGACGAAGACCAGACAGCCGCCCAGCCAGAGGCCGGCTCCGAGCGAGCCGGCCTGTGGTGGCCCGACCCCGATCGAGTCAGCGGCGAGCCCCGCCGTCCCGAGGAGCGCCAGGGGCAGGTGGACGGCTGGCGCGCGGGGAAACGCGAGCGAGCGGGCGAAGTACGACGGAATCAGGGCGTAGGCCTTCCCGAATACGACGTGGAAGACGAACCCGTACAGCCCGAGGACGATGGCGAGTCGGCGGCCGCTCCCCGCCACGACCGCGAGCTGCCAGGCGACGAAGAACAGGACGCCGGCCGCTACGAACGCCCGCGACCAGCGGGTGACGGTCGCCGAGGTCATCGCTCACCACCTCGCGGGCGAGCCACGTAAACGCTCTCCCCGTTCGACACGTTCCCGTCCGCTCAGATCGGCGCCTCCCTCGACTTCGATGGCTCGAGCGTTCCGGACTCGGCCAGCCGGTGCTCCTCCCGCTCGAGGACGTCGTTGATCACCGTCGCCTGGAAGTGCATCGGGTGGACGCGCACCCGAACGAGGTCGTACTCGTGGCGGTCGGCGAGGCCGTTCCACGCCCGGAACGACCCCTTCGTCAGGGCGTCCGCCTGCGGGCAGAACGGCGTCGTCGGCGTGAACTCCGCGCGCAGCACCGCCGGCTCGCTCTCGAGTGCGTACCGGTAGCCGGCGTCGGGGTGTCGGCGGTCGAGGTTGAGTCGGGCGAGATTGTAGCCGAAGGTGGCGTCGTAGACGCCGCGTTCCTCGAACAGGTCGCGGGTCACGGCGTGAAACGCGACGTGGGCCGCCCCCTCGAGGAGGTCGTGACGCTCGAGGAAGGGCCCTGGTTCAGGGAGGTGATCGGGAACGAAGGCGTCCCACTCGTCGAACTGGTCGTCTCGGTCGGCGCGGCGGGGAACGAAGGGGTTCATTCGGCTTCTCGAGTGGACGGACGGCGGCCGGTTCCGTGTAGGTCGTGCCGAACGTGTTCCGCCGGTTCTCGGAACGTCGATTCACGCCGGTTCGGGGACTCGAGCCGTTCCGCCGAGAGGAATCAGTGCAATCGGTGAGCGTGACGAGAGATGAAGAAAGAGGCCGAAGAACGGAGTGACGTCGCTTAGCCGAGGACGTACCGCAGCTTCGGGTACTTCTCGACCAGCGTCTGCTGGCCGACCTGGAGTTGTTCGATGTAGCGGTCGACGCCGAGGATCCGTCCGGCCCCGAACGCCGCCAGGGCCAGGAACAACACGGCGTAGATCAGCGTCGAGTCGAACAGCGCCAGGACGTCGCCCTCCCACCCGCCGAGGTAGAACGCCGACATCTGGAGCGCGCCGCCCAGCGCGGCCAGGCGGAGGAAGCCGCCGACGAGCAACGCGACGCCGATCAGGACCTGCGTCACCGGGATCACGACGTTGATCACCTCGAGGAAGACTGCGCTGCTCGCCATGGTTGCGTAGAGACCGCTGACTGGACTGGCGGGGTCGACGCCGTGGACCAGGAAGCCGCTAGCGTCGAACGGTTCGCCGCTGACGATCGCGAGTTTACCGAGTCCGGCGAACAGTATCATGCCGCCCAGCAGTAATCGTAGCGTGACGACGAACCACGCCGTCAGGGCGTGGGGGTGGCCTTCGAGTGTGATTCCCGCGTAGCGGCTTTCGAGTCTGTTGTCGGTAGTAGTGGACATGTTCGGTCGTCTCCTTATGTCTGAACGATAGGGCGACTCACCCATGAGCGGATACCCACATTCCCGCGGCCCAGGAATCGCCGTTCAGCCGCCGACCTGGACATGCAAGGCACCCGCTACCGCTACTTCGCCGACGCGCACGCAAAAAGTGACAACCTGACGGGGTCGGTCCCTCGAGCGGGGGTCCCGCTAGCCCAGGAGGTAGCGGAGCCACGGGTTATCCCTCACTAGCTGGGTCTCCTCGAGCCGGCGATCGACGCCGAGGAGTCGGCCCGCGCCCCACGCGCCGAGACCGAACAGCAACAGCATGTACACGAACGAGCTGTCGATGACGTAGCCGTTCTCGACGGGGAATCCCTCCGCCAGCCCGCCCTGCCAGGCGGCCGTCCAGAAGAACAGCATCTGGAGCGCTCCCATCATCGCGGCGAACCGGAAGAACACGCCGAACAGGAGCGCCAGTCCGATCAGGATCTGTCCGAAGATCACCAGCGGATCGACGATCGCCGCGTAGTCGGCGAACGTCAGGAACAGACCGTGAAGCGGATTCGCCTCGGCGACGGCGTTCTGTAAGAACCCGGCCGACGACCAGGCCAGTGGATCGCCGACCCCGCCCTCGAGCAGTTTCTCGAGCCCCGCCTGTAAGAACACCCAGGCCATCACGAGCCGAAGGCCGAGCATCGAGTACGCCAGCCAGGTCTCCGAGTAGTTGAACGTCACTTCGCGACCCATGAGCTCCGAGTGGAGCGTCTGTTCCGCCGGTTGTTTTGCCATTGTCGTGTCTCCTCAGTGAGGTGTATGGATTTGAAGCGTGAAATAAATAAGGCACAGTTCTCAGCAATGAGGAACCGAGGGCTACCGGATCGTCTACCGCGAGCGCAACGACACACCCGTTCGTGGCATCGTTCGCATCGACGCCGCTCGCCGCGGCCAATATAAATCCCCCACTCATGATCGGGCGAACGACGATTCGGGTCGGCCGCGTACGTCTACCCAGTCATGACCACCAACGCCTGCGGGCTCTGGACGGCCGACGGCTGCGACGGGACGCCGTACTGTCCGCCGCGGTGTCCCCAGTTCGTCGACAGAGACGGCGACGCGTACCTGATCTTGCCCCTCGAGGACGAGGGCGTCGACGTCCTCGTCTCGATGTACCGCACGTTCGACCCCGGGTCCCGCGCGATGGGGCTGCCGCCGCTGGCCGAGTCGGCGATTCGCGACTGGCTCGAGCGCTCCCACGATCGAGGAACGAATCTGGTCGCCTGGACCCGCGACCGCGATCGGATCGCCGGCCACGTGGGCTACGTCCCGGACGGCGATCCGGCTCCCGAGTTACTCGTCTACGTCCACCAGGAGTTCCACGGCCGCGGGCTCGGCACCGAGCTGGTCACCCACGCGATCGCACACGCTGCGGCGACTGGCCGCGAACGGCTCGTCCTCTACGTCGACGGCCGGAACAAGCCGGCTGTCGCGGTCTACCGGAAGCTCGGCTTCGAGGTCGTCGACCGCCACGCGGGCGAACTCGAGATGCACCTGCCGCTGTCTTCGCCGATCGCGGACGACGCTCAGCTGGCACCCGCGGCGCGAGCGTAACTGACACATGAATATGTTCGAACGCACGCCCATGCAGCCACGGACGAAACGGTACACGAACGATCCCCCATGAGCTCAGAGTACACCTGCCCGATCTGGCGCCCGTCCGACTGTTCGGGCAGTCCCGACTGTCCGCCGCGGTATCCGCGGTACGTCGCCGTGGACGGAACGACCTACACCGTCTACGCCGGCGGCGAGGCGCCGATACGAACCGAACTGAGCGACGGCAGCGAGCCCGGAGACGGAGTACCGGCGCCAGCGTCGACGGCGCGGAGGCTCACCGCCGTCGCGGACGGTCGCCTCGTCGGCGTCGCGATCTACACGCCGGCGGTCGATACGGCCACGGTAACGCTCGCGGACGGCGCTTCTCCCGCGGCCGGAACGGAGCTCTGCAGGCAGGTGATCGCCCGCGGCGTCGCCCTCGGCGGCGAGGCGATGGATCTCCTCGAGGCCTACGGGGTCCCGACGCCCGAGGGTGCGGTCGTTCACTCGAGGCGCGTCGAGGTCGACGTGCCGGCCGAGGCGGTCGGCGACGTCTGTATGGAGCTGTTCGAAACGGTCCGGACGACGCCCCCGACGCGCGGAACAAGGGCGTACAGATCCAGGAGATGGCTCCCGAGGGCGTGGAGTGTCTCGTCGGCCTGACGCGCCACCCCCGGTTCGGCCCCCTCGTCACGTTCGGCCTCGGCGGCGTCCTCGTCGAGCACCACGCGGCGGTGTCCCACGCGCTCGCGCCGCTCTCGACGGGTGACGCCCGGGCCCTCGTCCGCGCGGCGGGCGTCGACTCCCTCCTCGAGGGGGTACGCGGAGGCGACGCCGTCGACGCTGACGCGCTCTCCGACGCGCTCGTCCGGCTCTCCTGGCTGGCCGTCGACGCTCCGGCGCTCGCGGAGTTCGAGGTCAATCCGCTGCTGGTCACCTCCGAGGGCGTGCTGGTGCTCGATTTCCACGGCCGACTCGAGACCGCTCGCGACGACGGGGCGGCGGGGACGGACGTCCCGGCGCGGTGAGTGGCGCCGCTGAAGCGTTCCCGATCTCCGCGGCGTATAAACGTCCCCGCATATCTTGGGTCACACCTCTCGTGGATGGGGGTAGTCTCTTTATTCGGAGGCACACAAACGAGAGTCATGGCCGAGTACGAGTTCACCTGCCCGGAGTGCGGGCAACAGATCGACGTCAACACCCCGATTCGTGAGGCGACGCTGACCCACGGCTGTCCGGTCTGCGGGACGTCCGTGTCTCGGGCGGATTTTACGGCGCAGTGACTCTCGAGTGAGTGGTCCGCCGGGACGAAGAACGACGACGGGGCCGGCTCGGCTTACTCGTCGGTTCCGCCGCGGTCGATCTCGGTGTACCGGCCGCTCAGCTCCGTCGGCTCGAACTCGTAGAGCTTGATGTTGAGGTCCTGTTTCGACTGTCCCCAGATCTCGAACAGCGGCCGCTTCGCCGCGCCGTACTGTTCGATGTGCTCGACGGTGAGTTCCTCCGGTGCGATCTCCTCGAGGGCGCCGACGGCGACGACGCTCCGATAGGTTCGCCCCGCGTCGTCCTCCTCGTAGACGACGAGCCGTGCCCGCGGCGAGGAGGCCAGGAACTGGCGCTTCTCGCTTTCGGGCGTCGAAACCAGCCGCATGTAGAAAACCGTCTCCGCGTTGTCGTAGCCGTACGAGATCGGGATCGCGTACGGCGTATCGGCGTCTGCAAGCGCCAGTACGCCCGTTTCGTGACGGCCGAGAAAGGCATCGATTTCCGCCGCCGTCATTTCGGTTTCCTCGGCAAGTGACATAGTCCTAGGTCGAGTGAATGAGCCCGGGACGTTAAACTATTCTACTATGGCCGAGCGATTCCGGTTGCGATCGACACCGCTGCCTCGAGTGAGGCGGCTCGCGGGACTGACGGCCCTGACGGCCCGCCCGAACTTCGCCGTGGCGAGCGAGGACGAGCCTCTCTGCGCCGCTCGAGGGCTCACGCGCACACTGCGGTCGTCTCGAGGTACCGGTTTTCGACGATCGCAGTTCCGTCGGACGTGCGATTGTAGCGGGTAAACACGTCCTCGAGGTCGTCCCGAAGGCGTTCTCGCGTCTTCGGATCGCTCAACTCGAGCGCGCGGATCGTCGGTCCGAAGTAGGTGCTGAACACCGACACCGCGTGGTCGATCGACCGGTAGTACTGAAGCGCCGTCCGTCGTTCGCTCTCGATCGAGCGGGTGCCGGAGCCGAGTAACTCCTCGAGTCTGTCGTCCGTTCCCCACAGGAGCGGCGACTGGACGTCAGGCGGCGGTGGAGCGTACCGTGCGTGGACGGCGAACCAGTCGCCGCTCCACCCCTCGGGAACCGGACTCGCCAGGCCGATCGTCCCGCCCGGTTTGCACACGCGAAGCAACTCGCTCGCCGCTCGCTCCTGGTCGGGTGCAAACTGCACTCCGTACACCGAGAGCACCGCGTCGAAACTGTCGTCGGGGAACGGCAGGTCCTGGGCGTCGCCGACGCGAAAATCGACGGATTGCCCGTTCGCCCGTGCACGCGCCGTCGCACGTTCGATCAATCCGGGGACGTAGTCGATGCCCGAAACCTCGCAGTAGCGCCGCTCCGCGACCAGCGCCGCCGTCCCGCTCCCGCAGGCCACGTCCAGCACGCGCTGTCCGGGGTGGGGATCGACCGTCTCGCACAGCGCCTCCGCCATGACGACGTTCTGGCGCGCGATTTCGTTGAAATCTCCCGCGGACCACGTCTCCTGTTGGCTCCTCGTAACGTCAGTATAGTCTCTGTCGGTCATGTTTTCACCTCTTCCGTCGGTGGACCGCGATTCCGATCGTGGTACGCCCCGTCGCACTCTCGGTCACGACGCGAGTGCGGACTGGAAGGTATATGCTGTACGCTAACAACAGGCATAATACTGCTGGATACGGTGGCGGACGCGCCGAAGAACTGCGCGCGTCGCCGTCGGTGAACTCAGGCGACAGTGATTACGCCGGCAAATCGCGTCGGGACCACCGCAGACCGGCGACGCACTACGTGTCGGCCTCGAGGACGTCCTCGAAGATCTTCCGCTGTGCGGCGACCAGGTGTTCGGTGAACGTCGACTGCGTGATTCCGAGCTCTTCGGCGACCTCCGTCGCGTTCGCACCCTTCGGCCGCTCGAAGTATCCGCGGTTGTAGGCCGTCTGTAACACCTCGAGTTGGCGGTCCGTGAGCTTGCCCCGGTTGACGAAGATCCGTTCTTCCGGCGTGCCCTCGAGCGGGGGCTGGAGCAGGCTCTGGACGTCGACGCTGGAGAAGCGATCCTGGAACTCCCCCATCACGTCCTGTAACTGCTCGAAGTCCGCCGCGTGGAAAACAAGGGTCACGTCGCCGTCGGCGGCGACGTACCGGTGGACGGGACAGCCGAACGCGCCAAGGGACGCACACGGACAGCGATCCTCGCCGTCGTGTGACCGCCGGTAGACGTTCGTCGTGCCGTAGGAGAACACCGGTCCCGTCACCGGGCCGTCCACCTCGTGGTCCGTTTCGGCAAGGAACTCGGTCGTCCCGTCCGTCTCGTCGGCGCTCGAGACGCTCGTCGAGACCTGGTTGATCGTCGTCTCGGTGGTTCTCGAGAACCGGGCGATCGGACACTCGTCCGCCGTCGAAACCTTCACCGTTGCTCGAATTCCCGACGACATGCGTTTCACCGGAACGTCGGTGTGCGTCGCCTTGAAGCTAGTGGTGCGCGGTGGGCGTTCGGACCTCACCTCCCGTTTCCTCCGAACATGTACGGACGTCTTCTCACACTCAGGGATTCAGATACCCCCCATATAGTGGCAGTGTCCGAAGAACCAGTCGTGGAGACAGGGCAACCGGACTGCCCGTTCCCCGATCAACCCATGACCAACACACACACTGATGGTGGGGCGGTACCGACGACGGACGAAGACGACCGCGATCCGCTGTTCGCACGGATCCCGCGCCGCGATTTCATGAAAGCCGGTGTCGCCACCGGTGCCCTGACGTCGCTTGCCGGCTGTACGGGACTTCTCGAGGCAGACGAAACGACGGCCGCCGCGAGCGGGACGCTCGACCACGAGGTCCCGCCGGGCGAACTCGACGAGTACTACGCGTTCTTCTCCGGGGGTCACTCCGGCGAGGTGCGCGTGTACGGCGTCCCCTCGATGCGCAGCCTCATGCGCATCCCGGTGTTCAACCTCGAGGGCGCGCAGGGCTACGGCTACGACGACGAGACCCGCGAGATGCTCGAGGACGCCGGCGGCTACACCTGGGGTGACGTCCACCACCCCCGCGTGAGCCAGACGGACAACGAGTACGACGGCCGGTGGCTGTTCGTCAACGACAAGGCCAACGGCCGACTGGCGCGGATCGACCTGAAGTACTTCGAGACCGACGCCATCGTGAACCTGCCGAATCAGCAGGGAACCCACGGCGCCTGCGCGCTGATGCCCGACACGAAGTACATCTTCGGCGTCGGCGAGTTCCGCGTGCCGATGCCGAACGACGGCCGCGACGTCGACGACCCGAGCGAGTACACCTCGGTGCTCTCGGCGGTCGACCCCGAGACGATGAACCCCGTCTTCGACGTGAAAGTCTCCGGCAACCTCGACAACGGCGACTCCGGAAAGAATGGACGCTGGTTCTTCTCGACTTCCTACAACAGCGAGGAGGGCGTTACCGAGGCGGATATGACCCAGGCGGATATGGACTGGGTCACCGCCTTCGACATGCCGGCCATCGAAGACGCCCTCGAGGCCGGCGACTACGAGGAGGTAAACGAGGTGCCGGTCATCGACGGGACGAAGGAGAGCCCGCTCAACGACGGCGACCGGCCGATCGTCCGCTACGTCGACGTCCCCTCGAACCCCCACGGTGTGACCGTCACGCCCGACGGAAAGTACGCCATCGCGTCCGGAAAACTCGACAACACGTGTACGATCATGGAACTCGACCTCCTCGGCGAGGTCGACGACCCGACCGACGCCATTGTCGGCCAGCCCGAAGTCGGGATGGGGCCGCTGCACACCCGCTACGACGACCGCGGCCACGCCTACACGTCGCTGTTCATCGACTCGCAGGTCGTCAAGTGGGACATCGAAACGGCTGTCGAGTCCGAACCCGGCAGCACCGACGCTATCGTCGACAAGATCGACGTCCACTACAACCCAGGTCACCTGAACGCCTCACAGTCGTTCTCGTCCGATCCGAAGGGTGACTGGCTGATCTCGCTGAACAAACAGTCTCTCGACCGGTTCCTCCCCGTCGGGCCAACGTTCCCCGTCAACGATCAGCTGATCTACATCGGCGACGACGAGGAGGGAATGCAACTCGTCAAGGACACGCCAACCTACCCCGAACCACACGACGCGACGATCGTCCACCGGGACAACATCAACCCCGAGACGGTGTACGACCCCGACGACCTCGCGCTCGAGCCAGTCGGCGCGGGCGAGGACGACATCACCCGCGAGGACGGTCGGGTGGAAGTCAGAATGATCAACCAGCGAAACCGCTTCGGCTTCCAGGACATCACGGTCCAGGAGGGTGACGAGGTCGAGATCACGACGACGAACGTCGAAACCAGCGAGAACATCGTCCACTCGCTGGCGATCCCGCAGTACGACATCAACGTCAAGACCGCGCCGCAGGAGACGCGAAAGGTGACGTTCACGGCCGACAAGCCGGGCGTCTACTGGATCTACTGCGCGTACTTCTGCAGCGCGCTCCACCTCGAGATGCGCTCGCGGCTGCTGGTCGAACCGGAGGACTGATCGCCGATGGCCCGCTCCGGACGACTCGCGACGATCGCCTCGCGCCTGACCGAACTCCGGCGGGCCCTTCCGCTGCTAGCGGCGGCGCTGTTGCTGATCGCCATCGCGTTACCGATGTGGCGGATCACGCTGACGGCCCCGCAGTACCCCGGTCGGGCGCTGCCGGTCGAACTGTACGCCTACCCGCGACTCGGCGGCGAGTACGCCGAGGTGCAACTGCTCAACCGGTACGTCGGCTTCTACTTCCCGGACCCGGTGCTGCTCGAGCCCAACTACGAGGTTCACGAGAACGCCGTCGCCGTCCCCGAGTGGTCGTTCGGTCCGCTCCCGTTCGTCGCGGTGGCCGCGACGGGCGTGTTCGTCGCGCTGGCACCCACCGTCCGGAAGCTCAAGCTGGGCCTGACCTGCCAGCTCCTCGGGACCGTCGCCGTCTTCGGCGGTATGTTCGCGGTCATCCAGTACCGGCTCTACCAGACCGGGCACTCGCTCGACCCGAACGCACCGTTGCGGGGCGTCGACGGCTTCACGCCGCCGGTTCTCGGCCCCTACGAGGTGGCGAACATCAGCGGCACCGCCTGGTTCGGTCCGGGCGGCTACCTGACGGTGGCCGCGATCGGGCTGCTCGTCGTCGCCTTCTTCCTTCGGGACTCCGAGGCGACGGTCCGGGACGTCCCGGCGCTGGTCCGCTCGATCCGCGACCGCCTCGTGGGTCGCCTCCGCGGAGGCGGTGACGAATCGAACGACGGGCGGCCCGCACACCCGCCAACCGATCCCGACGTCGACGCCGCGCGCGTCGAAGCCGCCCGGAGCGACCGTGACACCGACGTGCGACTCGAGCGGGCGTCGCCGACCGAACGGGACGCGCTCGAGGCGAGAGGTGATCGGCCGTGACGCGACTCGAGGCGTGGTTCGCCGGGGCGGCGGCGGTCGTGCTCGCGGTGCTCCTCGTGACGGCGATCGTCGCCGCGACGAGCGGCCCCGCGACGTCCGAGAGCGCCGCCGACTGGTCGCCGGACCTCCCGGACGTCCACGACGTCGACGAGCCGACCGAACCCGGAATCGCGACCGTCGGCGACGACCGCTTCGACTCCGTGCAGGCGGCGGTCGACGCCGCCGAACCGGGCGAGACGGTCGTCCTCGAGGGCCGGTTCGACGAACACGTCACCGTCGACACGGCCGGGCTGACGCTCGCCGCCGCCGACGGGGATGGCGCTGTGATCGACGGCGGCGGCGAGGGTACCGTCGTCGCGCTCGAGGCCCCGGACGTTACGGTCGAGGGCGTCTGGATCCGCGACACCGGCCACGACCGCGGCGGCGAGCACGCCGGGATCTTCGTCAACGGCTCGGCGGCGACGATCACGGACGTCCGGCTGACCGAGGTCAGCTACGGTATCTGGGTCAACGGCGTCGAGGGCGTCACCGTCGAGGAGTCGACGATCGCCGGCCGGGAGGACGTCTTCCCGCTGACCGACCGCGGCAACGGCATCCACCTCTGGGACGCCGACGACGCCGTCCTGCGCGACAACCACGTCACGGCGGTCAGAGACGGCATCTACTACTCGTGGGCCGAGCGCGTCCACGCCGAGAACAACACGCTGTGGGAGATGCGCTACGGCGTCCACTACATGTACTCGAACGACAACCGCCTCGAGGGGAACGTCGCGTTCGACAACGACGTCGGCTTCGCGCTGATGGTTTCGGAGAACATCACGCTCGTCGACAACGTGGCGGCGAGCAACGACGGCACGAGCGCCCACGGCATCCTCCTCAAGGACGTCGAGCGAAGCGAGGTGCGCAGGAACGCGGTCGTCGCCAACGGCAACGGGTTCTACGTCTACAACGCCCAGGGCAACCGCCTCGTCGACAATCTCGTCCTCGAGAACCGCGTCGGAATCCACGTCACCGCGGGCTCGAGCGGCGAGGTCGTCGCCGGCAACAGCTTCATCGACAACGACGAGCAGGCGTTCGCGACGACGAACGCGCAGATCGCCTGGAACGACTCCGAGACCGGGAACTACTGGTCCGACGCCCGCGCCGCCGACCTCGACGGCGACGGCACCAGCGAGATCCGCCACCAGCCGGCGGGAACCGTCGAGCGGCTGGTCCACGACCGGCCGCAGGCGGCCGTGTTCGCCGACAGTCCGGCGTTCGAGGCCGTCCGACTCGCCGAGAGTTCGTTCCCGGTCGTCGAATCCGCGGGGTTGATCGACCACCACCCGCTCTCGGAACCACCCCAGGAGAACTGGAGGGACTACTATGAAAATCACGATCACTGACGTACACAAGCGATACGGCGACGTCGTCGCCCTCGACGGTCTCTCCCTCACGATACCGTCGGGGTCGACGTTCGGCGTCCTCGGGACGAACGGCGCGGGAAAGAGTACCCTGTTCGGGCTACTGGTCGGCCACGACCGCCCCGACGAGGGCACGATCGAAGTCGGCGGTCTCGACGTCGAGGAGGCGGGCCATCGCGTGCGCGAGCGCGTCGGCTTCCTGCCCGAGCACAGCGGCTTCCCGGCCTCGTTGACCGGCCGAGAGGTGCTCTCGACGCACGCCCGGATCCGCGGACTCGAGGACCGCCGCGAGCGAATCGACGAGGTGCTCGACCTCGTCGGTCTGGCCGACGCCGCCGATCGCGCCGTCTCCGGCTACTCGAACGGGATGGGGCGACGGCTCGGCCTTGCCGCCGCGCTGCTCCCGGAACCCCCGGTACTCGTCCTCGACGAGCCGACCGCCGGCCTCGACCCGCGCGGCGTGTCCGCGTTCCACGAGATCATCCGGCGGATCGGCCGCGAGACGGACGCGACCGTCGTTCTCTCCTCGCACGTCCTCGACGAGGTCGAGCGCCTCTGCGACGAGATCGCCGTCCTCCACGATGGCCGGCTCCGAACGGCCGGAGCGGTCGACGAGCTGTGTGCCACCGACAGCACCGTCACCGTGCGCGTGTGGGCGCCGGACGGCGAGGCTAAACCGCGGCTCCGTGAGGCCGTCGCGACGTACCTCGAGGAGACGGCGGCCGGCGGCGACCTCGAGGCGACCGGCGGGGCGCTCGAGGTCACCTGCGAGCGCGACCTCGCGTTCGACCTCGTCTCACGGCTCGAGTCGGACCTGGTCGGGCGCTTCGAGGTCCGCGAACCGGGCCTCGAGGCGGCGTTCCACCGCGCGCTGGACGATTCGCCCGATGCCGGGACGGTTACCACCGGGACGGTGGGCGCCGCCGAGGCGGCGGAGGTGAGCCGATGACGTACACGAGCGAGTACGAGGGCGACCTCGAGGCCGCCGAGCCGATCGAGGCCGCCGAACGTGGCGCGATTGCGGCGGTGCTGCCGACGGCGGAATCGGGCGTCGTCGCCCGCCAGCTCGCGGTGCTCGCGGGCTCCGAGTACCGCCTCGCGGTGCGAAGCCGCTGGGCGGTCGCCCTCACCGGAATCTTTGCCGCGTTCGCGCTGGGGCTGACGACCTTCAGCGGCGCGAGCGTGAGCCCCGAGGGGTTCGACCGAACCGTCGCGAGCCTCGCCGTGCTCGCGGTGTACCTCGTCCCGCTGGTCGCGCTGGCGTTCGGCTACGACGCGATCGTCGGCCGCGAACAGAGCGGCTGGCTCCAGACGCTGTTCGCCCTGCCGGTCTCGCGGGCGTGGATCGTCGTCGGGACCGCCCTCGGTCGGGGCGCCGTGCTGGCGAGTGCGACCGTCGTCGGCTTCGGGATCGCGGGCGGCCTGCTGTTGCTCGAGTTCGGCCTCGCCGGGTTCGACACCTACGTCGCGTTCCTGCTCGCCGCCGTGGCCCTCGGACTGGCGTTTCTCGCCGTCGCCGTCCTCCTGTCGACGCTGGCTCGCGAGAAGACCCACGCGCTCGGGCTGTCGCTGTTAGTGTGGGGCTGGTTCGTCCTCGTCCACGACCTGCTCGCGCTGGGCGTGCTCTCGGCGTTCACGCTGCCCGACGCCGCCCTCTCGGCGGTGTTGCTCGCCAACCCGACGAGCGTCTTTCGGGCACTCGTCCTCGGCAGCACTGGCGCCGCCGGCGACGCGGGATTCGCCGCGGTGCTCGCCGACGCCGGGCTCTCGACGCCCGTCCTCGTGGGAGCACTCCTCGCCTGGATCGTCCTGCCGATCGCGCTCGCGGCCGTCTGCATCGGCCGACGGAGGGTGTGATCGTGTCGCGACGTTCACGACGGGCTGACTGCCACCGATCGCTCGGCTCGGCCTCGAGACGGCGCGTACTCGCCGGAATCACCTCCGCCGCGGCGGGCGGGCTCGCCGGCTGTCTCGCCGCCGACGATTCGTCGCCGCCGGCCGAGCCGATCGACCTGACCGGCGGCCGCGAGTGCGCCGTCTGCGGGATGGTCGTCGAGGATCACTACGGCCCCGCCGGTCAGATCTTCTACGACGACGGCCGCCCCGACGGCGGCGACGGTCCGGTCGCCTTCGACAGCGTCGCCGAACTCCTCGTCTACGACGACGAGCAGCGGATCCGGGGGCTGGAGGACCGGGCCGTGTTCGTCACCGACTACTCGAGCGTCGACTACGAACTCGAGGACCGAGACGGCGTCCACTACGTCTCGACGCACGCCGAGAGGGAGGCTTTCGCCGACGCGACGGAGCTCTACTACGTCGTCGACAGCGAGATCCGGGGGGCGATGGGCCCCGACCACCTGCCGTTCTCCCGGCGGTCGGACGCCGACGATGTCTCGAGAGAGTACGGAGGCGCGGTCCGAAACTGGGGTGAGCTCTCGAATGCCTCCGAGTGAGAGCCGACACCCGAACGGATCGAGAACGCCTGAGTTTCGAACACGCCTCGGCAGCGACAGGGCTGTTCTCCCCCGCCTCCGATCGGACTCCGCTCGCGCGGAGCGTTTCGAGGGGGTATTCTCACACCCCCGGAACGAGAGGACGTCACTTATTAGCGGAGGGTGTATTACAACATATCATGAGCACCAGTGAGGACTACACCTTCGTCTGTCCGGGCTGTTCGCAGTCCATCGCGGTCAACGCCTCGATGCGGGACGCGCTCGTCGAGAACGGGTGCGCGATCTGTGGCACCCCCGTGTCTCGAGACGCGTTCGAACCCGACTCTCCGACGGCCGCACAGTAGCCCGATCCGCGCGGAACGGTACCGATCGACGATCGACACTCGAGTCGTCCTCACGTGCGACGACGGTTCGTCGCCGTCGGCGGTGTGACCCTCGTTCTCACGCTCCAGAGTGCCGCTACGGAGCGATTTTTACCGGAGTATATAAACACCCCACGATATCGGTGGTGCACACTGGTTGCGCTCCGACCGGTACACAGAGGTATGAGTCAGTCACAGTATGCGGTTCACGGAACGTCTCCCGGATTTTCGAGCGGCCCGGACGTCCTCTCACTCGAGACCGGCGCCCGAGAGATCCTCAGCGCGTTCGACGACGCAGACTGCCGCACCATCCTCGAAGTGGTCGGTGACGACGACGGACTGTCGGCCAGCGAAATTTCCGACCGCAGCGACGTCCCGCTGTCGACGACCTACCGCAAACTCGAGACGCTCACCGAGGCCGGACTCCTCGACCAGCAGCTTCGCATCCGCCGGTCGGGCAAGCACACCCGCGAGTACACCCGCCGAATCGAGGACGTTCGCATCTCGGTCGACGACGGGGGAATCGAACTCCACGTTTCCCGTTGTGCTGACAGTTCGTCGCCGCTGTTCGCCTAGGTCGTCTCGGATGGGTGCAACATTTTCCGGCATCTCGGACGTGATCGACAAGCGTTAAGTGCGCCGCTCGGAAGGCTTCGAACGAATGTCGATCGATGGATGGCGCCCGGTCGTCTCGGACGTCCGGGCCGCCTGGACGCGTCTCGAGCGTGACTGGCAGAGCGTCGTCGTCGGCGCGGCGATCGTCGCGCTGACGGCCGCGTTCGGGGTCCAGATCCCCTGGTAACGACATGAGCCTTCGTCGGTTTCTTCCGGGCCTCGCGGTTCTCTGTCTCGGTGCGCTGCTCGCACGCAGCGTCGAACTCGCCGTCGGTCTCAACCACCTGCTCGTCGCCATCGCCATCGGCTTCGTGCTGGCCAACGCCGTCGGCGTGCCGACCCGGTTCGAGCGCGGAATCGCCACCCACAAGCTCTGGCTGGGCGCCGGGATCGTCCTCATGGGCGCGTCGTTGACCCTCGAGACCGTGCTCGAGGTCGGTGGTCTCGTCCTGCTCGTGGTCGTGGCGATCACCGCGCTCACGATCGTCGTCGTCGAACTCCTCGCGCGAAACGTCTTCGGGCTCGCGGATCACCTCGGCTCGCTGCTCGCCGCAGGATCGGGAATCTGCGGGGTGTCGGCGGTCGTCGCCGTCGCCGGCGCGATCCGAGCACGGGAGGGCCAGATCGCCTACGCGGCGGCGACGGTCCTGCTGTTCGACGCGATCACGCTCGTCGTCTACCCGATCGTCGGCGACGCGCTGGGCCTCTCGAGCGTCGTCTTCGGCGTCTGGGCCGGCGTCAGCATGTTCTCGACGGGACCGGTGGTCGCGGTCGGCTTCGCACACTCCGAGGTCGCCGGCCAGTGGGCGACGATGACGAAACTCTCCCGAAACGCGCTCATCGGCGTCGTCGTCCTCGCGTACGCGAGCTACTACGCCCGAACGGGGTCCGCCGGCCGGCCGTCGCTCCGGTCGCTCTGGGAGGAGTTCCCGAAGTTCGTCCTCGGTTTTCTCGCGCTCGTGGCGCTCGCGAGCCTCGGCGCGTTCTCGCCGGCACAGCAGGCGTCGATCGAGAACGCCTACAGCTGGCTGTTCCTGCTCGCGTTCGTCGGGCTCGGGACGGAGATCCGACTCGCGGAGCTTCGCAACACCGGAGTGGCGCCCGCACTCGTCGTGTTGCTGGCGTTGCTCGTCGCCAGTACGGTTTCACTCGGCGTGCTCACGCTGCTGTTTGGCGCGTGAGCCGCCGTGACACGACCGCTCTCACCGGTGTGGGAGGTCCGTGTGACCGCGTCTCGAGCTTCGCGGAGAATGTTTCCTGTGTCCGATTGCGTACCGAATTCTTGCTGAGTAACGAGTTCTAATACGCGTCTGGCTGTTACGGGGGTACAGCATGGAACGTGGCTACTCGCGTCGGTCCACCCTGCGCGCGCTCGGTGCCGGCTCTGCGGTCGCCCTCGCCGGGTGTCTCTCGTCTGCGGACTCTAACGGAGGAACGACGATCCGGGTGTCCGGCGGCGTCGGCCCGCTGCCGATGGTACAGGTGTGGGCGGACATGTACGAGTCCGAGACCGGCGTCAGTCTCAACGTCTCGGGCGGCGGCACCGGCGTCGGCGTCTCCGACGTCCTGAACGGGCAGGTCGACATCGCGATGATGGGGCGGGACCCCGACGACGCGGAGATCGAAGAGGGGCTGTTCGCCGTCGCGATGCTCATCGACACCGTCGTCGGCACGGTCAACGTCGACAACCCCGTCTACGACGAGATCCGAGACCACGGGCTCACTCGAGGCGACCTCGAGGCGATCTTCACCAAGGAGGTGGCCAACTGGGGCGACGTCGTCGACGCGGACGTCGACGAACCGATCTACGTCTACGGGCGCTCGGACTCCTCGGCCGCATACAAGCAGTGGGGGGAGTTCCTCGGCGGCTACACCGAGAACGAACTCGAGAGCCTCGCCGACGGGAACTTCGACGGCGACCAGCCGGTCGCCCAGGCGATCGACAACGACTCCCACGGCATCTCGCTGAACAACATCAACTACGTCTACGACTTCAACACGGGCGGCCTCGAGATGAACCTCCGGCCCGTCCCCCTCGACCTCGACGAGGACGGCACGCTCTCCGCGGAGGAGGACTTCTACGACAATCGAGACGAATTCCTCACGGCCGTCGAGAACGATCTCTACCCGGCACCGCCGGCCCGCGAGATGTTCCTGGCGGCCGACGAGGAGTTCGAGGACGAGGCCGAGGCGTTCGTCGAGTGGGTCCTCACCGACGGCCAGGAACACGTCCGGGAGAACGGTTACGCGCCGCTCGACGACGACCGACTCGCGGAGCAACGGGAGACGCTGGCGACGGGTGAGTACTGAGATGTCGACGGGAACGCAGACCGAACGCGGCGACGGGACGCGACTCGAGCGCCGGTTACTCCTCGAGCGCCTGAGTAGCTACTGGCTGCTCGGCGCCGGACTGTTCGCGGTCGCGCTCTTCTCGCTGATCGTCCTCACGCTGGTCCAGCAGTCGATCCCGATCGTCTCCGAACACTCCCTGGTGCAGATGCTGACCTCCTCGAACTGGGACCCCGCCCAGGAGGAGTTCGGTTTCCTGCCGGCGATCGTCGGCACGCTGTACGTCACCGCGCTCTCGATGGCTCTCGGCACGCCGATCGCGATCCTCGCGGCGATCTACATCGCCGAGTACGCCGAGGGACGGCTGAAGATCGTCGTCTCGTCGTTCATCGACGTCCTCGCGGCGATCCCGAGCGTGATCTTCGGGCTGGTCGGGCTGATCGTCGTCGTCCCGTTCGTCGGCGACTACCTCGCGCCGGCGGTCGGCGCCCACAGCATCGGCCTCGGGATCGTGACGGTCAGTCTCGTGATGGCGATCATCGTCACGCCCTTTATGATCTCGCTGTCGGTCGAGTCGCTCGAGGCCTTGCCCGACGAGCTACGGGAGTCCTCGCTCGGCGTCGGCGCGACGAAGTGGGAGACGACCCGGTCGGTGCTGCTGCGGGCCGCCGGCCCGGGCATCTTCTCGGCGATCCTGCTCGGGTTCGGCCGCGTCTTCGGCGCGACGATCGTCCCCGCGATGCTCATCGGCGGCCAGACGACGATCCCGGAGAGCCCGTTCGACGCCGCCGAGACGCTGCCGACGCTGATCGTCAACGACTTCGGCGAGCTGATGTCCATCCCGCTCACCCAGTCGGCGCTGATCTTCGTCGGGCTCATGTTGCTCGTGATCGTCTGGCTGTTCAACTTCGGTGCGATGCTGATCCGCCGTCGGCTCCAGCGGAGGTGGCAGTACTGATGGACCGGTACGCAGAACAGCGCCTGTTCGGCCTGCTCGCCCGCGGCAGCGCCGCCCTCGTCGTCGGCGTCCTGTTGCTGGTCGTCGGCGTGACGCTCTACCGGGGCGGGATGGTGTTTCTCACCGATCCGGCGGTCGTGATCACGCCGCCCGGCTCGCGGTACATGCTCGACGGCGGCGGCGGCTTCCTGCACGCGATCCTCGGGAGCGTCTTTATCGTCGTGCCGGCGACGGTGATCGCGACGACGCTGTCGCTGTCGACCGCGATCTACCTCCAGAGCGACTACTCGAGCGAGCGCACCTCGGACGTGATCAACATGTTCCTGAACGTGCTCTGGGGGACGCCGCCGATCGTCTACGGCGTGTTCGTGCTGACGATCATCATCGCGGTCGGCGCCCAGACGAGCCTGATCTTCGGGACGATCGCGATCGCGATCTTCCAGTACCCGATCATGACCCGGTACGCCGACGAGGCGCTGCGGGCCGCCCCCGACGCGGTCAAGCAGGCGTCGTACGGCCTCGGCGCGACGCGGTTCGAGAGCGCACGGATGACGGTCCGCGCGGCCCTACCGGGCGTCATCGCCGGGATCATCATGGGCTTCGCCCGCGGGATCGGGGACGCGGCGACGGTGCTGTTCACGGCCGGCCGAAGCACCCAGATGCCCGGCGGCCCGTTCGATCCCGCGACGACGCTGCCGATCCTGATCTTCGAGCAGGCGGCGTCGTTCAACGCCGAAGTCCGCTCGCACGCCTACGCGGCGTCGTTCGTCCTCATCGTCGCCGTGCTGTCGCTGATCATCGTTTCGAAGCTACTCGCGGGGCGGTTCGCCCGCTTCGCACCAGGAGGGAGACACTCATGAGCCAACAGACTGCGATCCGAACGGAGAACCTCGAGGTAACGTACACCGGAAACAGGGACGTGACCGCACTCGACGGCGTGAGCGTCGACTTCGCAGAAAACCGGTTGACGGCGATCATCGGCCCGTCGGGCTGTGGCAAGTCCACGCTGTTGAAGTCGCTGAACTGCCTCCACGAGATCACGCCGAGCGCGGCGGTTACCGGCGAGGTGTACCTCGGCGACGAGGCGGTCTACGACACGGACGAACCGCTCCCCGAGATCCGCCGCCGGGTCGGCTACGTCCCGCAGACGCCGACGCCGCTGCCGCTATCGATCTACAACAACGTCGCCTACGGCGCGAAGCTCCACGGGAACTACTCGCGGGCGGAACTCGACGAACTCGTCGAGACGTACCTGCGGAAGGTCGACCTCTGGGAGGAGGTCGCAGACCGCCTCGACGCCCCCGGCGCGGAGCTCTCGACCGGCCAGATCCAGCGGCTCTGTCTCGCCCGCTCGCTCGCCGTCGAACCCGAGGTGTTGCTCTGTGACGAGGTGACGTCGGCGCTCGATCCGATCTCGGCGGAGCGGGTCGAGGCGACCCTCGAGGGACTCAAAGAGGAGTACACGATAATCATGGTCACCCACAGCATGGAGCAGGCCAAGCGCCTCGCCGACGACGTCGTCTTCCTCTACCTCGGGGAGGTGATCGAGGAGAGCGACACGCGATCGTTCTTCGAGAACCCACAACACGAACGCACGGAGGAGTTCGTGAAGGGACACGCGGCGGTCGACTACGACGGCGACGACGGTTCCGAGGGGTCGACCGGCGCGAGCGACGTCGAACCGGCCGACCCGATCGCGGCCGACCGCCAGACGTGACTGACGTTCCTTCCGGCTCGTCAGCGGAGTAACGCCGTTAACTCCGACACGTCGTACTCCTCGAGCCCGCGTACCGTCTCGACGATCTCGTCGCGCCGGTCGTCCTCGAGTCGCCCCGCCGTGACCGCGTCGAACTTCGCCTCGAGGTCGTCCCACCCCATCGGATCGCGGGGGTGGCCGCGAAACGCCGACTTCTCGACGCGGTAGGTGGTGCCGTCGTCCATCACGACGTCGATGACGGCGGGCAGCTCGCCCGCCTCGAAGCGCTCCGTGAGATCGGGGTCCTCGCGGACGTCGACGATCCGCAGTAACTCCTGGACGTCCGCCCGTCGGAGCCGCTCGGAGGCGTACTGGGCGGGCGAGAGCTCGCGGTCGAGCAGCGCCGCCGCGAGCACGTAGGGGAGCGAGTGGTCCGCCTGCGCCCGCGTCTCGACCTCGTAGCGGTTCCCCTCGCCGCCGCCGAGGGCGCGCTTCGCGCCGGCGAACGTCTCGAGCGTGACGCCGCTGATCGACTCCGGATCGAGGTCCTCGGTCTTCGCCAGTTCGATCACGCCCTCGACGGCAGACTGGGCGTACGTCGCCGCGGCGTACCGCCCGGTCGCCACGTCGTGGACTCGTTCACCCGGCGTCAGGTCGACCTCGAACGGCCCCGAGATCACCTCCTGCCAGCCGTGCTGTCCCTCGAAGACGTTCCGCGGTCCCGCCGTTCCGTGTTTCGCGAGGAACGCGGCGTACACCGCGTTTCGCGCCGCGTTCGCCGAGGCGACCGCCTTCCACTCGTTGATCTCGCCGGTCCGTGCCACCCGGAGGGCGTTGTGACCGGTGCCCGCGATGGCGATCGCGTTCCGTGTCGCCTCGAGGTCGAGGTCGAGGAGGGTCGCAGCCCCCGCAGCCGCGGAGACGACGGTGTGGGTGACGTAGTCGAACCCCTTCGACCGGACGGGTGCGTTCCAGGCGAGTTCGCCCTGAATCTCGTCGGCGACCGCCAACCCGGCGAGCAGTTCCGCCCCGGAACGGTCCGCGTACTCCCCGCAGGCGACGGCCGCCGCGAGGTTGTCGCTCGGGTGGACCGTTTCGCCGGGCGCGAGATACGAGTCCGCGTACTCGAGCGAGCGAATGAGCGCGGTGTTGTGCATCGTCGCGCCGACCGGCGAAGCGGCCGCGTCGCGACCCCAGAGCGTACAGGCGCCCCCGGACTCGAGGTCGCGGACGGTTTCGAGAACGGTTCGTGGCGGTCCGGCGTCCGTTGCGGCGACCGCGACCCCGACGGTGTCGAGAACGCGCCGTTTCAGCGCGTCGCGAACCGCGTCGGAGAGATCGTCGTACGTCGTTCGCTGAGAGAACTGGGCCAGTTCGCGCGTCGTCGTCATATCGGTGGTTCCACCAGCACGATAAAACGTCTTGGCGTGACCCCGCTGTGAGCACACACTCGGTTTCGATTCCACTCGAAAGTAACTAACTGTGGTTCCCCCCGAACCTCGAAACGGGCCAGATTGGCGTTGTAGGGGCGATTTGGCACCATGTCGCCCCTCTGCGTAATCGGATCTGGTTACGGGGAATCCAGTATCTATTTGGCGGTCGCCTCCTTCGTGGTATCTATGGCGATACAACGACGCCCGTTTCTCACCGCTGCCGGCGTCGTCGCCGCCGGACTCGGCGGCTGTCTGAGCAGCGACGAGGGCGGAAACGCCGCTCCCGAAATCGCGGGGACGACGCTCACGCTGACGACGACGACCAGCACGTACGATACGGGGCTGCTGGACGATCTCAACGCGCCGTTCGAGGATCGCTACGGCGTCACCGTCAACACCATCTCGCAGGGTACGGGAGCGGCCCTCGAGACCGGGCGGGCGGGCGACTCCGACGTCGTGATGGTCCACGCCAGATCGCTCGAAGACGAGTTCCTCGAGGAGGGCTACGGCGTCAACCGGCGGGATCTCATGTTCAACGATTTCGTCGTCGTCGGGGGGAGCGACGATCCCGCGGGGATCGCCGGCGGTGACGACGCCGCCGAGGCGTTCGAGACGATCGCGGAGGCTGAATCGACGTTCATCTCTCGGGGCGACGACTCCGGCACCCACGCGAAGGAGCTGGCGATCTGGGAGGAAGCGGGGATCGACCGCGGCGGCGACTGGTACCTCGAGGCGGGCGACGGAATGGGGCCGGTGCTCACGCAGTCGGACCAGCAGGGCGCGTACACGCTCGCCGATCGCGGAACGTACCTCTCGATGCAGAACGAACTCGACCTCGAGATTCTGGTCGAGGGGCCGATCGAGGGGGGTTCCGAGTTGCTCGCGAACCCCTACGGAATCGTCGCCGTCAACCCGGCGGTCCACGACACCGTCGAGTACGACCTGGCGATGGCGTACATCGGCTACCTCACGAGCCTCGAGGGCCAGGAGCGAATCGAGGAGTACACCGTCGAGGACGAACAGCTGTTCTTCCCCGAATCGCTCTCGGAGAACCCCAACTTCCGGCAGTACGTTCCCGAGGGGTGGAGCGACGACGATGGGGCGTAACCGCCTCCAGGGTGCCCGCGCCACTCGAGAGCGGACCGCGAGACTCACACCATGATCCCCCCGACGATGGTCGCGTTGGCGGCCGAGTTCCCGTTCGAGTGGACCTACATCCGGAGCATCATCGAGGTGTCGCTATACGTGAGCCTCACGGCCGTCGCGATCAGCACGCTCCTGAGCGTTCCGATCGCGCTCGTCGTGGGAGTCAAAGAGTTCCGCGGGAAGGGGCTGTTGACGTCGATCATCACGACCGGAATGGGCTTTCCGAGCGTCGTCGTCGGCCTCGTCGTCCTGTTCACCGTCTCGAACCAGGGGCCGCTTGGCTCGCTCGAGCTCGTCTTCACCCCCGAAGCGATGATCCTCTCACAGATCGTCCTCGCCGCGCCGGTCATCACGGGGGTCAGTCTCGCTGCGGTCTCGAGCGTCGAGCGGGGGGTGCGCGAGGCGGCGTTCGCGATGGGCGGCACCCGCCTCGACGTCGCCCTCGTGACGATCAAGGAGGCCAGGTACGGCATCGCGACGGCGGTTTTGGCCGGGTTCGGGCGCGCGATCAGCGAGGTCGGCGGCGTCCTCATCGTCGGCGGGAACATCGCCGGCGCGGACGGCGAGTCCTACACCCGGACGCTAACGACGGCGATCCAGCTCGAGGCCCGCCAGGGGCGGTTCGAAACGGCGATGATTCTGGGCGCGATTCTGGTCGCGCTGGTGTTGCTCGTCAACGCGATCGTGGTTCGGCTGGGCGACGGAGGTGGTGGCTACCGATGACGCTCCGCGCCACCGCCCTTGAACACGGCTACGGGGGCGAGACGGTCCTCGAGGACGTCACGCTCTCCGTCGACCGAGGTGAGGTCGTCGCGATCATCGGCCCCTCCGGCGTCGGCAAGACGACGCTCCTCCGGATGCTCGCGCTGTTCGAACGCCCGCACGAGGGGAGCCTCGAGTTCGGGGAGACGGACGTCTGGCGGGTAACCGAGCGGACCAGACTCGAGTGTCGGCGGCGGATCGGAATGGTGTTCCAGGAGGCGAACCTCTTCGACGGGAGCGTCCGTCGAAACGCCGAGTACGGCCTGCACGTTCGCCGGTCGTGGGGCGACCGGCTGCGCCGGGAGGTCGCGGACGTCCTCGGACTGCGAAACGGTACGAGCAGCGCGATGGAGGCCCTCGAGATCGTCGGCCTGGGGGATCGACTCGAGCAGCCGGCGAGTTCGCTGTCGGGGGGCGAGGCCCAGCGGGTCGCGTTCGCCCGCGCGCTCGCGTACGATCCCGACTACCTTCTGCTCGACGAACCGACGTCCGACCTCGATCCGCGGAACACGGCCGTCATCGAGGAGGCGGTCCTCGAGGCGCGCCGGCGCGGCCTCGGCGTGGTCGTCGCGACGCACGACATGCACCAGGCTCGTCGGATCGCCGACCGGGTGGGGGTCCTGCTGGGCGACGGGATCACCGAGATCGGCCCGACGGAGCGGATCTTCGAGAACCCTGACGACGACCGAACGCGAAAGTTCATCGACGGAGAGTTGATCTACTGATGGCTCCGACCGTACAGTTCCAGCGGTGTTCAGACCCATGACCGTCGAGAAGGGCTACCGGACCGAGCTGTCGATCGACGACGTCACGGTCGATCGCCGGGACGTCGAGATGTTCGAGGCGATCGACCAGCACGGGTCGATCCACGCCGCGGCCGACGCGCTCGGCCGCTCGTACGCCCGGTTGCAGGGTCGGATCGTCGAATTAGAGGGGGCCCTCGGCGAACTCACGGAGCGCCAGCGCGGCGGCGCCGGCGGCGGAGGAACCGAACTCACCGCGACGGCCAGAAGGCTGCTCCGGCGGTTCGAACGCCACCAGACGGCGCTCGAGGGCGTCGCCCGCGTCACCGAGTCGGTGTTCACCGGACGGGTCGTCGAGCGAACCGGCGAACTCGGGACGGTCGAAACGCCGGCGGGGCGGGTAGTCGCGCTGGTACCGGAGGGGGCAACCGAGGTGCAGATCGGCGTCCGCTCGGACGCGGTCGTCCTCGCGACGGCTCCGACGGAGGACGACCGGACTAGTTTTCGAAACCAGTTCGTCGGCACCGTCTCCTCGCTCGAGTCGGGAGCGGCGATCGCCAGCGTCACGCTCGCCCTCGACGGCGGGGTCGAACTCGGGACGGTCATTACGACCGCGAGCCTCGAGCGTCTGGGGCTCGCGGTCGGCGAATCCGCCGTCGCGTCGTTCAAGGCCACGGCCGCGCGGGCGATCCCGCTCGCGGACGAACCCGAGTAGCCTTCGGCCGGCGAGCGGCGGGTGCGGTTGCTCGCGCTCTCTCCGGCACGAATGACACTCTTTACCACACATTGGTATCCGAGTTTAATTTTGTGAAATATAATGGTCCAGGACGCCGTAGCAGTGGCTATGCGCCGACGGCGGTACCTCCTGGGAGTGGGCGCGGGGGTTGGTGGCCTCGTACTGGGGCGTGAGCGGATCGCGACGGCCGACGCCGAGACAATCTCCGTCAGCATCGTCGAGACGAACGACCCGATCGAGGCGGGTGAATTCCTCGAGATCGTCGGCGAGGTCGAAAACGCCGGCGCCGATGAGGTGCAGGCGGACCTCGAGTTGCTCGTCGGCGGCGAGCCGACCGCCGCACGACGGAGCTTCGGGCTCGAGGCGGGGGAGACGCGCACGGTCGAGTTTCACCACCGGACGTATCCCGTCAGGCGGGACAGCACGTTTCCGGTGGGAATCGCGGGACCAGACGGCACTGCAGAGCGCACCGTCGAGGTGTACGGCATCGGAGAGTTAGCGGTCGAAGCCGTCCGCCCGGAGACGCCGCTCACCGTCCAGCCGGGGTCGACAGTGCTGTTCGAGGTCGCGCCGGACGACCTTGGCGAGTTCGGCGGCCGAACTCACTGGTACCTCGACGGCGCCTACGCAGGCCACTCGAGCGGCCCGTGGTTCGCGGCCTACGCGCTCGCACAGGGGGCTGACTTCTGGCGACACACCTTCGAGACGTCGGGCGAGACGACGGTGACCGCGGTCGTCGTCGGCGAGGACGAGAACACCACCGCGCGGTGGTCGGTTGACGTCGCCGACGACGGCGCCGCCGCGCCGACGATCGACGACGCGTCCCCCGATTTCGGCCCGATCGACGCGTCCGAATCGTCGTCCGTCGAGCTGGAACTCGCGGTGTCCGATCCAGCAGGCGGACTGGATCGCGTCGTCTGGTGGCTCGAGCAGGCCGACCGCGTGCTGGACGTGAGCGACGTCGACGGAAGCGAGGACACGGCCACGCTCTCGGTCGACGGCGGGGAGCTGTGTCACACCTGCGCCGTCGTCCCCTGGGTGATCTCCGAGTCGGGGCTCGTCACCGAGGCGAGCGGCTGGACGGCGAACCGGGCGTTCGACGGCGACCTCGAGGTGACGATCGCGGAGACGAACGACCCCGTCGAGGCGGGAAGCGTCCTCGAGGCGACCGTCGACGTCGAAAACCGCGGCGCCTCGGCGGCCAGTCAGGAGCTCCGCCTCGAGGTCGGCGGCGAGGTCGTCGACAGCGAGTCGGTCGACCTCGAGGGCGGGGAGACGGACCGGCTCTCGCTCGGTTACGAAACTTACCCCGTTCGCCAGGACGTCCGGTTCCCGATCCGGGTCGTCTGCGAGGACGATTCGGACACCCGAACCGTCGACGTCTTCGCGGGTGACGTCGGATCCACGCGGGTTCGAATCCTCGAGACGAACGCCCCGGTCGGGGCGGGCGAGTTCCTGGAGGTGGTCGCCGAACTCGAACACGTCGGCGAGGCGACGGTCACGCGCGCGGTTCACCTCGTCGCCGGCGACCGCGTCGACACCGCAGAGGAAACGCTCTCACCGGGGGAAACCACGACCATGACGCTCGGCTACGAGACCTACCCAGTCCGCCGGGACGTCGAGTTCCCGGTCGTCGTCGAGACGGCGGACTACCGCGACACGCGCACCTTTCGCGTCTTCGCCGACGGCGTTCCCTCGTTTCGCGTGACCGGTCTCGAGGCGGACGACCCGGTCGACGCCGGCGAGTTCCTCGAGGTCGTCGCCACGCTCGAGAACGCCGCCGAGGGGGAGCGCACCGACGAGGTTCGACTCGTGGTCGGCGGCGAGGTCGTCGATTCGACGGACGCGACGATCGGCGGCGGCGACACCGCGGCGGTCGAACTCGGCTACGAGACGTATCCCGTCCGCCAGGACGTCTCGTTTCCCGTGACGGTCGCGACCGACGCCGACGACGCCGCGGTCACCGTCGACGTCCTCGCCGACGGAGACGACGACCCGGACCTCGAGGTCGAGTTCGAGAGCTGTCGGCGCGCGGTCGTCACCGGGGCGTTCGACGACGGCGAGACGCTCTCGGCGAACACCGGCTTCTACGACCTCGCCGGCTACGGCAACACGGTCGGCGAGGACTGGCTCACCGTCGGCGACCACGTCGAGGCGCCGTTCGAGGGTACCGTCGTCTTCGAAGTCGGCGAGGACGACGGCGTCTCCGTCGACGGCGACGAGGCGGTCGTCACCGTCCGCGAGTCCGGGCAGTTCGGCACCGCGATCTCCGGCGTCCGAACGCCGGACGCCGAGGGGGTCGTGGGGGCCAACCACGAGAACCCGCACGACTGCCTCGACGAGATCAGACCGGAACCGCCCGAACTCTCGGTGGCCGACGTGGCGCCGCTCGAGGACGGGGACCTCGAAGTGACGTTCGAGGCGGCGAACCCGACGGACGTCGACATCCCCGTCGAGAGCGCGTTCGTCGGAGCGACGACCGACGAGCCGCCCGCGGAGCTCGAGGCGGGGACGACGGCCGCCACCGCCGAGTGGACGCCCGACTCGGGGGACGAGCGACTGGCCTGGGAGGTCGACTTCTCCCGGTTCGAGTACGAGGAGCCGATCCGGGCGGAGACCGAACCCGCGGAGACGTACCTCCCCGAGGCAGACCTCGCCGTCAGCGTCGTCGACGCGAACGACCCGGTCGACGCGGGCGAGGTCCTCGAGGTGACCGCCGAGGTCACGAACGACGGCGCCAGCGAGGTGACGGAGACGCTTCGGCTGGTCGTCGGCGACGAAGCGGTCGATACCGCGTCGGTGACCGTCGCCGGCGGCGAGACGGAGACGGTTTCCCTCGGCTACCGGACCGCGACGGTCGCACGGGACGTCCAGTTCACCGTCGTCGTTGAGGGCGAGACCGATTCGGACGAGCGAACGGTCGACGTCCGTGGCGGACAGCCCGAGGACGGGGACGAGACGGACGAAGCCGACCCGCCCGCGAACGACGACCCATCGGAAAACGGTGATCCGCCGGACGGCGATGAGACCCAGGGGGACGACCCGCCTGACGAGACGACAGCCGACCCGCCGGAGAACGACGAACCGGCCGATAGCGGCGATGGCGACGGGTCGGCCGACGAGACTGCGCCACCCGACGGCGAGACGGAGACCGGCGCCGATAACGACTCGGGGTAAGGACCCTCACCCCTTCTCTGCGTGTCCCCGAACGGAGATACGGTCGATCAGTCACCCTCACCGCAAACCCTATATTAGGTCGCGCTAATATTAGGAATAGCTAAAATGGCTCTGTCCCACGACACCGACGATTCGAACGCCGCGTCGGCCTGCTGTTCGGCGTCCCACCCGCTGACCGAGCGCGAGCTTGTAGCGGACGTCCGACTGCTCGGGGCGGTCGGAAACGACACCCGGTACGAGGCGCTTCGGCTCATCGCAGGCGTCGAAGACGGCGTCTGCGTCTGCGAACTCGAGCCCGCCCTCGGCGTCAGTCAGGGCGCGGTCAGCCAGGCGCTCTCGCGGCTGTACGCCGCCGGCTTGCTCTCGAGGCGCAAGGAGGGGCGCTGGCGGTACTACAGCGCGACGCCGCGGGCGGAACGCCTCCTCGAAACGCTCGACGAGATCAGATCATCCGACGATGAGTGACGACAGCACACCACCCGACTCCGGCAGCACCGCTCCCGACGCGGCGGAACGGCGCAGGGCCGTCCGGGACCGCTACGCGGCGATCGCGGCGGAGCCGTCCGGTTGCTGCGAGACGGAGCCGTCGCCTCGCGGCGAGAGCGACTCCGGCGAGGCCGATCGGGTCGACAACTCGAGCGAGATGGGGTACTCGACCGCCGACGTCGAATCCGTCGCACCGGGGGCGAACCTCGGTCTCGGCTGTGGCAACCCGACCGCGATCGCGAACCTCGAGAGCGGCGACACCGTCCTCGATCTCGGCTCCGGCGCCGGTTTCGACTGCTTCCTCGCAGCCCAGGAGGTGGGCGACTCGGGGCGCGTTATCGGCGTCGACATGACGCCCGAAATGATCGAGCGGGCCCGCGAGAACGTCGCGGCCAACGACGCGACGAACGTCGAGTTCCGCCTCGGCGAGATCGAACACCTCCCCGTCGCCGACGGGTCCGTCGACGTTATCATCTCGAACTGCGTCATCAACCTCTCCCCGGACAAACCGCAGGTGTTTCGCGAGGCCTTCCGCGTCCTCCGACCGGGCGGGCGGCTCGCGGTTTCGGACGTGGTGGTGACCGCACCGCTACCCCCGGCGCTGCGGGCGGACATGGAATCCGTCGCCGGCTGCGTCGGTGGCGCGTCGTCGATCTCGGAACTCGAGTCGATGCTGACGGACGCCGGGTTCGTCGACGTCTCGCTCGAGCCGAAAGAAGACAGCGCGGCGTTCATCCGCGAGTGGGACGACGAGCGGGACCTGAGCGAGTTCCTCGTCTCCGCGCGAATAGCCGGGCGAAAGCCCGCCCCGTAGGGCGTCTCTGTCCGTGAATCGTGCACAACGTCTGTCGCCGACACCGACAGTTATCCCGCCGGCCATCGTACAGCCGACGCACCATGTCAGTCGAACACGCGGGACTCACGATCGAGCGGCTGGGCCACGCGAGCGTCCGGCTCGAGACCGCGGACGGAACGGTACTCTACGTCGACCCCTGGAGCGAGGTCCTCGAGGGCGAACCGGGCGACGGCGACGTCGTCTTCGTGACCCACGACGACTTCGATCACTACGACCCCGAGGCGATCGCCGCCGTCGCCGACTCGGGGGCCACGGTCGCGGTCTACGAGGGGATCGACACCGCCGACCTCGACCTCGACCTCGAGACGGTGTCGCTTCCGTACGACGGGGAGCGAACCGTCGACGGAATCGAGGTCAGAACGGTCCCGGCGTACAACGATCCCGCCGGCGACCACGTCGACGACGAGGGCGAGCCGTTCCACGCCGACGGCGAGGTGATCGGGCTCGTGCTCTCGATCGGCGGGACGAGCGTGTTCGTCCCGTCGGACACCGACTTCCTCGAGCACCACGAGTCGATCTCGGCGGACGTCTTCCTGCCGCCGATCGGCGGCCACTACACGATGGATCGCCACGAGGCCGCCGACTTCGCCCGGAGCGTCGACCCCGACCTCGTGTTGCCGATCCACTACGACACGTTCGAGGCCATCGAAACCGACGCCGAGGCGTTCGCCGCCGACCTCGAGGACGACGGCATCCGCGTCGAGCTGTTCTGACGCCGGCGGCTCGAGGTCACTCGAGGAGCCGGCTCGTCGCGCCCAGTCTCGAGGCGAGATAGGCGCCGACGGCGACGGAACCGAAGAGACAGATCACGGCGGCGACGGCGCCACCGAGCGCGTAGACGTCCGCGGTCACCCGGAGCAGGTCCGGAAAGCCGGTCAGCCGGACGGCCGCCTCGTTGACGCCCGCGGCGAGGACCGGCGTCGCCGCCAGGCCGACCAGCCCGCCGAGAGCGCCGAGGACCAGCCCCTGTACGAGCACGACGCCGGTGAGCGTCCACCGGGAGACGCCGAGCAGCTGTAACGCGACGAACTCCCGCGACTGCTGGACGACCGAGAGGACGAGCACGTTCAGCGCCAGCGCGCTGCCGACGAGGACGGCGAGGACGACCAGCGTGACCGCACTCGCCATCACCAAGACGTGGGACTCGAGCATCCGTTCGAACTGCTCCTCGTTCGAGCGGACCTCGTACTCCGGGTGCTCCTCCTGGATCGCCGCCTGAGCGGCCGCAGCGTCGGCCCCGTCGGCGAGCGCGACGGTGACGAACGTGGCGCGGTCGGATTCGGTCGTTCCCGCGAGCGCCTGGAGTTCGCTGAGCGGCATCGTAACGGTCGGCGTTCCGAGGAACTGCGAGTACGTCGAGGAGATTCCCACGACGGTCACCGCCCGCCCGCCGCCGTCGGCGCTCGAGGAGACGACCACGTCGTCGCCGACCTCGAGGCCCAGCGCGTCGGCCGTCGACCGGTCGACGATGAGTTCGTCCGTTCGCGGCCCGTCGTAGCCCCCGTCGGCGTAGTGGAGATCGCCTCCCTCGAGCGGTTCACCCGCCTCGAGGTCGAGTCCCGCGTGGGTGCCGGGGAGCCCGACCGCGGTCACGAGCTCTCGATCGTCCCCGTGCTCGACGTAGACGCCGTGGAACGCCAGCGGCGCGGCCGTCTCGACGTCGTCGCGGGCCTCGAGCGACGCCGAAATCTCGTGGGCGCCGACGATGGGGTTCTCGAGCCCGCCCTGGGGAGTTACCTCCACCGAGCCGCCGGTGATCCAGAGGTCCCGGTCTGCCGCCGCGAAGCGCTCCTGTCCGGTCTCGAGGACGCCGAAACCGGTGCTCGCCAGCAGCGTCACCGCCAGCACGGCGAGGGCGATCCCGAGCACCGACAGCGCGGTCCGCACCGGGGTGTGGCGAACCTGCGCGGCGGCCAGACCGACGACTCCGCGGGCGCGTGAAAGCGCCCGCAACGAGCGAGCGCGCTCGGCTTCAGGCCCGGTTTCGATTCCCGTTCGGGTGTCGTCTCGAGCGACCACGCTATCGCCCCAGCTCCTCGAGGACGGACGTTCGAGCGGCGAGCAACAGCGGGTACGGCGCGGCCAGCAGCGCGGAGACGACGGCGACGCCCAGGGCGTACGGTACCGCCCAGGATCCGAGCGAGACGACCGGCTCGCTCGTGACCGTCGCCTGGGCGATCGCGTTGACGAGCGCGACGCCGAGGGCGCCGACGACGACCCCGCAGAGCGCGCCGGCGACGGTCAGCGCCAGCACCGTCACCCCGACGATCCCCAGCCGGGCGCCACGCGAGAACCCGAGCGCCGCGAGCACGGCGATCGTCCGGCGGTCGCCGTCGACGGCCAGCCCCGTCGTCGTCGCGACGAACAGCACGCTGAGCCCGATCCCCACGATGGCCGCGGAGCCGCTGAGCGCCAGGGCGAGATCGTCGCTGCGAAGCGTCTCGAGGTCTGACCCGCCGGCCTCGACCACCGTCGCTTCCGGGAAGACTGACTCGAGATCCGAGCTGACGTCGCCGTCGGCCCGGACGAGGACCTGGTCGGCGAGGTCGCCGTCGTCGGCCCCCGAGACGGCCTGGAGCTCGCTCAGACGGAAGACGACGATCGGGAGGCCGTCCCCGACGGTCTGTCCCGAGGGGGTGTCGATGGCGCGGACGACGTGTTCGTCGTCGCCGGTCGAACCCGTCGTCCCGCTGCGAAACGAGACCGGGTCGCCGGCCGAGGCGTTCAGCTGTTCTGCGGCCGCCTCCGAGAGGAGGAGGTCGCCGGTGTACTCGCCGTCGTAGCTCCCCTCGGCGTAGTGGGGATCGCCTCCCTCGAGCGCGCCCGGCTCCATCCCCGCGACCGTCGGCGCCTCCTCGTCGGGCACGACGCCGACCGCGAGCGCGAAGATCGGGCCGTCGCTGTCGGGCGTCTGGACCCTGATCACGTCGACGAGCACCGGGGTCGCGCTGGTGACGTCCTCGCGCGCCTCGAGGTCGGCCGTCCGGTCGTGAACGTTTCCGAGCCGCGGTCCGTCGACGTCGACCACGGTCGACAGCGACGCGCCGTCCTCGGGTAACACGAGGTAGTCGGCGTCCGCGCTCTCGATGCCGGGGTCGTCCGCGAGGGCGATCGAGACGCCGGTGACGACGAGCAACAGCGTCACGGCGAGTGCGACGACGCCGACCGTCGCCAGCGTCTGTCTGGCTTCGGTGCGCCGCGTCCGCCACAGAAGCCGACGCAGAGCGAAGCGGGCGATCGTCGCCCACCGGATCGGACGCGAGCGCGCTTCCGGTCGCGTCGGGGCGTCGGGAGGGCCCTCAGCCGTCACCGTGGATCACCCGCCCGTCGCGGAGTTCGACGACGCGGTCGGCGACGGCCAGCGCGTACTCGTCGTGGGAGGCGATCACCACCGTTCGCTCGCCGGCTGCGGCGGTCAGCACCTCGAGAACCCTCCTGCCGGTCTCCGTGTCGAGTTCGCCGGTCGGTTCGTCGGCGAGGACGACGGCGGGATCGGTCGCGAGCGCGCGGGCGATGGCGACGCGCTGTTGCTCGCCGCCGCTGAGCGCTCCCGGAAGGTGCGTTCGCCGATCTGCCAGCCCGACCGCCTCGAGCAGCGCGTCGGCGCGCCGGCGGCGCTCCCGTTTCGGAACCCCGAGCTGGACGAGCGGCACGGCGACGTTCGCCCGGGCGGAGAGCGACCGGAGGAGGTGAAAGCGCTGGAAGACGAACCCGACGGTTTCGCGGCGGATTCGGGCCCGTTCCCGCCCCGACGCGGCGGTGAGATCCGTTCCACACAGCTCAACGGTCCCCGAGGTCGGAACGAGCAACCCGCCGACCACGTGGAGGAGCGTGGACTTGCCGCTCCCGCTCGGCCCGGCGAGGCCGACGACGTCGCTGGGCCGGGTTTCGAAGGAGACGCCTCGAAGTGCATCTACCGGCGTCGCCGACGGCTCGGGCGGCCGGACGCGCCTCCGGAACCGGCCGGCGCCGTGGGCGCTCCCGAACTCGTGGGAGACGTCCGAACACCGGATCGTCCGCTCGACCGCCGTGTTTCTCGGTTCCCTTTCCATCGTGCGTGACAACGTAACAGCACGGCGGGACGCCCCGTTCGGGGTTTGTTTTGCTGTCCCTACTCCGCCCCACCGGTCGGCTCGTCGGGGGCAATCAGGTGTTGTGAGCGGCGAGTTCGAGCGACTTTCGGACGATCGCCTCGCGGAGAAACGCGAGAGTCTCTCCTCCCGATAAACGTTCCGTTGGTGCGGCTCCCTCGAGCCCCAAACGGCTTTACTCGGCGCGCCAATACACTCCCATGGCCGAGGAAAACGGGGACCCCCTGTCGACCGACGAGTTCGTCGAGTACTGCCGGACGCAGGCGGGGCTCCTCGCGGGGTCCGTCGAGACGATCGGGGCGGAGATCGGCGAGTTGCTCGACGAGATCGACGACGAGATGGCTGAGATCCGATCGCTGCTCGAGGAGCGCGAGGAGACCGCGGGGCCGACGGCGCCCTCGTCGCCGACGGGTCCCGACGCCGGCGCGGTCGACGTCGCGACGATCGAGGAACTGGAGGCGGGGCTCGAGACGAAGCAGTCGCTCGTCGAGGCCAAACAGGCCCGGATGAACGCCTTTCAGGAACTCGCCGCGGACTATACGGAACTCGCCGAGTCGCTCCCGTCGGAGGCCGACGACGGCCGGGAGGCGATGGAACTCGTCGTACGATTCGAACTCGAGCGCGACGCCCCGGCGTACTTTCCGGACCGACAGACGGTGTGTGAGGCGGCCGCAGCGGCGGCGGACGACGAACCGTCGGAGCGGCGTTCGACGTGACGTGTTCTGTGTGCTCGCCACACGGTGACCCGACCGAACGCGGGTACTGTTTCTGCAAGACACATTGCATTAAACGCCAATTAAGTATTTGCCCGGCCCTCCCAGATCTACCACTGTGGCGTACGAGTATTCGCGGTCTGCAGTGCTAACGGAACTCTGGATTGCCCTCGCGACGCTCTTGCTGCTGGGCGTCGCGAGTGCCTCGCTTGGCGTCGTGTTACACCTCAACGGCTCGCTCGCCTCCGTCGGCGCGTTGATCGGTTCGAGCGACGCCGTCGACGCCTGGCTGATCGTACTCTTTCTGGGGGCCGTCGCCGGCGCCGCGTTCATCGTCGGGATGAACCTCGTCTCCGAACTGCTCGAGTGGACCGACACGGCGGACGGCCTGGTGTACAACCCGCTCGCCGGCACGTTCTTCGGGATGGCGTTCGGGCTCGTCCTCTGGACGGTCGGCGTGGCGATCGCCGCGCCGCTCGGAATGGAGTACCTCGCCGGCCAGCAGCGGCCGTTCCCGTACTTCCACCACGAGAGTCTCGCCGGTTTCATGGTGTACAGCATCGTCATCGGCGTCGGCTACCCCGTGATCCGGTGGTGGGAACGCGACATGATGGTCTACTACGGAGCCGAATCGAGCCCGGTGACCCAGATCGACGCGGAGTACGAACCCACCCCCGAGGACGAAGCGGTGCTCGAGGTCCTTCAGGACGGACGCGACAGCGGCGCACCCTGGGGGCGGGCGAACCAGCGGTGGCTCCGCGAGGAGACCGACCTCGGCAAGCGGGAGGTCGAATCGTCGCTCCGGGCGCTCCAGAACGCGGGCTGGATCCGCGAGATCGCTCGCGACTGTTACGAGTTCGTCAAAGACCCGCGGACGGACTGACTCGCCGATCGCTCTCGAACCGTTCTACCGTCGTGCGAGGCACCGCTTCGCTCGAAGTTTTGTAACGGCCGGCCGAACGAGGCGTATGGATCCACAGAGACGCCCGCGGAGGCTGCGATGAAGCTCACCGGTATCGACCACTTCGTGCTCACCGTCGAGGACGTCGACGCGAGTTGCGCGTTCTACGGAGAACTGGGTGCCGACGTCGTAACGTTCGGCGCGGGCCGAACCGCGATACGGTTCGGCGACCAGAAGATCAACCTCCACCCGACGGATGCCGACGTCGACGTCGTCGCCTCGAGGCCGACGCCCGGCGCCGGCGACTTCTGTCTCGTCACCGAGACGCCCATCGAGGAGGTCGAACGGGAGTTACGCGAGCGTGGTATCGAGATCGTCGAAGGACCGGTCACCCGGACCGGTACCAGGGGGCCGATCACCTCCCTCTACTTCAGAGACCCGGACGACAACCTCGTCGAGATCGGCTCGTACGAGGACGCCCGAGCCGGGACCACCGGCTGCGAGCGGTAAGGAGCTGTTGACCGTTCATCCGAACCGATCGGCGAAGTCGAGTTCGAAGTGAAACTCGCTGGCGGCGTCGGTTCGGTACTCCTCGAGCCAGGGCGAGTACGTTTCGACCTCGATCCGGTCGGGGTCGTCGGTCGTCGTCGGAACGAACCGTATCAGCCGGAGCCAGCCGTTCCCGCCGTTCGGAAAGTGCTGGTAGTTCGCGAACAGCTCGTACAGCCTCGAGCCGTCGCGCGTCGACGACACCTGGTGATACGCTCCGGCGTCCGTGTCGTGGTAGTTCGCGCTCAGAATCATGAACACCTGCGGGTTCGGGTACAGCAACGTCTCGAATATCTCCTGCCCGGAGTTGCCGTCGCCGGATCGCTCTTCGACCGCTCGAGACCGTCGCCCGCCGTCCCCGTCTCGCAGGTACGAGTGGGTCGTGACGATCGTCGGCAGGTCGGCGTGATTCTCGAGGACGGTCTCGGCCCACTCGAGGGCCGCGTCGGGCGCTTCCCACTCGAGGGTGAGGTGGACGAACTCGTAGGCGCCGCCCGTCACGTACTGGTAGCTGCTGCGTTCGTTCGGACCCGCCCCGCCGAAGTACTCCTGACCCGCGAAGCGGGCCGGACCGACGTACTCCCGGTAGTGCTCGGCGCCGCTCTCGCGGTCTTCCTCCGCGGCGTAGTCGTGATCGCCGATCGCGACGGCGTAGGGGACCGCACCGTTCAGGCGCTCGAATACCGGCTCCATTCGCTCCCACTCCTCGACGCTGGAGCCGTCCGAGACGACGTCGCCCTTGTGGACCGCGAAGACGATGTTCCGTGCGTCGGCGTTGTCCGCGATCCACGCCGCCTGCGCCCGCGGAATCTCGAGGAGCTCCTCGTCGACCGCGTAGTTCTGGGTGTCGGGCAGCGCCGCGATCGTCCAGCTCCCTTCCGGCATCGACTCGTCCGCCCCGGTACCGCGCTCGGCGCTCTCCTCGAGACAGCCGACGACGCCGGTTCCGATGGCCGTCCCGACCGCGGCGAGTACGGTTCGACGACGCATACCCTCGGTAGGTCCGGATCGCGGAAACCTGTTCCGCCAGCACGTCGTCCCGACAGCCTGCTCAACCAACGACGTCCCTGGGTTTTCGGCGGTACGGTGATACCGACGACGCCGACAGCGGTAACGGTACTGTCGATGGTCTCGACTGTACACGTACGATAGTGGATTTGATACTGCTCTTACTGCTCTAGTCGTGCGGACTGGCTCGAGGGACGAGCCGCCGGTCGCGGACGTTATCGGCCGTGAGCCGGGTGCGACTCCGACCGTCGCCGGTCGGCGAACCGTACGCCGGCGGCGACGAGCAGTGCGACGAGCGCCGGCCATCGATCGCTGCTGAGGTACAGGCTCGGCGTCGGCGGGTGGTACTGCGTGAGCGGCCACAACACGAGGTAGGAGTGTCCCGACAGTCCGACCAGGAGGAGGTCCAGCGCGTGGTGAGAGAGCATTCCCAGGAGCGCGACGAGGAAGACCCGCCGGCGGTATCGAGCCGGGACGACCAGCGCGCCGAGACAGACGACGAGTAGCGATCCCCCGAGCGTGTGCATCGCCCCCCAGTCGAACGGAACGCCGACCACCGTCTCGACCGCCGCTCCGGGAACGAGCAGGCCGATTCGATTCAGGTCGGGGATCATCGCCGCGGCCATCGCGACGGTCACGTAGCGGGGGGTGAGCCACTCGTAGCGCCACGAGAGGGCCGTCGCGCACGCGTACGCCACGAGGACGTGAGTGAGCAGTTCAGCCATCGTACTCATCCTCGCTCGAGGCGTCCGCCCCGCCGATCGTCAGCCCCCACACCGTCAGCGGTCGATCCCGCGGAACGACGCCGACGCTCGGATCGAGTCGCCAGTGTCGAATCGCCCGCAGGAGAACCCAGAGGGCCGCGAGCGCGGAGATGCCGTACATGTAGGCGAACTCCCAGCTATCTCTGACGAGGGTTCCTTCCGCGACGACGGTCGTCTCGTCGGTGAGCGGTCCAAACACCCTGAGGTTCTGTCCCTTCTCGACCGGCGGCGCGTCGACAACCCGTAGCTCGGTCGTCCCATACTCGGAGTTCACTTCGATGCGAACGGGGTCAGTCCCGACGACGGTACCGCTCGTTTCGACGTCCTGCCCGACGTACCGCTCTGCGTCGGTGACGAGTTCGTCCCCGCCGGGGTAGTGGTGTCGGTCCGGCGCCGGCTCGAGGGCGCCGAACCAGACGAACAGCCCGAGGAGTGCGCCGAGGCAGACGACGATCGCGAGCCCACGAGACGGGGAGGTGAGCATTCCGCTCGAGTCGTCGCACTCGAGGGGGAAAACGGTCGTGTTTCCGCGTGCTACCCACGTGTACGTTTCTCACACTCACGCACTGTAACGACCAGAATGTATATGTCAGTCGGCCTGTCACAGTAAGCCTATGAAAGCTGTCGTGCTCGCTGGCGGGGAGGGGACGCGTCTTCGACCGCTGACGGAGGACAAACCGAAGGGGATGGTCGAGGTCGACGGGAAGCCGATCTTGACCCACTGTTTCGACCAGCTGGTCGAGTTAGGCGCCGACGAGTTCGTCGTCGTCGTCGGTTATCTGAAAGAGCGGATCATCGACCACTACGGCGACGAGTATCAGGGCGTCCCGATCACGTACTGCCACCAGCGCGAGCAGAAGGGGCTGGCCCACGCGTTGCTCTGTGTCGAAGAGCACGTCGACGACGACTTCATGCTGATGCTCGGCGACAACATCTTCCAGGCGAACCTGGGCGACGTCGTCCGCCGGCAGGCCGAAGAGCGCGCAGACGCCGCGTTCCTCGTCGAGGAAGTCCCGTGGGAGGAGGCCTCCCGCTACGGGGTCTGTGATACGAACCAGTACGGCGAGATCACCGACGTCGTCGAGAAACCAGAGGAGCCGCCGTCGAACCTGGTGATGACCGGCTTTTACACGTTCACGCCGGCGATCTTCCACGCCTGTCACCTCGTCCAGCCCAGCAATCGCGGCGAGTACGAGATCAGCGAGGCGATCGACCTGCTGATCCGCAGCGGGCGGACGATCGACGCGATCGGTTTAGATGGGTGGCGTATCGACGTCGGCTACCCCGAAGACCGCGACGAGGCCGAGAAACGACTGCAGGAACTCGAGTCCACCGCGTCCGCCTGAGCGGGGTCTGAACGGAGAACCGGCTCAAGAGTCGGGCACCGGCGCCCGTTCGGGGCTCCCCTCGAGGGGCGACACGTCGTCGACGCTGCGAATCTGGGTTTCGAAGAACTCCAGATGTGCCCGGATTTTGTCGCCGTCCCACTCCCACCACGCCGTCTCGAGGAGCGCCTCCCGGACCTCTCGAGGGAAGCGCCAGCCGATCCGCTCGGCGGGGGTACCGGCGACGACCGCGTACGGTTCGACGTCGCTCGTCACGACCGAGCCGGCGGCGACGACCGCCCCGTGGCCGATCGTCACCCCGGAGAGAACGATACATCGGGTTCCGAACCAGACGTCGCTTCCGACCGTGATCGTGCCCTTGGAGGTGTAGGCAATCTCGCTGTCGAGTACCGTCTGATACAGCCGGCGCTGGATCGACGGCCTGTTCATATCGTGGTTCGTCTGCTGGAACGTGGTGTTGCGGGCGACCGCACAGTAGTTGCCGATTTCGACGGCGCCCACGAGCTCACAGCCGGGCTCGAGGTTCGTGTACCGTCCGACGGACACGTCGCCGTTGAGCACGCACTTCGTGCTCAGGCGTACGCCCGACTCGAGGACGACGTCCCCCCGTAGTAGGCACAGCGGGGCGATCTGCACCGATTCAGCGATCTCGAGCGTCGTCCGGTCACTCATCGCGTTGAGAAGCCCGTGGGTGTACCGCGGATACCCCATCGCAGACAGCGCCGCCTCGCTTACGGAGTTCATCCCGGTGTCCCTGTTACCGCGGGCCGGTAAACGCCCACTCGATCGTTCACGGGTGTTGGGCGCGGATACCGCCCCGAAGCGTGGTGAAAAGCATACCCTATCCTCGAGCGACCGGCGGTCGTGCTCGAGGCACCGTGTTCAAATACCGGTCCCTTCTGTAGACCGGCCCTACGGTCCGAAACCGACGTCTTCTCACGTACTTCCGTGAGGCTTCGGCTGCGTTCTTCACCGTCGGCGATTCACTCCACTCGGGCTCTGAACGCCCTCACGTACCGATACGCGGCGGTCAGAGCCAGCGTGTTCGTGCAGATGCTCGAGAGCAGGAGGAACTGATTCCGGCGTACCGCCCACCTCGAGTGCTGGGCGTCGGTACCGGCCCGTCCGGCGGTAAGGTGTGAAACGATCGCACCGAACCAGCCGCCGAGAGCGAGCAGCGCCAGCGCGCGTCGAAAGCGACTCATGGCCGCTATACGGACCGGCGCCTCATGACCGTTCGCCAGCTTCGTTTGACGGACCGAACCGACGACGAGCCGTTCCCACAGCTGAAGAACCAAGCTCTCTCGCGGCTACGACCGGGAGCGCTGCCGGCGGCCGAGAACCACCGCACAGACGAGGATCACGCCGACGGCGGTGAGGACGCTGAATCCGGGGATCGTGTCGGCGTCGTCGCTGTCGTCTCGGTCGTCGCTGTCGTCGTCTCGGTCGTCGGTGACGGTATCGTCGGGATCGGTCGGTGCGTCACCCGTACCGTCCGATGTGTCGTCTCGCTCGGCGGGCGTGTCGTCGTCAGGCTCGCCATCACCGTCGGTTTCACACGGATCGGTTCTGTCATCCTTTTCTTTCGCTGGGCAATCGTCATCGACGTCCGACTCATCCGGCTCCGGGCCGTCCGAACCGGAGTCATCTGAACCGTCGTGATCGTCCGAATCATCAGAGTCGTCCGAACCGTCCGAATCGTCCGAATCATCAGAGTCGTCCGAATCGTCGGAGTCGTCCGTCGCAACTACAAACGTGGTCGTGTACGTCTCCTCGTTTCCGCCGTTGTCAGCGACGGTGAGTTCGACGCTGTACGACTTCCCGTCCTCGAGGCCGAGTTCGAAGGTCGTCTCCGCGGACGTGATCTGCGTTCGGTCGTCGTCGGTCACGTCGACACCGTTGAGTTCCAGGGTGATCGAGCCCACGTCGACGCCCGAGAGTTCGTCCTCGTAGGCGAAGTGAACGGTGGTTTCGTCGGTGCCCGCCGGGAGTTCGTCCCCGTCGGCGGGCGCGACGCCGGTCAGCGTCGGCGGCGTCTCATCTATCACGAGGACGCCGTACGTCGAGAACCCGGTGACGTCGGCGACGACGAACGGCTCGTCGTCGATCCACGCGACGTTCGAGTCGACGGAATCCCACGTGCCGGTGCTATCGTCGTAGTGGTACATGGCGGCGTCGTTCACGTCGGCGCCGCCGAGTGCGTCCTCGTCGGCCGCCAGCGTGACCGTCGCGCTCTCGATCGTTCCCTGCTCGAGGTGGTAGTCGATAAACGAATCGAGTTCGGCCGTCAGGAAGCCGCCGCCGAGGTGGCCGCCCTCGAGGTTCGAGTTGACGGTGTTCTCCGAGAGTGCGACGAACAGCTCCTCGCTTTTGATCGCCTCGTCGGCGTCGTCGACGACGTCGAACTCGACGGTCGTTCCCGTCGCATCGATCTCGATGACGCCGTCTTCGAGCGTGAACCGCGTGTCGATGGCCACAGAGGCGGTGTTCTCTCCCTCGTTACCGGCGCGGTCGGTTCCGACGGCGGTGACGGTGTAGTTGCCCGACTCGTCGAACTCGAGCGTGCCGGTGAACCGCGTCGCGTCGGTCGTCGCGGGGTCCACGGTCACCGTTGCGGGCGATTCGGTGCCGTCGGCCTCCTGAACCGTCGCCGAGACTTCGGGGACGTCCGCGAGCGGCTCGGTGCTCTCGACGACGACCGTCGCCGACTCGCTGTCGACGTCCTCGACGGTGACGGCCATGTCGGGCGCCTCGCGGTCGATCACGAGCGTTTCGGTGGCCTGGGCCATCCCGCCGTTGTCGCGCTCGTCGGCGGCGACGGCCGTCAGTTCGTACCGGCCGTCGTCGGGGATGTCCACGACCGGAATCTCCGCGACCCAGATGTCGCCCTCGAGGGTCGCCTCGACCGGGACGCTGTAGGTCGTCTCGAGCGAACTGACGAGCACCGTCACCTCGTCGACCGGGTGGTCGGCCTCGACGGCCACCTCGACGGTGGCCTCGTCGCTCGCGTACACGAACTCGTCGTTTGCCTCGAGGACGTCGCCGTCGGCCGTGACGAGATCGCTCGCCGTCGAGTGGCCCTCGACGGCGACGATCGTCGGCTCGACGGTCGCCTGGGTCACGACGAGCTGGCCGGCGGACCGGTCTCCCAGATCGAGGTCGTAGGTACCTGGCTGCTCGAGTGTCGCGCTGACGTTGAGCGCGCCGAGGTGGTACCAGCCGGGTTCGAGCGTCACTTCTTGACTGCCGAGAACGTCGGTTTCGCCGGTGTCGACGTTCGTGGCGGTGAGTTCGATCTCCTCGGGACCGTCGACGGTGCCGGCCTGGTAGATGCTTCCGGTAACGTAGAACTCCTGCCCGTCGGCGACCTCGACCGCAGAGACGCCCGCGGCGATCACCTGGATGTCTGATTCGGCGGAGACGACCTCGATCGTCCCGGCGTGGCGGTCGCCCAGCTCGAGGTCGTACGTGCCCGCCTCTTCGGGCGCGTACGTGACATTGAGCGCGCCGAGGTGGTACCAGCCGGGTTCGAGCGTCGCCTCTTGGCTCCCCACCACCGCGGACTCGCCGGTGTCGACGTTCGTGGCGGTGAGTTCGATCTCCTCGGGGCCGTCGATGTTGCCAGCCTGGTAGATGCTCCCGACGACGGACAGTTCCTCGCCCTCGACCAGTTCGATCTCGGAGGCGGAGGCGGCAATCACCTGGATGTCCGACTCGGCTGGCTCGACCTCGATCGTTCCGGCGTACCGATCGCCCAGCTCGAGGTCGTACGTGCCGGGTTCGGCGGGTGCGTACGTGACGTTGACCCCGCCGAGGTGGTACCAGCCGGGTTCGAGCGTCACTTCCTGGCTACCCACGACCGTCGTCACGTTGGTGTCTGTGTTCGTGGCAGTGAGTTCGATATCTTCGGGGCCGTCGATGGTTCCGTTCTGGTAGATGCTGCCGGTGACGTGGATCTCCTCGCCGTCGACGAGTTCGACCGCAGAGACGCCCGCGGCGATCACCTGGACGTCCGATTCGGCGGAGACGACCTCGATCGTGCCGGCGTGGCGGTCGCCTAACTCGAGGTCGTACGTACCCGCCTCGTCGGGCACATAGGTGATGTTGAGCGCGCCCAGGTGGTACCAGCCGGGCGTGAGCGTTTCCTCCTGTGTCCCAACGACCTCCGTTTCACCGGTGTCGACGTTCGTGGCGGTGAGTTCGATCGTCTCGGTTCCCTCGATGTTGCCGGCCTGGTAGATACTCCCGACGACGGACAGCTCCCCGCCTTCGACGAGTTCGATCTCCGAGACGGAGGCGGCAATCACCTGGATGTCTGACTCGGCGGCGACGACTTCGACCGTGCCGACGTCCCGTTCGCCGAGGACCAGGTCGTAGGTGCCGGGTTCGTCGGGAACGAACGTCACGTTGAGCGCGTCGAGGTGGTAGTAACCGGGCTCGAGCGTCACGTCCTGACTGTCGACCACGGTGCTCTCCCCGGTCTCCTGATTGATCGCGGTGAGTTCGATCGTTTCCGTCGCTTCGTCGCTGCCGTTCTGGTACACGCTTCCGGTCACGTGGACCGGCTCGCCCTCGACCACTTCGACCTCCGAGAGCGACGATCCGATCACCTGGATGTCGGTGGCGACTTCGTTGACGGCGATCGTCGCGACCTCCCGGTCGCCCAGCTCGAGGTCGTACTCTCCGGGTTCGTCGGGCGCGTACGTGACGTTGAGCGCGCCGAGGTGGTAGTAGCCGGGTGCGAGCGTGACCTCCTGACTCCCCACGACCGCTGTTTCGTTGGTCTCGGTGTTCGTGGCGGTGAGTTCGATCTCCTCGGTTCCCTCGACGTTGCCGGCCTGGTAGATGCTCCCGACGACGGACAGCTCCTCGCCGGCGGTGACTTCGACCGCCGAGGCGGAGGCGGCGATCACCCGAATGTCGGATTCGGCGGGCTCGACCTCGATCGTCCCAGCAGTACGGTCTCCCAGCTCGAGGTCGTAAGTGCCGGGTTCCGGGACAGCGGTGACGTTGAGCGCACCGAGGTGGTAGAAGCCGGGTTCCAGGGTTACTTCCTGACTGCCGAGAACGTCGGTTTCGCCGGTATCGACGTTCGTGGCGGTGAGCTCGATCGTTTCGGGCCCATCGACGTTCCCGCCCTGGTAGATGCTCCCGATGACGTGCAACTCCTCGCCTTCGACGAGTTCGACGGCCGAGGTGCCGGCGGCGATGACCTGGATGTCCGATTCGGCGGGCTCGACATCGACCGTGCCGGCGTGGCGGTCGCCCAGCTCGAGATCGTACGTGCCGGGTTCTGGAACGTAGGTGACGTTGAGTGCCCCGAGGTGGTAGAAACCGGGCTCGAGGGTTACCTCCTGGCTGCCCACCACCGTCGTCTCGTTGGTCTCGGTGTTCGTGGCGGTGAGTTCGATTTCTTCGGGCCCGTCGACGTTGCCGGCCTGGTAGACGCTCCCGACGACGGACAGTTCCTCGCCTTCGACGAGTTCGATCTCCGAGGCGGAGGCGGCGATCACGGTGATATCCGATTCGGCGGGTTCGACATCGATCGTTCCGGCGCTTCGGTCGCCTAGCTCGAGGTCGTAGGTGCCTGGCTCGGACTCGAACGTAATATTGAGCGCCCCGAGGTGATAGAAGCCGGGCTCGAGGGTCACCTCCTGACTGCCGAGAACGTCGGTTTCGCCGGTATCGGTGTTCGTGGCGGTGAGCTCGATTTCTTCGGGCCCGTCGACGTTTCCGGCCTGGTAGATGCTCCCGGTGACGGACAACTCCTCGCCCTCGACCGCCTCGACGCTGGAGACACCAGCGGCAATTACGGTGATATCCGACTCGGCGGGTTCGACATCGATCGTTCCGGCGCTTCGGTCGCCTAGCTCGAGTTCGTAGGTGCCGGGTTCGGCGGGCGCATACGTGACGTTGAGCGCGCCGAGGTGGTAGTAACCGGGTGCGAGCGTGACCTCCTGACTCCCCACGACCGCCGTTTCGTTAGTTTCGGTGTTCGTGGCGGTGAGTTCGATCGTCTCGGTTCCCTCGATGGTGCCGGCCTGGTAGATGCTCCCGACGACGGACAGCTCCTCGCCTTCGATCAGTTCGATCTCGGAGGCGGAGGCGGCGATCACCTGGATGTCCGACTCTGCAGGTTCGACTTCGACCGTGCCGGCGTTCCGGTCGCCCAACTCGAGGTCGTATGATCCGGCGTCGTCCGGCTCGAACGAGGCGGTGATGTTGAGCGCACCGAGGTGGTACCAGCCCGGTTCGAGCGACACCTCCTGACTGCCGAGTTCGATCGGGTCGCCGCCGTCGGTCGGGGTGGCAGTTAACGTAATCTCCTCTGGCCCCTCGATAGTGCCTGCCTGGTAGATGCTCCCGACGACGTGGAACTCGTTGCCCCCGACGACCTCTGTTTCGGAGGTGGAGGCGGCGATCACCTGAATATCCGAGTACCGGTGCTCGAGCGAGACGGTGTCGACGACAAGGCCGTTGAGCGTGATCGTAACCTCGTCGCTGTCGACGTCGCCGGGGAGTGCGTCCTCCGTCGGCGTCCACTCGAACTCGACGCCGTCTCGGTCGAGACCGGGTTCGACCGTAACCGTCTGGTTCATCTCCTCGTCGACGTGCTCGCCGCTGATCGTCAGCGCGACGGCGACGTCACCGGCGGCGTCGCCGCCGTTGTAGAGGTCGCCGCTGATCGTCACGGTCTCGTCGACGCCGACGTCTGTGTGGCTCACGGAGCCGCCGTAGACGAAGATGTCCGCGCCCTCGAGGACGGTCACCGTCCCCGCGTGGGTGCCGCTCACGCTCACGTCGAAGGTTCCCGCGTTCTCGAACGCGTGCGTGAACGCGACCTGGTCGGTGTCGCCCGCCTCGAGCCGGATCGTTTCGGTGGCGACGCTATCGCCGTCGACCTCGAGCGCGACGGTGACGTCGCCGTCGGCGTCGCCCGCGTTTTCGACCGTCGCCGTGACCGTCGCGGACTCGCCTGCGACGAGTTCGTCGGCGTCCACGGCGGCGTCGGTCACCTCCGCAACGGCGTCCGGTTCGTCGCTGAACACGCCGAAGGTGCCGAACGCGTCGATGTTCGTGGCGTAGACGTACCCTTCGGTCGTGTTCACCCCCGAGTCGTAGGACTCGTCGGCCGGCGACGACCAGGACTCGCTCAGCCGCCAGAACTCGAGCGTCGATTCGTCGACGCTGGCCAGGTCGGCGGGATCGTAGTGGACGAACAGCGAACTGACGTGCGCGTCCTCTCCCGTCGCGCTGACGGTGACGTACGCGCCGAGCGGGTGGACGTCCGCCGGCAGATCGTCCGGTTCGTCGGCGGCGTTTAGCTGGACGTCCTGGGCCTCGAACGAGAGGGTGACGCCGTCCAACTCGAGGTTCGAGACGGTGTTGTCCGTCGCGCCCTGGAACGACTGGAAGCCGGAGCCGCTCTCGGTGACCGTCGCGGTGTCGACGGTGTTCCCCGAGGCGTCCGAGAAGACGATGCCCGCGGCCTCGCTGTTCGTTACCGAGAGACCGGTTATCGTGTTGTCGTGACTGTCCGGTCCGGCGTAGAACCCGTGCGAGCCGCTGTCTGTGATCGTAACGTCGGTGAACGTGTTCTCGCTCGAGCGACTGGCGAGGCTGAGCGCGTTGCCGTCGTTGTCGTGCAACTCGAGGTCGTGGAACTCGCTGTCGTCGGCGACGCTCAATTGAATCCCGCTGTCAGCGTTGTCGGTGGCGGTCACGGAGTGGAAGACGTTTCCGGTTACCGGCGTGTTCCACCGCGTGTCACCCATGAGGAGGACGCCGACGCCGTCGTTTTCGACGGCAGTGACGTCCGTCAGCAGGTTTCCATTACTGTCGTCGACGATGATGCCGTTCCAGCCGTTTCTGGCGACGCTAACGTTCTCGAAGGCGTTGCCCTGGTTGCTCTCGAGGTTCAGCCCGTACATCGAGTTGTCGTCGGCGACGACGTCGGTGAACGTGTTCGACGAGCCGGTCGTCCGCAGACCGGCGCGGTTCGAGGAGGCGTTCAGCCCGACGAACTCGTTGTTCGTCGACCCCAACGTCACCTGTACTGCACCCGGATAGAGCGCACTTCCACTGATTTCGTTCCCGTACGCGTGGACATCGGTGAACGTGTTGCCGTGGCTCGAGCCGCCGCCCCAGCCGACCTGGAGTCCGCGGTTGTCGTTGTACCGAGTCGTAAGGTTCGAGACGTCGTTGTCGTTGGCCGCACGGAGGTTGAATCCGGCTCCGTTGTACTCGGTGACGACGTCGCTGACGACCCCGTTGCTGGCCTCGTTATAGTGCAACCCGACGTCCCAGCCCGAGACCGTCACGTTGCTGACCGTGACGCCGTCGGCGCCGGTGACCGCGATCCCGTACTGGGTTCCGTCGTCGTCGAGGTTTTCGCCCTGGACGGTGTGTCCCATCCCGTCGAGAACCACGTCGTCTGCGGTGATCTCGAGGCAGGTTGCGCCGCCCTCGAGGTCGCCGGCTAGCACGTAGTTTCCGGGTGTATCGATGACGGTACAGGCGTCGATTTCGACGACGCCCGCCGGGAGTATCGACACCTGTTCGGCGACCGAATCGTCGGCGCTCCGTACGGTGACGTAGTTCTGACCGACGTCCTCGGGCGTCGTCGACAAGGTGAGCGCCAGGTTGTCGCTGCCGCCGCCGTCCAGGGAGAGCTCCCCGGAATCGACGACCGTTCGGTCGAAGTCCTCGAGTTCGATCGTTCCGGTCCCCTCGAGGTCACCTGCGTTGGTGACCGTGACGTCGACCACGAGATCCGTCCCTGCATCGATCGGCGAGTTCGTCGAGACGGTCGCGATCTCGAAGAAGGCGGGATCAGGGGTGTCGTCGAGGGGATCTTCGTCAAGGAACGGTTCGAAATCGATCGCCGATCCGACCGAGTCGCCCTGGCCAGTTCCCTCGCCGCCCGGTCCCCTCTCGTGACCCCACCAGTTGTTCGTCGCGTTCAGACACGGTGGGTCGTTCCAGCCAGTACAGGAGTCAACTGCATAGGTTACACCCGCTCCGTTGCCCGTAATCGCGTTCCAGTGAAGCTGGACATCGGCCTCCTCATCTGGCTCACCGTGTACCTGAATTCCAGCCCCCGTATTGTCTCTAATGGCGTTTTCGGTGACGGTGACCTCATCAAAGGTCGGACTGAACCCACCGGAGACATCTAGTGAAAGTCCGTCCTGATTGTTCGAGATCGTATTCGCCTCGATTTCCATTGTACTCCCGGATCCGCTCTGCTCCAGGTCGAGTCCGTAACCGGTGTTCTCGCTGATCTCGTTGCCGGAGATCGTCAGCTGCCTCAATGCGGTTCCGTAGATTCCATCACCGGAATTCTCCGTGATCTCGTTGCCGATCACCTGCAGTCCCGTGGCGACAACCACGTCGACCCCGTCGGCGTTTCCGTTTATTGTGTTGTCTTCGACGTGGACATTGTTGGATCGGGAAAGGGACAAACCGACCCCTTCGTTGTCGAGAATTTCGTTTGCCGTCAGCTGGGCTCCGTCGACCGACTGGTGGGAGTGCTCGCCCAGTACGACCCCGTCACCACCGTTTTCGCTGACTGAAGTGTTCGTCACGACGGGTTCAAGGGCACTCAACAGGCCCAACCCGTCGCCCTCGTTTCCGCCGATCGTATTGGTGGTGATGACGGCGTAGTCGGACTCCTCGACCCAGACCCCCGTTGAGTCTCCGTCGAACACCTCGTTGTCGTGGACGAACGGGGCGTCCGTTGAGTAGAGATGAATGCCGGTACCGCCTCGCTCGGATATCGTGTTGTGCGATAGATCCGTGTCGCCGACCTCCTGAATCCGAATGCCGTCTCCGGTGCCGGCGTCGATTGTCGCGTTCGAAATCGTCGTTGCATCCGCCGTATCGACGTAGATGCCGGCAACCGTCCCGCCCACCACGTTGGTGTCCGCTACGGAGACGTTTCGGGCCTCGGTGACGTGTAGTCCAAGCCCGTCCTCGAGAGTGAAGTCGCTGATATCGACGTCACCACTGGCGACGATCTGTATCGACGCCAGTTCGTCACCGACGTCCTCTCCTGTCAGTTCGACGCCGTCAGCGAACGCCAGGATTAGCTGTCCTGCGTCGGGATCGATGTCGTCGATGTCGTCTTCCAGAACGACCTGAATGGGGCCACCGTTGACGGTCGTATGGTCGAACTCGTGTTCGAAGTAGGTGGCGTCATTCCCCTCAATGAGCACCCCCGACTGGAAGTCGTTGTCCAACACGCGGCTGTTCGGCGCTTGGTCTAACAACAGATCAGCCCGATTTCCAGCGGCGTAATTGTGTTCGACTCGAGTATCCGCCTGGTTCGAGACGGCGATGCCGTAGCCGTCGTTGTCGGTGACCTCGTTCCAGATGACGTGGGATTCGTCGAGCCAGGACACCTCGGAGTTAGCGATTCGAATCCCATCCTCCCCGCTGCCGGAAATCGCGTTGTCGCGGACGACGGCTTCCGGTGCGCTCGAAACGGCGATCCCGCTGCGGGCGCTGTCGGTGATCGTGTTGTCGCGGACGACCGCGTCCGGAACGTGTGAGGCGCCGACCGTCCTCGTGACCCGGATGCCGTCCTCGCCGGCTCCCTCGACCGTATTGTCGACGATCGTCGGATTTCGTGCGTTCAGCGCGAGGATGTTGTCCTCGGCGCTGCCGGTGACGGTGTTGTTCTCCACCCGCGGGTCGCTCGGTCGCGTCGTTTGGGCCGACTGGGAGCCGATCTGAATGCCCGCAACCGAAAGGGACTGGGAGTACTCGTGGCTGCTGTTTGTAACCACGTTGCCCCGAATAACGGCGTCGTCGGGGGCGCCGACACCGATGTCGGAAGAGCCGACGAGGTAGATTCCGCGCCAGCCGTTGGCGTCGATGGTATTCACTTCCACGAGCGCGTCGTCGGCGTCGGCGACGAGGCGGAGACCGGTAATAGCGTTGTTCGAAATCGTGTTTCCGACGACGTGTGCGTCACTCGACGATCGAACGACGATTCCATCCGAGTTCCCGGTCGCCTCGTTCTCCTGGACGAGCGCACCAACCCCGCCGTTCAGTTCGATCCCGTTGCGGTTGTCGTGAGCCTCGTTGTTTCGTATCTCCGGGGCGTTCGAGGATCGTAGCTCGATACCGATCCCCTGGTTCGAGGCGTCGTGGTCGAGCACCGTGTTCGCCTCGAGCAGCGCCCGGTCCGTCTCGACCAGACTGATCCCGTACCGGTTGTCCGACGCGGTGTTGGACTCGAGTTCGACGTCGTCGGAATCGACGAGGCGGATCCCGTGGAACGCGTTCTGCGTCACCGTGTTCTCCCGAAGGGACGCGTCGTTGGAGCCGCGAACGGTGATCCCGCCGGGGTGGGTCGCCATGTACGCCTGACTGGCGCTCGGTTGGGTGGTCAGCGTGCTGTGGGTAACCGTGTTCTCAGAGATCTCCGCACCGTCGCTGAACGCGACCTGAATGCCGACCGCCACGCCCTCGAGGTCGTGGCCCGAGACGTCGACGTTCGTCGAATCGACGACGAACACCTGTGCGACGCCGTCGGGGATCTCCGGGGCGTCGGTGTCCTTCACGTAGAACAACTCCTCTCCGCCCACGGTGTTTCCGTCGACCTCGTGTTCGAAGTGGGCGAACTCCTCGCCGTCGACGAACAGCCCGGTCTCGAACGTGTTGTCGAAGACGTCCGCGTTGGTCGACTCCTTGAGGATCAGGTCGGCTTCGTGTCCGGCGGCCGCGTTCTCCTCGACGGCCGTCCCGTCCGACTGGTCGACGACGATCGCCGCGAAGTCGTTGTCGGCGATATCGTTGTTCTCTACGCGCGTATCCTGGGACTCGAGGACGATGATCCCGCTCCCCTGCGAGAGCGTGCCGGAGTTCTCCCGGACGTCGTTATCGACGACGTCGACGGCACTCGAGTCCTCGACGACGATCCCCTCGGTGTTGTCCGAGACGTCGTTGTGTTCGACGGCCGTTCCGGTCGAGCCGACGACGTGGACGCCGTAGTCGCTGCCGGTCGCGACCGTGTTCGTCACCGAGCCACCGGTGGAGTCGGCGACCGTGACGCCGGTTTCGCCGCTGTCCGAAACGGCGTTGTCGTCGACGACCGTCCCGTCCGACCCGGAGACGCCGACCCCGCTGTCTCCGTTTCCGGTGGCGTCGTTCCCGGTCACGGAAACGTCGTCGGAGTCCGTTACGTGGATGCCGTCCCCGTCGTTGTCGTCGGCGACGTTGCTCGAGACCGCCACGCCGGAGCCGTTCGAAACGGCGATTCCGTGTCGATCGTTTGCTGTGACGTGGTTGTCGACGACGACCGTACTGTCGGAATCGGCGACGAGGATGCCGTCATCTGCGTTGTCCGTTGCCGTGTTGTTCTCGACGGTGCTCCCAACGTCGTTCACGACGTGAATCCCGATGTCGTTCCCGGAAGCGGTGTTTGCCTCGAGTGTCGCTCCCGTCGAGCCGCCGACCTGTATCCCCGCAAACCCGTTGTCCGTCGCCGTGGCGCCTTCGACCAGCGCGCCGTCCGAGCCGACGACGTGCAGGCCGACGTGGTGCGTGTTCGTCACCTCGAGATCGGTGAGCTGTGCCCCGTCGCTGAAGGCGATCTGGAGACCAACGGCGACGTCCTCGAACGACTCGTCCGAGAGCGCGACGTCGCTCGAGTCGACGATAACCGCCTGGCGTGCATCATCCGGAACGGCCGGCTCGTCGGTACCCGAGACGTAGTAGAGCGTTCCGTCGCCGACCGCGTTGTTCGAAACCGTGTGGTCGAAGTGGGCGAGTTCGTCGCCGTCGAAGAAGACGCCCGAATCGAAGATGTTGTCCGCGAGCGTCAGGTCCGCCGAGGACTCGAGGAGGAAGTCGATCCCGGCCCCGCTGGCGGTGACGGTGTTGTTCTCGACGTGCGCCCCGTCCGAGGCGTTCAGGTGGAGGCCGTACTCGTCGACAGCCGTGATTTCGTTGTTCGTTACGACGGCATCGGCCGCATCCTCGAGGACGACGCCACCGCGCTGGTTGCCGAGGACGTTGTCCGAGACGGTGACGCCGAGAGAACTCGAAATGACGACGCGAGTGCCGTCTCTCTGTGTATTGTCGCTGATCTCGTTGTCCGCCATCACCAGACCGTCGGCGTTCGAAATCGAGACGTCGTGACTGTTACCGGTGATCGTACTGTCCCGCAGTTCGACGCCCGTCGAGTCCGAAATCGTCAGCGTCGACTCAGCGTTCCAGTCCGTATGCCCCGAGACTTCGGTCCCCGAAATGAGGACGTTATCGGAGTCGTGAACCGCGATTCCCTCTCGATCGTTGTTCCCGACGGTGAGGTCCGTCAGCACCGTTCCGGGCGCGTTCTCGAGCAGAATTCCGTACTCGTCGAAGTGTTCGACGGCAACGTTTTCGATCGTGACCCCGTCGACCCCGTTCAGGTGTATCCCGCGATCAGCACCCCAGGGAGCAGAGAGCACCGGTTTCTCGCTTCCGACCCCGACGAGAGCGACCTCGTCGGTCGTAATCACTAGCTCCTCGGTGTAGGTTCCGGATTCGATACAGATCGTCTCCCCCGGTTCGGCAGCGTCTATGGCCTCCTGTATCCCATCGTCCGCCGAGACGACGGCACAGCCCTCGAGGTCGGGGCCGACGGCCGACTGCGCGCCGGTGCTCGAGGCGGTTGCCGGCTCTGCTGCGACGCCGAACGGGACGAGTACAGAGCTGATCATCAACACCGAACACACGATCGCAAACAGCCGAATACGTACAAGATTTCCCGACAATATTCGATTCATGAACGTACCACTCATCCATAATACGTATACTCGCGCTAACACCCGGGTGAGTGAGTAAGAAACCTCGAGGTAAGTGCACACTAAAAATGGCCACTGGCTACTCGCGCCGCGAGAACGGGACGCGACTCGGCCGCCGGACTACGGTTCCCGATCCGAGATCCGCGACAGCGTGACGGTGACGCGCGCTCCGCGCGGGTAGTTGTCGCCTATCTCGAGGCGCCCGTCGAACGCCTCGAGCAGGTTCGTCACCAGATAGAGGCCGACGCCCATCCCCGAGCGACTGTCCAGACGTGCGTCGGGGTCGGCGAGCAGTTCCTTCTGGGCGTCGGGGATGCCGACGCCGTCGTCCGCGATTTCGACGGTCGCGCGGTCGGCCGTGGCGGCGGTCGTCACCGCCACCCGGGGCGTGGCTCGATCCGAGTGATCCACGGCGTTCTCGAGGAGGTGCGTGAACACGGACTCGAGCATCGGCGACGCGGACACGATTATCGGCTCGTCTTCGACCCCGGAGCGGTCGACGTCGATCTCGAGGTTGCGGTCGCGCCGCAGTCGTGCTACCGCCGACTCGAGGACGGCGAGCAGGTCGCAGGGCTCGCGCTCGAGGTCGTCGCCGGCGATGACGTCGATGACTTCCGCGGCGGTATCGGTGAGATCGACGGCGTGGTGGGCGGCCTCCAGGAGCGCCTCGATCGCGTCTTCGTCTGCCGGATCGGCGCGCGTCCGGAGCTGGTCGCCCAGGCCGACGATCATGCTCACGTCGTTCCGGATGTCCTGTCTGACGATCTGGTTCAACAGTGCGAGCCGGTGGTTTCGGTCGACGAGCGTGCGCTGGTGTCGGGCGCGCTCGATGGCGTACCGAAGGGTCCGTACAATCAGTTCGCCGGTCGCGGTTCCCTTGTTCAGGTAGTCCTGTGCACCGCGCTGGATGGCCTCGACGCCGACGCTCGTCTCGTTCTGTCCGGTCAGGACGACGACCGGGACGTTCGGCGCGTGCGCGACCATCCGGTCGACCGTCTCGAGACCTCTGCTGTCCGGCAGCATGAGATCGAGGAGAACCACGTCGGGCGCCGTCGTCCGGACCCGCTCGAGCCCGTCGGCGAGGCGGTTTACGTGGACGACGTCGACGACCTCGATCGGACCGCGCTCCCCGTCCGGATCGCGCGCCGATTGGTGTTCGTGAATGAGTCGTTCGACGAACCGCGCGTCCGCGTCCCTGTCTTCGACGAGGAGTAATTCGACGCCGGCCGTCGCGGTGGTCGTCACGCGCTCACCTCGCGGGCGGCGAGCGTCAGTTGATCGACACTGTACGACCGGACCGGCCCGGCCAGGTGCGGCGGTCTGGGACGAGTGTGCGGAAGAGACATGCGAGTGTGCCGGCGGTGGCACCCGAACGTGTGCTCAACAGTTATATTATTTCACCGAAAACGGGTGGCATGGTTCGCCATGACAGTGGCGTTTCGGTCGACGACCGCGTCGCACTGGACGTGCTCTCGTTGCTCTCGGGGAAGTGGCACCCGGTCGTCGTTCTCACTCTCACGCGCAACGGGCCGATGGGGTTCAACGAACTGCTCGAGGCCATTCCCGACGTCTCCGGAAAGGTGCTCTCGGGGACGCTCGAGGCGCTGTCCGACGCCGGGTTAGTCAGGCGACGCGTCGTCAGCGAATCCCCGCTGCGAGTCGAGTACACGCTCACCGCGGCCGGACGGGACACGGAGTCGATCTTCGCGGAACTCACGCGGTGGGGCGGGCGTCACCTCGAGTCCACGACGCCGAGCGTGGTGCTCGCGGACGGCGACCGGCGGATCACCGACATGTACGGCGAGTGGCTGACCGACCGGTACACCGTCTTTCGAACGCACAACGGCGACGAGCTCGGGTCGCACCTCGAGGAGACGACGGACGTCGTGATCTTCGACGAGGGGCTTCCCGGCGTCGATCCGCGGGACGTTCCGGACATGGTCGGCTCGACCTGCCGGACGATCGCACTCGTCGGGGACCGCCCCGGCGCTGGGCTTCTCGAGATCGAGTGCGACGACGTCCTCCGGAAACCGGTCGTCCGGGAGACGGTTCTCGAGGCGATCGACGAGCAGCTGCGCCGCCGCGGCGAACCCGCCGCCCGACGCGACCGGGCGGCGCTGGCCGCGAAACTCGAGCTCCTCGAGTCGATCCATCCGCGTGAGCGGCTTCGGACGGCCGAGGCGTACGTCGACGCGCGCGAGCGACTCGCCGACCTCGCGGAGTAACCGACCTCCTCGACGGCCTCTCCGGGGGCCGGGTCTTACCGCGCCCGTTCGACCGTTCGGTCGAAACAGTATTCGACACAATATATTTCACGCTGCTCTCCAATCTGGAGGACGTGCCACACGAGTTCACGACGGGACACGCGCTGAGTCTCCTCGTCGTCGGACTTCTGAATCTCGCACTCGCCGCCTACATCCTCCGGACGCGCTCGAGGCACGACGTGATCCCGCTCGGGATTTTCCTCGTGGGGATTGCGCTGTGGACGATCCCACAGGGTCTGCTCCTCGTCGAAACCGACCCCGCGGTCGGGTTCGCGCTGGCGAAGACGGTCGACTCCGGCGCCGTCATCATGTCGACCGGACTGTTTCACTTCGCGATGGCCTACGCCGGCCGCGAGGACTGGCTCCGCCTCCGTCGGCTCGGAGCCGTCTACGCGATCACCGGCGCCTGGGTCGTGCTGACGTGGACGAACCCCGCCCACGGGCTGATGCACGATCCGATGCAGTTCACCGAGGTTCTGCTCCCGGTCGAAGAGTACCAGAACCCGATCTACTGGGTGTACGTCTTTTACAACTGGACGCTCTCGGGCGCGGGGATCTACGTGTTCTTCCTCGAGTATCTCGACGCCAGGGGTAGCGACGTCTACCACAAGCAGGCGCGGCTGGTTCTGCTGGCGCCGCTGATTCCGGGCGTCGCGAACGTGCTCGCGTTCAACGAGACGACGGCGATCAACTACTCCGTCTGGGGCTTCGGCGCGACCGGCATCCTGATCGCCGTCGCCCTCTATCGGTATCGCTGGCTCGACCTCGTTCCGGTCGCGCGCGATCGGGTCATCGACGGGATGCAGGACGGCTACCTCGTCGTCGATCACAAACGGCGCGTGGTCGATCTCAACCCCGCGGCGCGAACGCTGCTCGAGGACGACAACGTCGTCGGCAGCCCGATCGACACCGTGTTGCCGGAGTGTCGCCCCCTCCTCGACGGCGAGACGCGCGAGGTGACGATCACCAGGAATGGGGCCGTCGTCGACGCGAGCGTCTCCGCTCTCGCGGACGACCGGATCGACGGGTTCGTGTTGATGCTCAGGGACGTCACCGAGCAGCGCCGGGCCGAAAAGCGCTTTCAGGCGCTCATCGAGAACGTCTCCGATCTGATCACGGTCGTAGACGACGACGGACGGGTCACATACGCCAGCCCGTCCGTTCGCCCCGCCATCGGCTACCGGCCCGAGGAACTCGCCGGCGAGTTCCTCCTCGAGTTCGTTCACGCCGACGACCGGTCCGACGCAGCCGAGGCGTTCGCCGCGCTTCGAGACGGACCGGCCGCCGAGACGCGCTTCGAGTACCGTCTGCGCCACCGCGACGGGTCGTGGGTCGTCCTCGAGGGCGTCGCCGTCGACTTGCTCGAGAACGACATCGTCGGCGGCATCGTCATCAACTCCAGGGACGTCACCGAGCGCAACGACCGCGAACGCGAACTCGAGCGAACTAACCGGCGCCTCGAGGAGTTCGCGGGCGTCATCAGTCACGACCTGCGGACGCCGCTGCGGATCGCCAAAACGTACGCGGAGTTCGCCGAAGCCTCCGCGAAGGCGGACGACTTTCGGGCGGTCTCCGACGCACACGACCGCATGGAGCGGATGATCACGAGTCTGCTGACGATGGCCCGGACGGGAGTCACGCTCGAGGAGCCGTCGCCCGTGGTCCTGGCGGCGGTCGTCGAGGACGCGTGGGAGATCACCCGCCGGGACGGGGCGACGCTCGACTGCGATCTCGATCTCGACTGGTCGGTCGTCGGCGACCGCGATCAGTTGCTCCACGTCTTCGAGAACCTCTTTCGGAACGCGATCGAGCACAACGACGCGCCCGTCGCGCTCCGGGTGAGTCACCTCGGGGACGATCCCGACCGCGGATTCGCCGTGGCGGACGACGGCGTCGGTATCCCGCCGGAGTACCGGGAACTGGTGTTCGAACGCGGGCAGACGACGAGCGAGGAGGGCGCCGGATTCGGCCTCGCGATCGTCCGCGACGTGGTCGAAGCTCACGGCTGGACGATCGACGCCTGCGAGAGCCGCGACGGCGGCGCTCGGTTCGAAATCACGTTCGACTCGCCGACGGCCTGACCGACTCGTCCACGCCGCCGGCCGACCCTCGCGCACGAGCGCCGTTTGCTCATCGGGCCGACCCGACCGGGCCGGTGCGTCGTGCACCGTTTTCAGACCCGATTCAACGGCACGAGCGGGGCGCAGGGTGGCTCACAGTCCGCGCTGGCCTCGAGTCGGTGTCAGCGGTTGCTGAGTCGCGTCGGAGTCGGGATCGCCCCCCTCGGTTTCGGCTTTCCGGACGAGTTCGCTGAACTTCTCCGACCGCGCCGCGATTCGGTCCGCCGTCTCGCTGTCGGGAGTGTCGTCGCGCGCCTCTACGAGGAACGTGGTGATCACGACTGTTTTCACCCAGGGCTTGATGAACCCCGTGTAGGCGGTGAGTACCACCCCGGCGACGACGACCCAGCCGACGACCTCGAGCGTACTCGAGAGGCCGCCGAGGACGCTCGCCAGCGGCGTCATCGCCAGCAGGAAGGCGAACGTTACCGCGTACATCCCCAGGACGATCAACAGCGTCGAGCCGAGGACGGGCTTCCAGTTCTTTCCGTAGAGGACGACGCCGTCTCTGGCCGCTCGCCAGGGGTTCTCCTCGTCGACGGTGAACATGTAGGCGATGATCGCCTCGTCGATGTAGGACGCGGCGACGGCGACCGCCCGCCCGAGCAGGCGGATGAGGTTTCGCAGCCCCGAGGAGAACGAAAACAGGCTCGAGACCGACACGACGCGCCCGTTGAACTGCTTGATGACCGCCTTTACCAGCTGATCGATTGCGAACAGCGCGCTCGCTTCCACGAAGTGCGATCGAACCTGCGATTTTCCGTAGCGGAGCTGTCCCGAGGGGACCTCTCCGGTGTCGATGATGTGTGCGATAACGGCGATGTGAGCCGCTTTGATCATGTACAGGACGTACCTGCTGAACAGCCGCCAGGCGCCGACGAAGATCGCGATCGCGACGAGCAAGCCGACGACTGCGATCCATCCCGAAATCGTTCCCCAGTCGAGGAGCGTGAGTCCGAGCCAGACGACGACCCCGAAGTAGAGGATCGAAAGCAGGCCGAGCAACACGCCGACTCCCATGCGTAACAGGACGAACGGCATCGTCCTGACGAAAATCCCCGTGGCCTTTCCGAAGTGGAGTACCATGTCAGTGCGAATGGTTCTCAACCAGCAAAAACAATCACGAACGTGAGGGTAACCGACGCGGTTACGCGGTAGTAACCTTCCCTCGACGGCTGCCAAAGCGGTTTGCGACCGGACGGTGGTATCCGCTCGAATGCCTCCCGGCGGATTCGGGTCCTGACTCTCCGTCCCAGTACACACTTGCGACTGGGACTCGAAATTACGGTATGGATCCCGGCTCTACCGACGGCGTCCGCGTGTGGCTCGTCGAACGAACCTACTCGGACGACGAACAGAACCTCATCATCCTCACGTACGCCACCCCCGACGGCGACCGGTACTTCCGCAAGGAGCGCGCGCTCACCTCCTTTACCGACGCTCGAGAGACGACCGCCGCCGTCGACGCCGCGCCGGAGAACCTCGGTGCCGTCGACGATCCGGAACAACGGGCCGAGTACGCCGCTGAAGCCCAGCGGATGGCCGCGGCCCACGACCCCGACGACGCCGTCTGAGCGCACTCGTCGCCCGTACGGGAGTGGAGACCGCGTTTTCCGGCATCCAACACCTTTTAGAGCCGGTCTTCCTGGAAGTGGTATGCCCACGCCCACCGACCGAGTTCGCGGGGCCGACCGCTCGAGCATCCGCGTGATGTACGATCTCGCCCAGCGCCAGGGCGGCGACCTCGTCCGCCTCGAGGTCGGCGAACCCGACTTCGACACCCCGGAGCACGTCATCGACGCCGCCGCTCGCGCTGCGCGTGAGGGCGCGACCCACTACACCTCGAACGCGGGGCTGCCGGCGTGTCGACGCGCGATCAGCGAGACGCTGGCCGAACGCTACGGCGTCCGCCACGACCCCGACGAGATCGTCGTCACCGTCGGCGGGATGGAGGCGCTTCATCTCGCGGTTCTGGCGACGGTGTCTCCCGGCGAGGAGCTCGTCGTTCCCGGACCGACGTGGCCGAACTACGAAACGCAGGCCCGGCTCGCGGACGGCTCGCTTCGCGAGGTGGCGCTCCCGGCGGCGACGGGATTCGATCTCGATGCGGATCGCGTCATCGAGGCCATGGGCGACGAAACCGCCGCGGTGATCCTCACGACGCCGTCGAACCCGACCGGCCGGGTGTTCGACCCCGACGAGTGCCGGGCGATCGTCGAGGCCGCGGCCGACCACGACGCCTACGTGATCGCCGACGAGGTCTACCTGGGACTCACCTACGACGGTCCGGCGGATGGGATCGCCGCGTACACCGACCACCCCGAGCACGTGCTGACGATCGGCTCCTGTTCGAAGGCGTACGCGATGACCGGCTGGCGCCTCGGCTGGCTCGCCGGTGACAGCCACGTCATCGAGGACGTCCTCACCGTCCGTGAGTCGACGACGGCGTGCGCCTCGAGCGTCGCCCAGCACGCCGCGATCGCAGCCCTGACGGGGCCACAGGAGCCGTTCGAGGAGATGCACGACGCGTTCCGCGAACGGCGCGACCTCGTCGTCGACCGCGTCGACGCCATCGACGGGCTCTCCTGTCCGCGCCCGGAGGGGGCGTTCTACGCGTTCCTCGATCCGGGCGTCGACGACGATAGCCTCTCGATCGCGACGCGCCTGCTCGAGGATCACGGCGTCGTCCTCGCCCCCGGTGACGGCTTCGGCGAGACGGCACCCGGTCGGCTTCGCCTCTCCTTTGCGAACTCCCTCGAGCGACTCGAGGAAGGGTTCGACCGCCTCGAGGACGGGCTGGCGACGATGCGGTGAGTCGAGCGACTACGCCTCGGAACGTATCCGAAGCCGGACGTCGTCGGGATCGCGAATCTCGAGCCCGCCGTCGACGTCGCGAACGTCCACCTCGACTTCTCGGAGGCCGCGGCGGACGGCCTCGAGCGTCGCTTCGTCGGGGACGAGCAGTTCGACCCAGGCCAGTCCGCGCCCGCCCGCCGGTTGCGACCGGCCGGCCCACGTGTTCAGGCCGAGGTGGTGGTGGTAGTCCCCCGCGGCGAGAAACAGCGCCGCGCGGATCTCCGTCTGGACGCCCAGCCCGAGGGTATCGGCGTAAAATTTCCGCGCATTCTCGAGCGAGGTGACCTCGAGGTGAACGTGTCCGACGGTCGTCTCGTCCGGTACGGCGGCGGCACCGTCGGAGTGTGCCGCGACGGTTTCGAGATCGAGCGGGACGGTCCCGATCCGGATCGTGCCGTCGTCGCGTCGCGGCCACTCGGCGCGGGGCAGGTCGCGGTAGATCTCGACGCCGTTCCCCTCGGGATCGGTGACGTAGAGCGCTTCGCTCACGTAGTGATCGGACGCGCCGTCGAGTTGCCAGCGGTACCGAATCCGTTCCAGCGCGGCCCCCAGGGCCGCCCGCGACGGCACGAGAACCGCGGTATGAAACAGCCCCGCCTGGTCGTGGCTTCGCGGTGAAGCACTCGCGTCGCGGTGTAAGACGAGCAGGGGCGTCTCTCCTGCCCCGAGCGTCGCCGTCGCGTCGCTTCGCGAGAGGACCGCCAGCCCGACGACGTCGCGGTAGAACTCGAGGACGTCCTCGAGGTTCTCGACGCGCAGCGAGACGCGGCCGATTCGTGTCGTTTCCGGAATAATAGGTGCGTGAGTCATTAATCGTATCTTCGGCCACCGGCCGTCGACAGGCGCGGTATTGCGGCTGACTGGGACGGTGATGGGCCGCAACTGCTTCGGTTCGATGTACGCCGGTCGCGAGGATATAGCTTCGCGAACGCGAGGGTTATCGAGTTACGTCGATGTAATCTGTCGTCCCCCGGTGTAGACTCCGCGAACTCGCCACAGCGCAGCGACGAACTCGGCCATGACGCGATTGAACCGCTCGGGCTCCTCGAGGGTCGGACAGTGGCCGCTCGACTCGAAGTACTCGACGCTCACACCGTTTCGCCGCGGTGGTGGTGCTCTTGCCGGCGGTGGCGTACTATCGAGGGCGTGTCAGGTAGAGCAAAGACCAGAGATATGGTAGGTCCGTTCGAACACCCGGGCAGATGAACGCTGATATCGATGAGCGAGACGTCGAGATCCTGCTCGCGATCGCCACCGAACAGTCACCGAGCACCGAGACGATCCACGAGGCGACCGGTATCCCCAAGTCGACGGTCCACTACCGTCTCAACTCCCTCAGGGAGGACGGCGTCATCGCGAACGACCTGTTCGAACTCGACCTCGAGCAGGTCGGACTCGAGATCACGATCATCTCGGAGGTCTGGGCCGAGTTCGACCAGGGGTACCACGACCGCGTCGGGCGGACGCTGAGCGAGATCGAGGGAGTCAACCAGGTCTACTTCACGATGGGCGATACTGATTTCGTCGTCATCGCGCGGCTGTCCTCCCGGGACACCGTCGTCGACCTCGTCGAGGAGTACGAGTCGGTCGACGAGATCACGCGGACGAGTTCGAAGTTCGTCATCACGGCGATCAAAGACCAGACGCCGATCGGCCTGCTGGCCGATTACGAGAAGGAAACCTTACTCGAGGCACACGGCATCGAAGCCGACGTCTCGGCCGAGTGACGGCCGCGCCGTCGCCGCTCCGGCGAAAACCGGCCGCGCGACGGATCAGACGACGCCGTCGGCCTCGAGCGCGTCGATCTCGTCGTCGTCGTACCCGAGTTCGGCGAGGACGGCCGCCGTGTGTTCGCCCAGATCCGGGGGGTGCCGGTCGATCTCGGTCGCGGACGCCGAGAAGTGCATCGGACTGCCCGCCATCTCGATCGGGCCGACCGACGGGTGGTCGACGCTCACGCGCATCCCCCGAGCGTCGGTCTGCGGGTGGTCGAAGACCGCCTCCATGTCGTTTATCGCTCGAGCGGGGACGTCCGCGGCGTCGAGCAGGTCGGTGATCGCTGCGGTTTCGTAGGCGGCGAACTCCGCCTCGAGGATCGCCTCGAGGGCCTCGCGGTTGTCGACCCGGTCGGCGTTGGTCGTGAACCGATCGTCCTCGAGGAGGTCGGGGCGCTCGAGGGCATCACACAGGTTCGACCAGAGCTTCTCGGAGGCCGCGGCGACGACGACGTAGCCGTCCGCCGTCGGAAACGCCTGGTAGGGAACGATCGTAGGGTGTCTGCTGCCCATCCGGCCCGGGGACTCCCCCGTCGCGAAGTAGCTACTGGCCATGTACGACATCCAGGCGACCTGTCCGTCGAAGAGGCTGACGTCGATCTTCTGGCCGCCCGCATCGGCGAACGCCCGGCGAAAGAGCGCGGCCAGGATCGCCTGGGTAGCGTACATCCCCGCGCCGATGTCGGCGACGGCGACGCCGACACGAACCGGCGGGCCGTCCTCGGGGCCGGTGATACTCATCAGGCCGCTTTCGGCCTGCATGATCAGGTCGTAGGCCGGTTTCTCGGCGTACGGCCCCCACTCACCGTAGCCCGACAGCGCGCAGTAGACGAGGTCCGGATTGTCCGCGCTGAGGTCCTCGTAGCCGAGTCCCCACTCCTCGAGCGTGCCCACCCGGAAGTTCTCGACGAAGACGTCGGCGTCCGCGATCAGCGACCGAAGGACGTCCCGTCCCCGGTCGCGCTTGAGGTTGAGCGTGATCGAGCGCTTGTTGCGGTTGACGCTGGCGTAGTAGGCGCTCACGCCGTCGTCGCCCGCGCCGAACTGCGGGGGATACCAGCCGCGGGTCTGATCGCCGACGCCCGGCCGCTCGACTTTGATCACGTCCGCGCCGAGGTCCGCCAGCTGCATCGTACAGAACGGCCCGACGAGGACCTGCGAGGCGTCGACGACGGTGACGCCCTCGAGCGGCCCCTCCTGCGTTTCCGACTCGCGTGCTTCTCCGACCATCTATCGAGTATCGTGACCGCTCATGTATTAGTCATACGCCGGGATGCCGGTGAGGTCGTGACCGAGGACGAGGGTGTGGATGTCGTGGGTGCCCTCGTAGGTGTAGACGGTCTCCATGTTGGCCATGTGGCGCATCGGCGAGTAATCCGTCGTGATGCCGTTGCCGCCGAGCATCTCGCGGGCGACGCGCGACTGGTCGCGAGCCATCCGGACGTTGTTGCGTTTGGCCATCGAGACGTGCTGGGGCCGGAGGTCGCCGCGCTCTTTGAGTTCCGCGAGGCGGTACGCCAGCAGCTGTGCGAGGGTGATCTGGGTCGCCATCTCCGCGAGTTTGTCCTGCTGGAGCTGGAACCGGCCGATCGGCCCGCCGAACTGCTCTCGGTCTTTGGCGTACTGGCGGGCCTCCTCGAAGCAGTCTCGAGCCGCGCCCACCGCACCCCAGGCGATGCCGTACCGGGCCTGCGTTAAACAGGAGAGCGGCCCCTTCATCCCCTCGACGCCCGGCAGCACATTCTCTTCTGGAATCCGCACGTCGTTGAGGCCGATCTCGCCGGTGATCGAGGCGCGAAGCGAGAGCTTCTCGGTGATCTTGTTCGTCGAAACGCCGTCGCGGTCGGTCTCGACGAGGAAGCCTCGAACCGGGTTATCGTCGGCGGAGCGATCTCTGGCCCAGACGACGGCCACATCGGAGATGGGGGAGTTGGTGATCCAGGTCTTCGAGCCGTTGAGCACGAAGCCATCCGCGTCGCGCTCGGCGTGCGTTTCCATCCCCGAGGGGTTCGAACCGTGCTGGGGCTCCGTGAGGCCGAAGCAGCCCACGGCCTCGCCCTCCCCCAGCTTGGGGAGCCACTCTTCTTTCTGGTCCTCGCTACCGTAGGCGTGGATCGGGTACATGACCAGCGCGCCCTGCACGGAGGCCATTGATCTCAGTCCCGAGTCGCAGGCCTCGAGTTCCTGCATCAACAACCCGTAGGCGGTCTCGGAGACGCCCGGCGAGCCGTAGCCCTCGAGGTTCGGCGCGTAAAATCCCATCTCGCCCATCTCGGGGATCAGCTCGGTGGGGAAGGTGCCGTTCTCGTAGTGGTCGCCGATATCGGGGCGCACCCGTTCGTCGACGAACTCGCGAGCCGTATCCCGGATCAGCCGCTCTTCTTCCTCGAGGTCGCCCTCGAGCGAGACGTAATCGAGGCTCATCGGTCCCCGTCGACGGCGCTTTCGATCGCCGAACAGATCACGTCCATGCCCACCTCGGCCTGGCGGTCGGTAAGGACGAGCGGCGGGATCAGCCGCAGGACGTTCCCGTAACGGCCCGCGCTCCAGACGAGGACGCCGTTCTCGTAGCATCGCCGCTGGATATCCTGGACGAGATCCTTCGCCGGGCCGTCGTCGTCGACGAACTCCACGCCGACGAACAGGCCCTCGCCGCGAACGTCGCTAATCTCCTCGACGTCGGCGGCGGCCTCCTCGAGGCGGCCACGGATCTCCTCGCCGAGTCGGCGGGCGTGAGCGAGGAGGTCGTTCTCCTCGATGTACTCGATCGCCCGGAGGCCGCCGACCATCGCCGGGACGTTGCCGCGGAACGTGCCGACGTGTCCGCCCGGCCCCCACGTGTCGAGTTCGTCGCGGTACAGCATCGCGCCGATCGGCAGGCCGGTGCCGCCGAGGGCTTTCGCCATCGTGATCGCGTCGGGCGTGACGTCGAAGTGATCGGAGGCGAACCACTCGCCGGTTCGACCGAGCCCGGTCTGAATCTCGTCGACGATCAGGAGCGCGTCGTTGTCGTCGGCGATGTCGCGCAGGCCCTGCAGGAAGTCCGCCGGCGGGACGACCACGCCACCTTCGCCCTGGATCGGTTCGACCCAGATACCGGCCGGCGACTGGTGGCCCCCGTAGGGGTTCTCGAACTTCCGCTGGACCGCGTCGAGCGCCCGGTCGGTGTCGACGTCGTTCGACGGGGCCGGGTACGGGACGTGAACCGCGTCCGGGAGCAGCGGTCCGTATCCCTCCTTGTACTTCTTGCCGGCGGTGAGGCTGAGCGCCCCGGCGGTCGTCCCGTGATACGATCCCTCGAAGGCGAGGAGGCCGTGTCGGCCCGTGTTGTGCTTTGCGAGTTTGATCGACCCCTCGATGGCGTCGCTGCCGCTCGGCCCGCCGAAGATCACTCGACTGTTGCCGCTGAGGTCGCCGGGTGCGATGGCGTCGAGTTTCTCGATCAGGTCGAGGCGCGCCTCCGTCGGGAAGTCGATCGTGTGGGTGTAGCGGTCGAGTTGTTCGTGGACGCCCTCGAGGACGTACGGGTTCGAGTGGCCGACGTTCAGCACGCCGATCCCCGCGAAGAAGTCGAGAAAGGTGTTCCCGTCGGCGTCGCGAACGGTCGCCCCCTTCGCTTCCTCGAGGGCGATCGGGACGCGGCGCGGGTACGCGACCGCGTTGCTGTCGACCGCCCGCTGGCGCTCGAGTAAGGCCTCCGAGTTCGGCCCCGGAACGCGGTCCACGTCCGGCTCTTCGGCGAAGTGCAGGTCTTCGATTGCAGGTCCGGTTGCCATACGGTTGCATTCGCACCATCGCATATATATCGTTCTACCTCTAACTATGGCACGAATTTTCGACTTTCGTCCAACAGGGTGGACGCGTTTGAATCAATCTGCGAGGGGACCATCTGTGGAACACAAGGGAAAATCCCCTCCCCGGGGAGATTCACGGTCGTTGTCGGCACCGGCTCCAGCCGGCCGTTATCCGCCCCCGGACTCGAGGTATCGGCGCGCGGTTTCGGCGACGAGTTCCGTCCCCGCCAGTACGTCGGGCCAGTGGATCATCTCGTTCGGGAAGTGCGCCTGCTCGATGCTCCCGGGTCCGAAGACGACGCTCGGTATCCCGGCGTCGATGTAGAACCGCGAATCGGCGCAGTACGTCTGTCCGATCGGGTCCGTCTCACCGCGGCCGGCGTCGCGGAGCGTCCCCCGGAGAGTCTCGACGATCGGTTCGCCGGGGTCGATCGCCGAGGGCTCGAAGTGGATGCCGCGGCGCTCGAACCGCGGCGGGTGTGCGCGCAGCCACTCGCTGTCCGCAGTGACTTCCTCGAGCCGTTCCCGGAAGGCCGCCTCGACGTCCGCCGCGGACTCGTCGGGCAGGTAGCCGACGCGAACCTCAGCGAGGAGACGAGAGGGCACGCTCGAGGCCCACGTTCCGGCGTCGACCGTGCCGACGTTGACGGGGCAGTTCACCGGATAGTCGTACAGCGGGTGATCGAGGCGGTCGTGGCGCTCGGCCTCGAGCGATCGGAACGCCTGACACACCGCCTCGAAGTGCGGGAGCACCGACTCGCCGTTCCAGCGACTCGCGGCGTGGGCCGAGCGCCCCGAAATCTCCAGTTCGGCGATGAACACTCCCGCGGTCGCGACGACGACCTCGAACTCGGTCGGTTCGGCGACCAGCGCGGCGTCGCGGTCGAACGGATAGGGGTTCTCGAGGGCGGCCATCGGTGCGCCGATGCCGCCCTCCTCCTCGCCAGTGACGCTCTCGACGACGATTCGGCCGTCGAGGTCCGTCCGTGCCTCGTCGTGGAGGGCGCGGGCGGCGAAGACGAGCATCGCGAGCTGGCTCTTCATGTCCGCTGCGCCGCGGGCGGCGAGCGAGTCGCCGTTCCAGGTCGGTTCGAACGGGTCCGACTCCCAGGCGGGACGGTCGACGGGAACGACGTCGACGTGCCCGTTCAGAACGAGGGTCGGACCCGCCTCCGGATCGCCGAATTCGAGGACGCCGCCGACGCTCGGGCGGTCCGCCGCGTCGATCTCGTCCGCGTCGGGGAACGGCTCGAGGGTCGCCAGCCGCGCCGCGTCCGCCTCCCAGGTGTAGGTCTCGAACCCCAGTTCCTCGAGTCGGTCTCGAAACCACGTCTGGGCCGGCTGTTCGTTCCCGCTGGTCGACTCGAACCGTATGAGTTCCTCGACGAACTCGCGCTGGTCGTCCTCGTATTCGGGCGCAACTCCCATAGGCCGGGCTATCCTTCTGGCGCTAAATTATTTCTCATATTTTTCTGATATGTGGTTTGGATGACTCGGGTACAGGGCGTGAGCGGGTGCGTTCACAGCAACTTTACATCATATCAATAATAGAATAGAAATCTTCATATGCCTCGTCTTGACATACGGCGTATGCCAGCAACTGGTGCGGATCTCTTTGCCGACGCGCTCGAGACCTACGGCGTGACGCACGTGTTCGGAAACCCGGGGACGACCGAGATACCGCTGCTCGAGGCGCTCGGCGAGTCGGATCTGGAGTACGTGATGGCGCTTCACGAGGACATCGCGGTCGGGATGGCCGGCGGCTACGCCAGCACCCGCCGGTATCACGCCCACGGCGACCCGGAGGTCTGCCCGCTCGGCGTCGCCAACCTCCACATCGCGCCGGGAACGGCCCACGGGCTCGGAAACCTCTACGCCGCACACATCGGCGGCGCGCCGCTGCTCGTCACCGCCGGAAACCACGCGACGGAGCAACAACACGAGGAGCCGCTCCTCCACGGCGACCTCCAGCAGCTGACCAGGGAATTCACGAAGTGGACCGCCGAGGTACAGGACGTGAAGGCGCTCCCGACGATGCTTCGGCGGGCGGTACGGGTCGCGCTCACCCCGCCGACGGGGCCGGTGTTTCTCAGCCTGCCGATCGACGTGATGACCGCCGAGACCGACCTGGAGCCCGAACCGCTCGGTCGCGTTCCCTCCGGTGGCGCCGGCGACCAGGTCGCTATCGAACGGGCGGCCGACGCGCTCGAGGCGGCCGAGGAGCCGGTGATGGTCGTCGGGGACGGGATCGCCCGCAGCGGGCCGGCGGCCGTCGAGGCGACAGTCGAACTGGCCGAGACGACCGGTGCCCGCGTTCACGGCGAGATCCTGCTGGCCGAGGTGCCGTTCCCGATGGGTCACCCGCAGTACGTCTCTCACCTCCCGGAGTCGGTCGACGCGGTACAGGCCTTGCTCGAGACCGACACCGTCGTCTTCGTCGGCTGTTCGACCAACGTCGCGATGATGCCTCACGAGGACCCGCTCGTGGACCCGTCGACGACGACGATTCACATCGGCGACGATCCCTGGGAGCTCGGCAAGAACGAACCGGCCGACGTGAGCGTGATCGGAGATCCCGGCGAGATCGTCGCCGGCGTTCGACGGCAGCTCGAGGCGGATGCGATAACGCCCGACCTCGAGGCGCACGAGCCGGTTCGAGAGTGGGTGAACGAGGAGGTGCTCGTCTCGGAGACCGACGCCGGGGACGGTCGCTCGAAGGTCGATCTGATCGAGACGCTGGCCGAGACGATTCCCGGTGCTCGCGTCGTCGACGAGAGCGTCACCACCCGCTACGCGCTGCTCTCGCGGTGGCCACTCGAACACGGCCAGTACGTCGGCAACAAGTCGGGCGGGCTCGGCTACGGCCTTCCCGCCGCGGTCGGCGCCGCCGTCGCCGAGGGGGAAGCGTCGTCGTCCCGTCCGGTGGTCGGCCTCGTGGGAGACGGATCGTACCTATACTATCCGCACACGCTGTACACGGCCTCGCGCTACGACATCGACCTGACCGTCGTCGTCTCGAACAACTACACCTACCGGATCCTCAAGGAGAACACGGTCGCGCTCCTCGGGGGGAGCATCGAGGACTACCTGTTCCCGGGAATGACGTTCGATCCCCCGGTCGACTTCGCGCTCAACGCCCGGAGCCACGGTGCGACGGCCCAGCAGGTCGGCCCCGACGACGATCTCGTCGCCGCGCTCGAGTCGGCGACCGATCACGCGGGACCCGTCGTCCTCGACGTCACCGTCCAGGATTGAACGCAGTCTAATATTATCGTTAAACTTAGAATTTGGCGTTATTGCCCCTCCTACGGTAGTTTTATATGCAACTGGTTAGTTTGATCCGCTATGCCTGACGATGGCTATCACAAGAGCCGCCGAACGCTCCTCAAGGCCGTTGGAGCGGGGGGAATCGCTGCTCTCTCTGGGTGTCTGGGAGACGACGACGATACGGAGTACGTCCGCCCGATCGATATCGAGTCGTTTCCGCCGGAGGAGTACGAGTCATCGGTGAACGTCTGGAACTGGTACACAGACTGGGTCGACTGGCACACCGAGCCGTTCCAGGAGAGTTACGAGGGGATCGACCAGGTGAACGCGCAGGCGTACTCGGGTCCGAGCGAGTGGTACTCTCGCCTCGAGGCCGGCAACGACGAGATCGACACCATCTCGGCGACAAACGAGTGGGTCGTCCGTGCGATGAACAACGACTACCTCGAGCCGCTCCCGGTCGACCGGATGGAGGCCTGGGACGTCCTGACGCCGCTCGCTCGGGAGGACGCCGAGGAACACTACAGTATGGACGGCGAGATCTACGCCATCCCAGAAGCGGTCGTGATGCAGCCATCGCTGACGTACAACGAAGAGTACTTCGACAGCCCGCCGGACTCCTGGAGCATCCTCTGGGACGAGGAACTCGAGGGGATGATGTTCATGGAGGACTGGGCCGAGGTGTCCTGCCGGATCGCCGCCCTCTACACCGGCCAGGATCCGAACGACCCGGACGACTTCGACGAGATCGAGGAAGTCCTCGTCCAGCAGCGGGACCTGAACGTCACCTACTGGAACGAGTTCTCCTCGGCGATGGAGATGTTCGTCAACGAGGAGATCGTCGTCGGACCGCTCCGGGACGGCCGGACGTGGATGGCGCGATTCCTCAACGACGCCCCGATCAACTACGCGGTTCCGGACGAGGGAATGATGTACACCTACGACAACTTCGTCATCCCCGAGGGGGCCCCCAACCCGCGAGCGGCCGCCGCCTGGATCGACCACGGCGGGCAGGTCTCCTCGAGGGTCCAGCTGTTCGCCGAGATGGGGTACGTGCCGCCGATCGAAAACCTCGAAACGGAGCTGACGGAGGTCGTCTCCGAGGAGGAAGCGGCGTTCGCGGATTGGCTCGACCCCGACGAACTCATCTTCATCGAGCCCCTCGAGGAGGAGGTCCTCGATCGGTACGACGAGATCTGGACGACGGTCGTCGCCGGCTAAGCCGATATTTCTTGAACTATGTCCGTTTTACACGTCGAAAACGTTCGGAAGGAGTACGGAGAGGTACTGGCAGTGGAGAACGCCTCGTTCGCGGTCGAAGACGGCGAGTTCGTCTCGATACTGGGGCCGAGCGGCTCCGGAAAGTCGACGATGCTCCGGATGATCTCCGGGTTCGAAACGCCGACCAGCGGCGAGATTCGTATCAACGGAGAGAACGTCGTCGGCGTCCCGTCGTTCGAGCGGGACACCAACATGGTGTTCCAGAACCTCGCGCTGTTCCCGCACCTGACCGTCGCCGAGAACATCGCCTTCGGACTCAAGCGCCGCGGCGTCGACAAGCAGGACCGAGCGAAGCGCGTCGAGGAGATCCTCGAGGTCGTCGAACTCGCCGGCTACGGTGACCGGGAGATCGACCAGCTCAGCGGCGGCGAACAGCAGCGGATCGCGCTCGCTCGAGCGGTCGTCAACGAGCCGTCGATCATCCTCCTCGACGAGCCGCTGGCCTCGCTGGACCGCAAACTCCGCCAGCACATGAAGTTCGAACTCCAGCGGATCCAGGAGGAGACCGGGATCACCTTCCTCTACGTCACCCACGACCAGGAGGTCGCGATGTCGATCTCCGACCGGATGGTCGTCCTCAACGAGGGCCAGATAGAACAGAAGGGGACGGTGAAGGACATCTACGAGCGGCCGGCGACCCGCTTCGTCGCGCAGTTCATGGGCGACGTCAACGTCGTCTCGGGGACGGTCGCCAGCCGCACCAACGGAACCGTCGAACTCGACGTCGGCGGCTCGTCGCTCGACGTCCCCGCCACCGCACTCGAGACCGAGATCGACGCCGGCGACACGCTCGACCTCGGTATCAGGCCGACGCACATCGACCTCGAGGCGCCGTCGGCGAACGGAAACCTCACCGGAACGGTCGAGAACCGGCTGTACTCCGGCGATACGACGGTGTACACCGTCGACGTCGACGGAACGGTGTTCAACGTCGAAACGACGAACGGCGAGTTCGACGTCGACGATAGCGTCGCCCTCGTCTGGGAGCCCGAACGGACGTTCATGTTCAAAAACGGAGCCAACGTCGCGTACGAGGGATGAGTCGATGACCACTTCCTCACCGCCGGCCTCGGGTGTCCGCGGCCGTTCCCGCCAGCTCGTGCAAAACCTCCTCGCACAGCTTCGCGACAGGCCGCGGCTTCGGACGCTGATACTGGCGGGTATCCCCGCGCTGACGCTCCTGCTGTTTTTCGTCTTCCCGCTGCTGTTCATGGTCTGGCTCTCGGTGCTGGACGGGATGCCGCCGGCGTCGTTCACGCTCGATAACTACGTGACCCTCGTCACGACCGATCTCTATCTGCGGGTCGTCTGGCGCACGACGGTGCTGACGGTCCAGACGACGGCGATCGTCGTCGTGTTCGGGTACACGCTCGCGTACAGCATGGCGAGGTTCTCGAAGCGGACGACGCTCCTGTTGTTGCTCGTCATCCTCCCGTTCTGGACGAACTACATCGTCAGGATGTACGCGCTGATCAACATCTTCAGCCGGGACGGCATGATCGACTGGGTGCAACTCGCCCTCGGTCTGGCACAGGAGCCGAGCGGGATCATGTACACGCACACCGCGGTTCTGCTGGGGCTTACCTACGTGTGGCTCCCGCTAGCGACGCTGCCGTTCTACGCGTCGCTCGCGAACATGGACGACAACCTGATCGAAGCCGCCAAGGACCTCGGAGCGGGCCCGATCGAGACGTTCTTCACCGTCACGCTGCCGATGACGAAAAACGGCGTGATCGGCGGCGTCGTTCTCGTTTCGATCCCGACGTTCGGTGCGTTCGTGACGCCGACGCTGCTCGGGGGGACCGATCAGTTGATGATCGGGATGGTCATCGAGAACCAGTTCACCGAGTCGTTCAACTGGCCGTTCGGATCGGCGCTCAGCGTCCTCGTATCGCTGTTCGTCGTCCTGATGTTGCTGATCGGCGTCAAACTCGGCGCCGGCGACGTCGTTACGCGACAGGGTGATTCCCGATGATTCCAGCCACTATCGAACGCTTCGCAGACCGGTACGGCCGACAGATCGCGCTGGCGCTGATGTGGCTCGTCATCGCGTTGCTGTGGATCCCGATCGGCGTCGTCACGCTGATGTCGTTCGCGGCCGACCGCGCGCTCGCGTTCCCGCCGGACGAGTTCACGCTTCACTGGTACGGCGAGTTCCTGAACAACGACGCGGCTATCGGCGCTGTCGTGACCTCGCTGCAGGTGAGCGTCATCGCGACGATCCTCACGGTCACGCTCGCGACGATCCTCGCGTACGCGATCGCGAAGTACGACTTCCCCGGGAAGGGGCTGTTGCAGCTGGCGGTCACGCTGCCGATCATCGTCCCGCTCGTCGTCGTCGGGGTCGCGCTGGTCCTCTTCTTCGGCTTCGTGAACATCGGGACCGGCTTCTGGAGCGTCGTCATCGCACACGTGATCCGGACGATCCCGTTCGCGGCGCTCATCATAATCCCGACGATGCTGCGCTTCGACGAGACCCTCGAGGAGGCCGCACAGGACCTCGGCGCGGACGAACTCGACACGTTCCTGAACGTGCGACTGCCGAACATCCTTCCCGGCGTGGTCGCCGGCGGCCTGCTGGCGTTTACGATCTCGTTCAACGAGTTCGTCTACACCTACTTCGTCCGGGACACGACGACGGAAACGCTCCCGGTGTACCTGTGGAACCAGATCCGGTTCGAGGCGTCTCCAGAGGTCAACGTCATCAGCGTCGTGTTCCTCCTGGTCGCCGTCAGCATGATCCTGCTGGCGATGGCCATCACGAACGTCCGGCGAATCACACTAAGATAACCTACCCACGCTCCGACTTTCACAGCACTCACACTCTCCGACCTATGACCGACCCGACCCCACTGACCGTCTACTGGCATCACACGACCTGCGACCACGAACCCCCTCGAGGCGCGTTCAAACTGCCCGCGGCGGACTTCCTGGCGGTCGACGAACACCACCCCGACCGCCCCGCTCGAGTCCGGAACGTAAAGCGGATCGTCGAGTCGGGGTTCGGGCCGGACGCTGCGTTCAGGAGCGTCGACCCCGCATCGCGGGCGGCGATCGAGCGCGTCCACGACCCGGAGTACGTCTCGTGGCTCGAGGAGTTCTGTGCTGCGGGCGGCGGCTACGTCGACGGGACGACGACGGCCGCGAACGAGGCCACCTACGAGGCGGCGCGACACGCCGCCGGCGCGGCGCTCGAGGCGGCCGATCACGCACTCGAGGGGCGAACCGGCGTTCCGTACGCGCTCGCTCGTCCCAGCGGTCACCACGCCCAGACCGACCGTGCGGACGGCTTTTGCTTTCTCAACAGCGCGGCGATCGCCGCCGAGCACGCACTCGAGGGCGAACTCGAGCGCGTCGCGATCGTCGACTGGGACGTCCACCACGGCAACGGAACCCAGGAGGTGTTCGAAGACCGCGACGACGTGTTGCTCGTCAGCATCCACAACGACCACGGCGCCTGGGACCCGACGTACCACCCGCAGACGGGCGGACTCGAGGAGGTCGGCGTCGCCGACGGCGAAGGGTTCACCGTCAACGTACCGGTACCGCCGGGAACCGGCGACGACGGCTACGAGCGCGTTTTCGACCGGCTCGTCGAACCGATCGTCGCCGAGTACGATCCCGACCTGCTCGTCTACAGCGCCGGCCAGGACGCCGGCCCCTCGGATCCGCTCGGGCGAAACGTCGTCACTCGAGCCGGCTTTCGGACGCTCGGTCAGCGAGCCCGGCGGCTCGCCGAGGCGGTAACCGACGGCCGGTTCGTCCTCCTCCAGGAGGGCGGCTACCAGATCAGCCACCTCGCGTTCGCGACGCTCGGCGTTCTCGAGGGCGCCACTGGCCGGACCGTCGACCTCGAGGGGTACGGCACCGGGGATCCGTTCGCGTGGCTCGAGGAGACGATCGAACCGCTCGAGGCGGCGCTCGAGGCGGCCTGTAAACACCACAGCGAGCACTGGAATATCCAATGATTCGCGGAGCCCTCTAGATATCGTTCCACCTGCGACCCGAATCTGGCCCGGTGTGCGATAATATAACGTCTTATTCGGATTGACCATCAGGGGAATTTATACTGTGTCGTGCCATGTGTGTGTACATGGCATCCGAACAGCCAGAGATCGCCGCATCGCCGTCCGCACTTCCCATTCCTCACTGGTACGATTCGGAGAGCGACGTCCCGACGCTCGTCGAGGGGTCCGGAGTCACCGTCGTCGACGAATCGGGGACCGAGTACCTCGATTTCCAGTCCCAGCTGTACTGCGTCAACGCTGGCCACGACAACCAGCGGATCATCGACGGAATCACCGAGCAACTGGAGCGCATCCCGTACGTCTCCTCGGGCCGGCACAACGACACCCGGAACGAACTGGCGGCGCGGCTGCTCGAGGTCGCCCCGGACTCGATGTCGAAGACCGTGTTCTCGATCTCCGGCAGCGAGGCCAACGAGACCGCGGTCATGCTCGCTCGAGAGTACACCGATGCGCCGACGGTCCTCACGCGCTGGCGCTCCTATCACGGCGCGACGTACGGAACCGCCAGTCTGACCGGGGACACCGACACCCACACGGCCATCCAGGCCCACGCGGCGACGACCGGAAACGCCAAGTTCCTCCCGCCGATCCCGGCGGCGTTCGACGGCGCGACCGGCGAGGAACTCGCGGAGAAGGCGGCCGCCCACCTCGAGTTCGTGATCCGAAACGAGGGTCCCGACTCGATCGCCGCGATTCTCACGGAGATCGTCGCCGGCTCGAGCGGCGGCTACACCGCACCGCCCGGCTACTTCGAGCGCGTGCGAGAGCTCTGTGATACGTACGACATCCTCCTGATCGCCGACGAGGTGATCACCGGCTTCGGGCGGTGTGGCGAGTGGTTCGGCGTCCAGACGGAGGAGATCGAACCGGACCTGCTCACGTTCGCGAAGGGCGTCACGGGTTCGTACGTCCCGCTCGGCGGCGTGATGCTCACCGACGAACTCTCCGAGCACTTCGAGTCGGAGGGGTTCCCGGTCGGCCAGACCTTTGCAGGGCATCCGCTGGGGTGTGCTGCCGGACTCGCTGCGATCGACGTCTACGAGACCGAACTGCTCGCGAACGCACGATCCGTCGCGCCTCGCCTCGAGTCCCGCCTCGGCGCGCTCGAGGACCGGTTCGAGGTCGTGACGTCGGTCCACGGCCGCGGCTTGCTCTGGGGCGTCGAGTTCGCAGATCCCGAGACAGGCCGTCCGTTCGTCGATCCGCGAACGACCGACGACGACAACCCGGTCAAAAAAGTCCTCAAGCAGACTGCAGACGACGGTGTGCTGTACGGTCTGGGCCGTCCGGGCATCCAGCTCGTCGTCGCCCCGCCGCTGTGCGTGAGCGAGTCCGAGATCGACGACGCCGTCGACGCGCTCGAGGCGGCGATCGAAAGCGAGTTCTGAGCGGCGCTACGCCGCCAGCCGGCGGGTCGTTTCGGCGAACACCTTCGCCCCCTCGAGGACGTCCTCCCACTCGGTGTACTCGGCCTCGTTGTGCGTCTTTCCGTCGACGCTCGGCACGAACAGCATGCCCGTCTCCGTGATCTCGTTTACGTAGGAGGCGTCGTGTCCCGCGCCGCTGACGATCTCGCGATGGGGGGCGTCTACCGCCGCGGCGGCCTCGAGCGCGACCTCTCGGACGGTTTCGGAGAATTCGGTGTGGGGTATCCGCCAGATCTCCTCGAGGTCGAACTCGGTCCCCTCGCGCCGGCACGCGTTCTCGAGTTCCCGCTCGGCGTGTGAGACCAGTTCGCCGACGACCTCGTCGTCGTAGCTTCGCACGTCGATCGTGAGCGTCACCGCCGAGGGGATGACGTTGATCGACCCCGGCGAGACCTCGAGTTCGCCGACCGTCGTGACGACGTCGTCGGCTACCCGGCCCGACAGCCGGCGAACGGCGGTGACAACGTCCGCGGCCGCGACGAGCGCGTCGCGGCGGGAGTGCATCGGTGACGGGCCGGCGTGATCCGAATCCCCGTAGATCGTCGCCTCGAGCCACGACATGCCGTACACGCCCTCGACGATGCCGACCGAGAGGCCGTCCTCCTCGAGTTTCGGCCCCTGCTCGATGTGTAACTCGAGATAGGCGTGATACTCCTCGCGCGGCTCGCACGGCTCGTTCCCCCGGTAGCCGATCTCCTCGAGCGCCTCTTCGACGGTCACGCCCTCTGCGTCGGTCCGGTCCAGCGTTTCTTCGACGTCGAACTCGCCGGTGAACGTTCCGCTCCCCATCAGCGCCGGTTTGAACCGGGCGCCCTCCTCGTTCGTCCAGTTGACGATCTCGATCGGACGCCGGTGGTCGACTCCCTCGTCCTCGAGCGCCCTGAGCGTCTCGAGCGCGAGGAGCACGCCGAGTTGGCCGTCGAACCGGCCGCCGAAGGGCTGGGAGTCCAGGTGCGAGCCGATCAACACCGGGGCGGCGCTCGAGTCGGTTCCTTCCCGCCGTCCGAAGACGTTGCCGATCTCGTCGATTCGAACGTCGACGTCCAGGGCCTCGAGGTCGGTGACGAACGCGTCTCGAACCTCCCTGTCGGCGTCGGTGAGGGCGAGCCGGTGCAGACCGTCGTTCTCGGTTCGTCCGATCTGTGAGTATCGTTCGAACGTTTCCTCGAGCCGGTTCGTGTCAATAGTGACCATGGTGACAGTCTACGTGAAGTGGTGGTTAAACCCATCGGTCGCGTTCGACTCGTTCGCCACTACTGGAATTGAACACAGCTTTTCGGATCCGAATAGCGACCTCGTTCAATATATCGGCCGAATACAGGAACTCTTTTAACGGATAGCTCTGATGTAGTGGTATGTCTGAACATGGCACGTCGGAGGCGACCGTTCGAGAGCTGTCAGCTGAGAAGGAGTGGCAGGAGGCGTACCCGATCCTTCGGGAGCTCCGGTCGCATCTCGAGCCGGCGGAGATGGAACGACGACACCGGCAGATGCGCGACGAGGGATACCGTCTGTTCGGCCGGTACGCCGCCGGCGACCTCGTTTCGGTCGCCGGCGTCACGCTCGGGACGAACTTCTATCTCGGCCCGCACTGCTTCGTCCACGACCTGATCACGACCGAACGGCAGCGGTCGAAGGGCCACGGCGCCGCCCTCTTATCGTACGTCCACGACTGGTCTCGAGAGCAGGGGTGTGAGACGGTCGAACTGGAGTCGGGCCTCTGGCGCGAGGCGGCTCACGAGTTTTACGAAGACCTCGGCTACGAACGGTACTGCTACTCGTTCAAGTACGAACTCGACTGACGATTCCTCGAGGGAAATCCAAATATCGAGCCGACTTCGATCTGTGTGCCAAATCTCGGGAGGATCTCTGCAAAACACTTAACCGATAGTTGTGCGACAGTCGTTCACGTATGACGAGCCACGCAGCACTCTCCGATGCGATCCGGTCCAGCGAGGACGAACTCGTCTCGCTGACCGAGCGCCTCGTCGAGGCGAAGTCCGTCACCGGGAACGAACGACCGGCACAGCGCGTCGTCGCGGACTACCTCGAGGCGCTCGACCTCGAACCCGACGTCTGGGAGCCGGACCCGGAAAGTCTCCGGGACCACGAGGCGGCCTTCGAGACCTCGTCGTTCGCCGAGTACGGCTACGAGGGCCGTCCGAACGTCGCGACCCGGCTCGAGGGCGGTGACGGCCGGACGCTCACCGTCGGCGGTCACGTCGACGTCGTGGACGTAACTGCCGCCGAGTGGGAGCGCGAGCCGTGGACGGTCACTCGGGAGGGCGATACGCTGTACGGCCGTGGCGTCGCCGACATGAAAGGCGGCATCGCGGCGGTGTTGATCGCCATCGAAGCGATTCGAGAGGTGGGAATCGACCTCGGCGGAGACCTACTCTTCCAGAGCGTCATCGAGGAGGAAGACGGCGGCGTCGGGGGGACGCTCTCGGCCCTCGAGCGGGGGTACGTCCCCGACGCGGCCATCATCGCGGAACCGTTCGACGTGCCTAACCTCTGTATCGCCAGCGCCGGCGTGATGTACTTTCGTGTGACCGTTCCGGGAAAGAGCGCTCACGCCGCGTGGGGACACGAGGGCGTCAACGCGATCGGCAACGCGGCGACGGTATACGAGGCGCTCGAGGATCTCGACGCGGAGCGGAAGGCTCGAATCGACTACCCGCCGGCGTACCGGGCCGATCCGTCGCTCGAGGGCAACGTGACGAACCTGAACGTCGGGACCATCGAAGCCGGCGACTGGCCGTCGACGGTTCCCAGCGAGGCAGTTCTCCAGGGCCGGATCGGCTGGCCGCCGGGCGAGAGCCGACTCGAGGTCCGCGAGCAGATCGAGTCGGTCCTCGAGTCCGTCGCCGCCGCCGACGACTGGCTGGCGGCCAATCCACCCGAAATCGAGTGGTTCGGCTGGCAGGCGGAGCCACACGAGACGGCTACCGACGCGGAGATCGTTCGCACCGCGGCGTCGAACGCCGAAGCGGTGACCGGCGAAACCGGGACGTTCGTCGGCGGAAACGCCGGCCTCGACGAACGGTTCTTCGAACTCTACTACGACGCGCCCGCCGTGTCCGTCGGCCCGGTGGGCCACAACCTCCACGGTGCCGACGAGCACACGACCGTCGAGTCGCTGCTCGAAGCCAGCGAGACGATCGCCCACAGCATCGTCGACTACCTCGGAACGACGGACTGACGTCCTCTCCTGGTTCGAGTCGGTCCGTGGAGAGAACGTTCGGGGAGCGCCACATCTCGAGTGAACGTCCAGTGAGGGTGAACCAAGAGCTATCCACCTGAGAAGACTACGTACGAGTAATGATCGAGTTCGTACGGGTTCCCCTGCAAATCAGCGACGTAGCCCTCGGCGTGAGCGCGCTCGTCCTCCTGGTCGCCATCGTCACCGTCTGGCAGATGGTGACGTTCATCGACGCCTACGACCGCGGAGCGCTCACCGTCTTCGGCGAGTATCGAAAACTCCTCGAACCGGGACTCAACATCGTTCCGCCGTTCGTCTCTCGAATTCACCGGTTCGACGTTCGAACGCAGACGATCGACGTCCCCTCTCAGGAGGCGATCACGCGGGACAACTCGCCCGTCACCGCTGACGCCGTCATCTACATCAGGGTGATGGACGCCAAGCGCGCGTTCCTCGAGGTCGACGACTACGAACGGGCGGTCTCGAACCTCGCCCAGACGACCCTCCGAGCCGTTCTCGGGGATATGGAACTCGACGATACGCTCAGCCGTCGCGACCAGATCAACGCCCGGATCCGCACCGAACTCGACGAACCGACCGACGAGTGGGGGATCCGCATCGAAGCCGTCGAGGTCCGTGAGGTGACGCCCTCGCGGGACGTCAAGGGGGCGATGGAACAGCAGACCTCCGCCGAGCGGAGCCGCCGCGCCATGATCCTCGAGGCACAGGGTGAACGCCGCAGCGCCGTCGAGCGAGCCGAGGGTGACAAGCAGTCGAACATCATCCGCGCCCAGGGTGAAAAGCAGAGCCAGATCCTCGAGGCCCAGGGCGAGTCAATTTCGACCGTCTTGCGCGCCCGCGCTGCAGAGTCGATGGGCGAGCGTGCGATCGTCGACAGGGGAATGGACACGCTGACCGAAATCGGTCGAGGGAACGCGACGACGTTCGTCCTTCCACAGGAACTCTCCTCGACGGTCGGCCGCTACGGCAAGCACCTCTCGGGAAGCGACGTGAGAGCGGGCGATGACGTCCTCCAGAGCCTCGAGTTCGACGCGGACACCCGCGAACTCATCGGACTCGACGACATCAGCGAGATCATCGGCGAGATCGAGCGAACCGAACTGGACGTCGAGGCGATGGAGCGGGAAGCCCAGGCGATCCAGGAGGGCGAAGCCGTCGCCAGCGAACACCCCTCGAGACCGGACGATCGCTCGGATGAGGGCGATCGCCCCGTCTCGAGTGACGACTCTGGGACCGAGCGGTGACTCCGATTTCGACGTCCCTATCGAAGAAAACGTGTGGTCCCCGAGCGTCGGTCCGGTTTCGTTCACGACGCGGCTCGACGTCGGTTGTACCAACTGATTACCGTGAGAGGGTACATGGGGGCGAACACGTACCACGGATTGCGACAGACTGAAGTATCAAAAGGTGGTTGAAGAATCAAGTATTCCATTTATATCTCATCCGAATCCCCTCGACGGAAGCCGCCTCATCTCCGCGCTGGGGAGTGGCTATCTCGTCGTGGGGAGTCTCGTTGCGTTCTCTCAGACTCCCGGCGAATCGGTGGGAGATCTGCTGATTATCATGCTCTTGACCGCCGGTCCCGGGTTCATGCTTCTTACGGGCGGGTACTGCCTTCCGCGAATGGCCGTTAGCCCCGAGTTCTACGGTCGGATCGGCGACTGGTGTCTCCTCGGCAGCGGTAGTATGACCGGACTCGTCCTTCTCATCGAACTCACGGTCGGGTTGACCAACGTCGGTACAACCGTTCTAATTCTGTCTGCGGTTGCGAGTGCCGCCGGCTTCTGGGTCGGTCTCTACGACGCACAGGGTAAAACGCGAGCGACGGAAACCGCCCGGCGAAACCGCGATCTCGAGCGTCAGAACAAGCAACTCGAGAGCGTCGCCCGCATGCTCGCCCACGAACTTCGAAATCCGCTCGCGATCGCTCAGGTGTACTTCGGGCAGTCGTATCCGGAGAACGAAACCGCCGCTGCCGAGGTTCGACGCGCTCACGACCGGCTCGAGGAGATGATCGACATCCTCCTCGTCACCGTGCGCAGCTCCGAGGTGTCGCTTTCGAGCGAGACGATCTCACTCGGCGAGCAGGCAGATTCCGTCTGGAGGGAGTGTACACCGACGAAAGACGCGGCGACGCTCGTTATCGATACCGACAGGCTGATCGTGGGGGATACGGTACACATCCGACGATTGCTGGCGAACCTCTTTCAGAACAGCCTCGAGCACGCTGCCACCGACGGCGATCTCGTCGTTCGAATCGGACCGCTGGAGGACGGGTTCTTCGTCGAGGACAACGGTTCCGGGATACCCGAGGCCGACCGAGATCGAGTCACTGAGGCCGGGTATACGACGAAACCGGACGGGACCGGTCTCGGACTCACGTACGTCCCCCACCTCGCGGAGCTGTACGAGTGGGACGTCTCCATCACTTCGAGCGACGACGGCGGAATGCGCTTCGAGTTTACGGGGACCGGTCTCGAGACGGTCGCGGAGGCACACTCTGAGGGAATCGGCCCCTGAGTCTCGACGGTGGGCTGTCGAGCGACGGCGGAGTCAGCGCCGTCGAGGCCGCCCTGCTCAGACTCGAGCGGGCGGCTCGATGAGCTAGTAATCGCGGGCCAGGGCGTCCCAGAGACGGTCGATCTCTGCTAACGACTGGGTGCCTGCGATGCGTCTCTGGAACTCGAGGCAGTCTTCCACAGGGAGGGACCCCTGGACGGTCGCTTCCGTGACGACCTCGGCGAGCACGGTTTGTTGATAGGTGAGGGGGGAGGAATCTGTCACGCCGTACTACCCACCGTACCACGGCGTAGTGGTTGTGGAACCGGTAACATCTGGCTCGAAGGACGGACGTCCGGCTCCTCTTTCACGAGATAGTTATCGTACAGTGTGGTGTTGGAGGACCCTGGATCGTTGAACCTCACGGGACACGTGAACGCGGGCACGTGACAGGAATCAGTAACCCAGACCGAGCGCTCGATTCGCAGCGAGGGCGAGAAACGAGACGAAAAAGAGCGCCCCGAGCGTCCCGAAGGCGACGCCCCATCCGAAGAGGTCGGCGGTGAGACCGACGCCGACGGAGCCGAGCGCACCGAGAACCGTGTAGACGGTTCTGACGAGCCCGAACCCCGTGCCGCGTTCTTCGACGGGCAGGGCGTCCATAAACCGCGGGTCGATCGCCGAGAAGAAACTCGAGCTGATCCCGGTCAGGGTGATTCCGACGGCCATCACGGCCAGCCCGGGGTCGAGAATAACGAGAGGCAATCCGACGGCTCCGGCGAGCATCGCCCCGGCGATCGCCGCGTCCCGCCCGTATGCGTCCGATGCGCGGCCGATGGCGATCTGGCTGCCCGCCCTGACGACGAAAAACGCCGAGAACGCGATGCCGGCCGCGGTCGGCGTGTAGTCGTGAAATGCGATGAGAAACGCCGGGAAAAACGACAGGAGCCCCTGAGCGACGTACGTTCCGGCGATCGCGATAGAGAGGGGGAACGCGATCGACGGTCTGGTGACGAGGCCGACGAGCGAGCTCACCTGCAGGCTTTCTCGCAGCGGAACGTCCGGTCGTTGCGGTTCGGTCGGGCGAACCGTCCAGACGAACAGGACGAAAATCGGCACGCCGACGAGCGCGGTGAGCGCGACCGCGGGTCGCCAGCCGTACCGAACGCCGACCCACGCCGCCATCACCGGTGCGAGAAGTCCCGCCAGCGGTCCGCCGATCGAGTGAATCCCGATCGCGGTACCCATGTCGTCGAAGGTTCTGGACAGCAGCGTCGTCGCGACCGCGTAGTGAAGGCCGGCGACACCGCCGAGGACGACCGCCGCGAGCACGAACGCCGCGTACAGCGGTGCCAGCGCGAGCAGCACGCTCATCACCGAGGTACCGCCGACGGCGATGAGGATGAGCAGCCGTTCTCCGTACCGGTCGGCGAGAACGCCGCTCGGAAACTGCGCGAACCCGTAGGCGAGCCACATCCCCGTCAGCGCGACGCCCATGAGTGTGTTCGTGATGCCGAAGTCGTCGGTGATGAGGTAGACGACCGGGCTGATCGCCAGTCGACCGAAGTAGGTGACGAAGAACGCCAGCATACACAGCAGGAGAACGGTGTGGCGGTACTGCCAGTTCATGAGGGAGCGTTCGTATGATCGACTCGAGCGCGTCCGCATCAGGGTAGCGTTTCCGGTGAGACGTGCGTGATCGTGATCGCCGGAACGGGACTCGTCCGGAGCGGCCACCCCACCGGTTGCGGGGAACCGTCGAAGAGCACTGTCTTTATATGGCGACCTGGGTTCCGTGAGAACAATGGACGAGAAACGAGATGGGCAGCGTATCCGCCGGGCGTACGACTCGCTGGCGGCCGGCTACGATCGGCAGGGTGAGACGAAGCCGGCGAACGCGTTTCTCGAGCGACCGGCGACGCTCTCGTTACTGCCCGACGTCCGGGACAGCCGCGTCCTCGACGCCGGGTGCGGTGCGGGCCATCTCACCCGCGAACTCCGCGAGCGCGGCGCGGACGTCGTCGGGCTCGACGTGAGCGGGGAGATGCTCGCGTACGCTCGCAGGCGCGCCCCCGACGCGGCGTTCCTCCGGGCCGACCTTCAGCGAGGACTTCCGTTCGGTGCCGAGTCGTTCGACGGGATCGCCAGCTCGTTGGCGTTCCACTACGTTCGCGACTGGGAGGCACTGTTTCGCGACCTCCGCAGGGTCCTCGAACGCGATGGCTGGCTCGTCTTCTCGGTCCAACACCCCCACGCGGACTTCGAAGAGTACGACGACGCCGAGAACTATCACACGACGGAGCGGGTTTCCGCGGACTGGGAGTCGTTCGGCGACACGGTGACGGTTCCCGCGTACCGGCGACCGCTGGCCGCAACGATACAACCCGCACTCGAGGCGGGGTTCCGCCTCGATCGGCTGGTCGAACCGACTCCGACGGACGACTATCGGCGGGTGGATCCAGACCGCTACGAGTACGAGGCGACACGACCGAATTTTCTGTGCCTTCGGTTCCGATCGTGAGCCGATCGTTGTCGTTTTGAGTCCCGGTTCGAGTCGGTCACTTGCCGTTTCGAGTTCCGGTTCGAGCCGATCGTTGCCGTTTCGAGTCCCAGTCTGCGTCAACCTCGGCCCGAGAAACAGCAAGCCCAACGCCTACACCCTCGAGTGCGGTACCGACAATATGGTCAGAATTTCGACGATCGTGATCGTGCTGGCGATAGTCCTCGCGATTGGACTCATCCCGATCCCCGTCATCCCCGGCGTCGGGTTGCTCGTTGGGATCTCGGGGATCATCATCGGAATCGTTCTCCGGGTACTCGGCTACTGATCGCCCTCGAAACGATCGGTGTGTCCCGGCACTCTCGAGCCGACCGATGTGTCCCTACGTTCGCACTCGAGCGGCCGCCGTGACCCTCAGAACTGCCGCTCGAAGTCGATCGGGTCAGAGACGGTGTAGTACGGCCCGCCCAGTCGGCCGACGGTGTCGAGCTTCCGCGAGTCGATCCTGTCGTCCGTCAGGACCTCCTCGGAGACGTGGTAGTACCGGACGTCGCCGAGAATCATGAGTTTCTCGTACACCTCGATCGCGTCGTACAGCGTACACTCCATCGTGACGACGGCGTCGGCTACCCGGGGCGGATCGATCCGGTGACACGGCGCCCGCTCGACGTCGGCGAGGTCGAACTCGCTTTCGTCCGCGGGGACGCTCGCGGACGTCCGGTCCATTCGCTCGAGAAGCGGTTCGGTAACGACGTTGACGGCGAACTGCTCGGTCTCGAGTGCGTTCCGGGCCGTGTCTTTCACCCGCCCCGATGCCTCACTCGGCGAGTTGAACATCACGACAGGCTGGCTCGAGCCGACGTAGTTGTACGAACTGAATGGTGCGAGGTTCTCGTTGCCGTCACCGTCGACGGTGCTGATCCAGGCGATCGGGCGCGGTGTGACGGCGCTCTTGATGAGCCGAGCGTTTTCGGCGGGCTCGAGGTCGTCGGAGTTGAATGCAGGCATCGTAGCTGGATACTGATTCGGTTCCCGCCGCTTAAGCGTTCGTACCACCTCCATCCGTGAACGCCGCCAGTACCGAACCCGAGGTAACGAATTTGATGACCGACGGCCAACGGGACGGTATGTCAGAGGAGGTCGCACTCGACATCGAAACGTCCGAACCGCTGCAATCGACACTTATACTGGCGTTTCCCGGTCCGGGAATGGCCGGCGTTTCTGCAAACCAGTACCTCATCGAGCAGCTGGAACTCGTCGAAACGGGCCACATCCAGGCGGAGGGTCTCCCGTCGATCACGCCGTACGAAAACGGCCGACCGTACCACCACACGCGACTCTTTTCGGAGCCGGAGATTCCGTGTACGTTTCTGACGAGCGAACTCCCGATACCGCTCCAGCTCTCGGAGCCCTTCGGCCGTATCCTCCTCGAGTGGCTCGATGAAAGCACCGTCGACGAGGTTACGCTGTTGACGGCGATTCCGGGACTGGACTCGAATCGGGACCTGTTCTACGTCGCTTCGGACGACTACTACGACCGCCGCCTAGACGGAACCGACGTCTCGCCGCTCAAAGGTGGGTTCCTGACGGGTGTCAACGCGAGCCTGATCGCTCGAGCGATCGATACGTCGCTTCGCGTCGGCGTTCTCTCGACGCCAGTCAACCCACGACACCCCCTCGACGGCGAGGCGGCGCTCCGTCTGGTCAACGGGATGAACGAACTGTACGACTTCGAGGCGGACACGACGCAACTCCGGGACTTCGCCGATCGAACGCGCGAGCATTACGAGCAACTGGCGACACGGGTCCAGGCACAGCAGCAGCCGAGTGGTCGCCGGCCACTCACCGAAGATTATGGATTTATGTAGGTTCTGGCCGTTCTCACAGCGTGCGAACTATTGGCCAGTAGCCGTCTCCACGCCGTTGGCACCGGGTTATCACCCGCGACGGAGGTGTCCCCGATGCAGCCAGTGGGCCGGAGGAACGCGACTCGATGGCCCGTAGCGAGGTCGAGTTCGACACGTTCACTTTCACCGGGGTTGGCTGGGATATTTGTCGGTTCGACTCTCGAGTACGAGCATGAACGGACCGTCACTAGTCCGATGGTTGAGGGGATCGTTCCTCCGGCGTTCGGCGGTCGAGACGATCCACGAGTGTCGGCGCTGTGGAACGACCGTCGAGCAGTGTACGCGTTCGTGCCCGTCGTGTGATGCTGACGAGATCGTTAGTTACGACCTCCAGTGAATCGGTAGCTACAGATCTCGGGTGAATCGGTAGCCACGGATCCCGGTTTCGCTGATAGTCTCTCCCGAGTTGGAGGACTGAGTCGGGGGGCAGGGACGAGTATTCTGTCACACCCCTCGGTGCCGCTGTATGAGGATGGAGAGAGTGCCCCATACGGGAATTCGATAGAGGTTCTGATAGTTGATGAATAATCGATGGATGGGTGATGGAAAGATGATGGATTGGTGGCAGATGTTTCGAGATCTATGGCTTTAGAAGGCATCCTCGGGTGACTGAATTTATTCTCACATTATCTAACATAAGGTACTATGAGTTAAATATAAATACTCTAGGTGCGAAAACCCCAACAAGTGAATTGATCGCAGTAGCGAGCAACGCGTGTTGATCGCGGGTTCGCTGGTGCGTCGAAGCTCGTTACCCGTATTCCCATGGCTGAGAGGCCCGCAACTTGTCCCGAGAGCAACCATCCAGCCCCGTCGCTATACAGCGGCACTCCGGGGTGTGTGTCCTCCGTTACAGCGGCACTCCGGGGTGTGAACGACTTGTTTCGGCGTTTGTATCTGCAGTTCTATCGTTATACAGCGGCACCGCGGCGTGTCGAGTCCTCGAGCCGTTTTCGTAATTCTCTTTCCCCGGTATACAGCGGCACTCCGGGGTCCCTACTTGTGGTTCGCACGGACCGCTTACAGCGGCACCGGGGGGTGTTGGGCGGCCTATACAGCGGAATCACGGACTCCATATCCGGGTCGTTGCCTCTGTACGCGGTCACTTCTCTAGTATACAGCGGCACTGTGGTGGAAAGAGTTAAGTCAGTTTCACGTGATTCTCACGCCACACAATGCCGGACGGTCACGATTACTTCTCCCAGGAAAACGCCATCTTTCGCAACAAAGACCTCCTCCAGGTCTCACACCTCCCTGATGGGGATCGCATCATCGGCCGCGAACAGGAGCTCTCGAACCTCGCGGGTGCGATCCAGCCGGCGCTCACCGGAAGCACCCCGAACAACGTCCTCGTATACGGAAAAACCGGGACCGGGAAGTCCCTCTGTTCGAAGTTCATCACGAACCAGGCCATCTCTCGAGCGGCGGAGAACGACGTCACGATCGGCGTCGCGTACGTCGACTGCCTCCAGGAATCCACCGAGACGCAGGCGGTACAGTCGCTTGCACACCAGCTCAACGACAGGACGGAGACGTCAATCTCGATCCCCCATTCGGGGCTGAGCACGTCCGAGTACTATCGGCGACTCTGGCGGATCATCGACGAACGGTTCGACGCGGCGCTCGTCATCCTCGACGAGGTCGACAAGATGGAGGACGACGACATCCTCATGCAGCTCTCGCGCGCCGTCGAGTCCGGAAAGCTCTCCTCGAGTACGATCGGAACGATCGGCATCTCGAACAAGATCCGGTACAAGGAGTCGCTCGACGAGCGCATCAAATCGAGCCTCTGTGAGCGGGAGTACGTCTTTCCACCGTACGACGCGACGCAGATTCAGGAGATCCTCCACTCCCGGTCGGACGCGTTTCACGACGGCGTCATCGAGGACAGCGTTATCCCGCGTGTGGCTGCGCTGGCCGCTCGCGAGCACGGCGACGCGCGAAAGGCGATCGACATCCTCCGGTTCGCCGGCGAGATCGCCGAAGAGAAGACCCTCGACACCGTCTCCGAGACCTGCGTCAATCAGGCCCACGAGCGCGAGGAAACGAGCCGACTGGCCGAACTCATCTCGAAATCGCCGAGTCACGCCAAACTCGTCCTCGAGGCGATGGCGCTGCTGGCCAAACAACCCGACCGCACCGACGACGCCGTCCAGACGACGGAGGTATACGACCTCTACAAGCGTCTCTGTGACCGTGACGACTCGTCGCACCTCAAACTCCGCCGGGTGCGGGACATCCTGTCCGAACTCGAGTTTCTCTCGATTATCGAACAGGAGCGCAAGTGGGCCGGCAAGGGAAAGGGCAACTACATGGAGAACCGTCTCGTCGACGATCCGGACGTGATCATCGCAGCCTGTGAGGAGTCGAGTCGATGACATCCTCCTCGCCGTTCACGGCGAGGTTTCCTCGCGCTGGGGGTATCGTTTACCGACCCACGGAGGCAACTTGCGGGTTCGTATGCTCCTCGTTGGGAACTGAGCGTGGTGACTCTGACCAGTTGTGGTCGTCCCACTTGAGGCATACAGGCCGTGCCATCGACCGTGTTACCGTCGTCTGCCGTCTCAAGAACGTCTCCGACGCTGTGAGGTCAGCGTGCCCCTCGAAGCCACACGGACACGTCAGCGTGTCGCAGTGGCGCGTCGTCCCCTCTGTCGAACCACAGTTCGGACACTCTTGACTCGTCCACGCCTCAGACCGTACTTCCACCGAGATACCATATTCCTCGGCGGTACACGCCAGCCGGTTCACGAACGCTCTGAACGCCCAGAAGTTGTGCGTCTTCGCGTTCGCCTCCACCGACCAGTGCGTGTTAAGTACGTCCGTCAACGCCCCCACGTACACCGTCGAAACACCTTCTTTGTACAGGCGTTCGATGAGGTCACGGACAAGCGCGTTTTGGGCGTGGTCACGTCGCTTGGTTCGTCGGTCGTACAGGCGGCGGATGCGGTGACTACTGTATCGACCGTTCTCCAACAGTGATTGGAGACGAGCGATTTCTCGTGTTGTTTCGCGGAATCGCTCGAACAGCTCGCGTCCTTCGTACAGGTATTGCTGGCCGGTTGTGGTTGTGCAGGCGACGAGGTTGTTCGCACCGATGTCCAGAGCGGCTTCTTCCGAAGCCAGTGGGTGTGCCAGCCGAGAATCGTCGATAGTGACTGGCTGAAAGGCCCTGAACGTCTGTGCTTGCTCGTCGTAGAACAACTCCAACCGACCCTGCTTCTCGTACTCCTTCCAGTTGGGGTCGCCTCGGACTTCGAGCCGGAGACGTTCGTGGTGTCCAAGACCATACTTGTCTTTCAGGTCTTTGCCGACGAGAATTTCGAGGCGGGAATATTCGCCCCATTTGACGGAGTACGAGGTGTTTCGGATGTACGTGCGGAGTTCACGCCCGTCTTCTGCGTTGCCCCAGAAGCCGGGTTTGCCGTTGGCCTCGCCTTTCTTTTTGAGACTGAAGAACGAGTTCCATGCTTCGCGGTTCTTGCGTTCGATTTGCTGAACCGTCGAAGCCCCGAGAACACCGCCGTAGCGTCCGCGATACTCACTGATTTCCCATACGTCGCCGTCAGGGTCAGCGTAGTTCTCGCGGCGCTCGTAGTTGATTTCGTTCCAGAGAGCGGCAGAAGCGTCCAACAGGCGTCGAAGTAACTCCTCGTCCTCCTTGGACTGTGGAACCACGTCGAACGTGTTGGCTCGCTTCATCAACTACTGGTTGTACCCGAACACACATAAATGTGGGGTTCGTGTGTTACTGTATGGTCGAAGTCCGAATTGAGTTTGATGACGAGGAACAGTACGAACGGTTAAAAGAGTTGAAGAAACACCGTGGGTTAACGTGGAAGGGGTTGCTCCTCGAAGGCGAGAAGAAAGTCAGAGAGGATACCCCGGAATAAGCGTCGAACGTGGTTTGTGACGTGGAGTGTCGGATTCACGCCCACCGTGAACGGCGGGACTCTCTCCTTGATTCAGGTAGTTCGAGTCGGCTCCACAAGCATAACGATCCTGACTCTCTTCCTCCCATAGGGTATTCAGATATGGAACAATACCGCGCCAACTCTTTCTATCGGAGCAGCACGTGAGCGCGGTAATCGTGACTTGGTCCCGTCAGGTATCCGGCGACGGAATCGGACGTTCGCCGACCGCAGTACTCTCCACATTGCCCACCGTCTCATTCCACCACTCGCCGCTCTTGCGGTGGGATGCGAAACGACTTCCGCACGAATCGTCTCGCTGCGTTCGACGGGTACATCGAACGCCGTTCGGCCCGTCGAAACTACTACCGATACTCGATATGGGATTTCGAGAAATATGCAATAGAACACCGTCCCACTCCAGTATACTCTATCACCTGACAATCTACAGACGGTCTGTAACCGTCCCGGCGTCGGCGATTCGACTCCATCTTCTCCAGAGAAAAATCAGACTGAGTGTCAGTGCCTAGCCTCGAGACGGATCACCGCTCTGTTCCCGTCTCGGTATCGCCGGGGTACCGCTGTAGCTCTGCCTCGGGGTACCGGGTCGCCCACTCGCTCCCGCCTGCCGTCGCAACGTCGTGGATGCGAGCGAGTTCTTCGACCGCGTTTTCGTGCTCGTCCACTCTGAGGTCGTGTGCGAGGTGCGGTTCGATGGGATCGAACACCGCGAGTGCGCTGCTCTGTGCGTGAACGCCGCGTTTGTCACCGCCGGCGTCCGCCCCCGCCTCGAGCGCCGACGCCGTGTATCTGGCGCATCGGCGCGTACGGATCCGCCGCGAGCAGTTTCTCTATCGTCTCGCGGATCGGCTCGCCGGCCTCGAGCGCCCGAACGGTCTGCACGCCGCGGGGTGTACTGGTCGTATTCTGGTCACTCTCGAGAACCGGACGTAACTCCCCGAACGGCCGCTACTCACGCGTTGTCCAAATGCGAACAAGCTGGCCCCGTCTTACGGGGACACACCGTGCAGCCGGTGCACTGGCGCGTGTTTACGCCCCACCGGGTCCGTCGACATCGCGGCGCGTTTCCCAAATGCGAACGACTCTGTGGCGTGCGAACGAGGGACTCGTATGGACGCCGACCGGAACCGATCCGCCCGAACCCTCGAGACGGTTGCGAGAGCCTGCGACGTGATCGAAGCCCTCGATAGCCTCGACGGCGCCGGCGTAACGGAACTGGCGACGCACCTGGATATTTCGAAGAGCTCCGCGCACTCGTATCTCAACACGCTTCGCGAGAAGCGACTGGTCGTCAAACGCGGCGACGCGTACCACCTCAGCCTGGAGTTTCTCTACCTCGGGAAGTCCGTTTGCCACCGTCACGTCCTCTTCGAACACGGCAAGGGCGTAATCGAACGCCTCGCTCGAGAGAGCGGGGAGTACGCCCACCTGATGTGCGAACAGCACGGCCTCGAGCGGAACATCTACAAGGTGAAAGGCGAGAACGCCGTCGGCGACGACTACCACACGACCAAGGAGCGAAAGCCGGATTCTCTCCACTTCACGGCGAGCGGGAAGGCTTTGCTCGCGCCCCTTCCGGACCATCGGGTTCGCGAGATCGTCGACGCCTACGGGCTCGTTCGCAAGACCGAGAACACCATCACCGACCCGGACGCGCTGCTCGAGGAGCTCCAGCGCGTCAGAGAGCGAGGGTTCGCGGTCAACGACGAGGAGGAGATCAAGGGAATCCGTGCCATCGGCGCACCGATACGGAGCGCAGACGGCGACGTACTCGGTGCGATCAGCGTCTCCGGGCCGACGAGCCGGCTCAACGGCGACTACTACGCGAACGAGCTTCCGCACATGGTGATGGAAAGTACGAACGTGACGGAAGCCAGCATCAATATGTCGGACGCAACCCGAACGCTGTAACGGTCGGGAACTCACTTGGCGTTACACAGCTATGGATGTGATTCTAGCCCGGACTCGAGGGCCTATTCTTCTCGTTCGCATTTGGGGAACGATCGGTCTCGGTTAGCACGTGAATAGTCACTCCTACTCTCTGTTGGTATTTCGATAACAGAACAATATAGATCGACTAAATTCTCTCTAATTCCTCTATATTATATTTCTCTCATTCCGTAGGGAGTATGGAGAAGATGGTTTAAACGCGGGTAAATGTTATAAGTTCGGATCTCTGGTTCGTTGACCCTACCTCCGAGATCTGGAGACCGGACCCGCTACTGGTATGTTCAAAATTGCGATCACCTTACAAGATCGATGCGGTTCTGTTATTCGATCTTCTGAAACTGGTATTAGATATTTTGGATACTGTTGAAACAACCATTTGAAACACTTGTTTGTAGCCATTGGTTGAAACACTCGTTGATCTCGCGATAACTCGCTTGGGCTCTCGAGCGGGGACGGGCGCCGCCACTGCGTTCGCTCGTCTACAGAAAAAGCAGGCCGAGTGCCTCGGGGCTTGACCCCGAGGCGGTTCACGCGTCCTCCTCGCTCCAGGCGATGCCGAGTGCAACGCCGATTCCGACCCCAATGGCGATTCCAGCCCCGATATTGTCCATTCCGACGCCGAAAGCGAGTCCGATTCCGATACCGACTGCCACACCGATCGCCACCTTCCCTTCGTCAGTCATACTTCCACTGTGTCTCCCGATACGATCACTGTATCCCCCGAACTGGGCTACGACCGGGCCGGCGATTTCGTGGCGTCGGACCTCGAGGCGATGAGCGGCGGATCCGCCGTCGAGGCGCTCCGGGTCGGTGGAACAGCGGCGTCCGGGAGAGACTTATAGTGCCCGCGAGCAGTCACATTCGTATGGGCGACAGGCTTCAGCGGTTCGTGGCCGAGGATCTGTGGTTGCTGATCGCCGTCGTGACGTTCGCGATTCTCAGCCTCGTCGGTCTCGCCGGCCTCGAGGCGCTCGCGGGCGCGATCGCGATCGTCGGCTGGTTCCTGCTGACGCCGATCTTCCTCTTCTGGGGCGAAGAGATCGCCGACTGGCTGTTCGAAGAACGCGAACCAGAACGCACGCACAACGAGTCCGAGGGCGCGCTCGACGAACTGAAGCGCCGGTATGCCGAAGGAGAGATCGACGATGCAGAGTTCGAACACCGGCTCAACCGGCTCCTGGAGGTCGACGACGCTCTCGAGGGCGTCTTCGCGTCCGACCCCGGGAGCGACGATGGAATCGCTGCTCGAGACCGCCAGCGCGATTCGCCGACGGAGAAGCCAGAGCGCGACGACACTACCGCGGAGGACACGCGCGAACGGGAACTGAACTGAGCGGCTCTCGCCGAGGCGCTACCGCGGGATTTCAGTCGTCGTCATCACCCGCCTGGGCTCGGCCGCCGACGTTCGGTGTGCGATCCGCGGACCCGATCATCACCGTCTCCTCCTGGAGCAGTATGCGGCCGTATCTCGAGCTGAAGTGTTTGATCAGCCCGAGCATCGCGAGCAGACAAACGAACGCGAACGGACCGCCGGTGATGATCGCCGCCTGCTGAAGGGCGTCGACGCCGCCGAGGATCATGAGGATCGCGGCGGTCATCCCGAGGACGACGCCCCAGAAGATCCGGTTGATGTTCGAGGGTTGGGCCTTCCCGCCGGTGGTCATCATCGAGACGGCGAGCGTCGAGGAGTCCGCCGAGGTGATGAAGAAGGTGGTAACGAGGATCATGAACGCGATCATGAACACCGTTCCGAGCGGGAACGCCTCGAAGAGGATGAAGCCGGTGACCTCCGCGCCTTGCTCGAACGCCATTACCTGACTGAAGTCGGCGATCCCTTCGTGCTGGAAGTACAGCGCGGTGCCGCCGAGGGAGACGAACCACGGGATGGTCGCCGCGGAGGTCGCGACGATGCCGGTAAAGGCGACCTCGCGCACGGATCGACCCCGGGAAATGCGCGCGATGAACAGCCCGGCGAACGGCGACCACGAGAGCGCCCACGCCCAGTAGAAGACCGTCCAGTCGTTCATCCACTGAGTTCCGCCTTCCTCGCCGGCGCCGGTGTAGAGGCTCATCGAGATGAAATCGGTGACCATTCCGCTGATAGCCTGCGTACCGATCAAGACCAGAAAGAGCGTCGGACCGACGACGAACGCCGCGACCAGCAGGATCGCGAACAGAATCATGTTGAAGTTCGAGAGCCGCCGGATCCCGCGGTCGACGCCGAGCACCATCGAGATGGTGAACAGCATCGTCATCGTCGTTACGACGAGGAGGATACCCGCGTCGCCGAGGTTGATCCCCCACTGGAAATCGAGGCCGGTGACGAACTGGCTGCCGATGAACCCCAGCGAGGTCGCGACGCCGCCGATCGTCGCGAACACCGCGAGGATGTCGATGACCTTGGCGGTCGGTCCGTCGAGGTTGTCCTTTCCGATGAGCGGCGTGAGCGCCGAGGAGACGCGCAGGGGCACTCCTTCGTAGTTGTACGCGAAGTAGCCGATGGCGATCCCCATGATGGTGAACACCGCCAGCTGGGGCAGCGCCCAGTGGAACAGCGTCTGCTGGACTGCGATACTCATCGCTTCACTCGAACCGCCGGAGACGTCGAACAGCGGTGACGGGCTGTCGTAGTAAAACAGCGCCTCGGTCGGCCCCCAGAAGACGACGCCGGCGGCGAACCCCGCGGAGTACAGCATCGCGAAAAACGAGAAGAAGCTGTACTCCGGCGGGTCGTCGCCGAATCGGATCCTCCCCCACGGCCCGACGATCAGAAACAGCAGAAAGACGACGATCAGAAAGACGATCACCAGCAACACCCAGTTGAGGTACTCGAGAAAGAGCGTGTTCAGGCCGGCGATCGCCCACTCGACGGTGTTTCGACTGATGAAAAACGTCGCGATTACGCCGACGGTGAGCAACGCCCCGAACAGGAACACGATCGGATCCAGCTCCTCGCGGAACCGGCCGAGGGCACCGAGTTCGCCGTCGTTAGACATCGACCTCACCCCGTCGAGCGCCTTCGCTTCCCGTTGCTTTCCGTTCGATTCGCCACCGATCACCACCGATCATCAGATCGTTTCGGATCATGTCAATTGTTACCGCAAACCATGAAATGCGGCGGAGAAGCTTAACGCTTGCCGGCTTCGAGAGTACGGAAAACGGTAGTTGTAGGCGGCTGCTGGACCGTTCCGTACGCAGGACGGACGGGAGACGGCTCGCGGTTCAGCCAACGCCGCTCGTCCGCAGGTCACGTCGGCACCGACCCCTCTCGAGGATATCCATGGGATCTCGGCGCTCGCCAGATTTTATGCGGTCTGACTCGCAAAGGGACGTATGGACGATATCGACTTCGACGAACTCGTCTCGTCGCTGACGCCCCGGGAGGAAAACGCGGCGATCAAGACCTACCAGAACACGGTTGCGGTCGCCTGCCCCGCCTGCGGGGTGGAGTTCGACGACCTCGTCGTCTGCAAGGACAACCCGACGAGTCTGAACCTCTCGAGACAGTTGGACCTGTGTGTCGGCTCGTCCGACGGGCAGGCGGTCATCTTCACGCACAAAAAGTGACGGCGGGCGGCCCCGCTAGCGGAGTTCGCCCCAGACGCCGACCAGTTCGTCGTTCACGTACCGGTGCTGTTCGAAGCCGAGAGCGTTACAGATCAGCGTGTGTCCCATGAACGAGACGGCGTAGTCGGACATCCCGAACGGGTGTAGCTCGCGCTGGTTGGCGACGGGAAGGACGGATCCGAGCACGTTGATCTCGGCGTCACCCGCAGAGAGCGTCCCCGCAGCGACGCCGGCACCGCCCATCGTGCCCGCAATTTCGCCACCGGCGCTTTCGAACGCGTCCTCGTCGATGACCGTTCCGGGGGAGTCTGGACCGGTGGTGTAGCCGACCTGCGACCCCTTCCACATCTCGAGCTGGAGCTCTCGGATGTCGGTCAGCAGGTGGTGATCGAAGTCGCGGTCTTCCAGGTTCGCGATCGGAACCTCGATCTGTTCGAAGTCGCCCTCGGAGAGCGCGGCCGCGTCGCCGACCTCGAGATCCGCCAGCAGGGTAACTCCGGTGTCGGTGAGCAACAGGTCGCCGCCCGCCTCGACGAACTCCTCGACAGCCGCGAGGAACGCGGGATCGTCGCGGCCGAAGTCGCCGGAGATCACCAGTTTGTCGTAGCGGCGTTCACCCGAGCGGCCGCGCATCAGTCGCCCGACTCGCACGTGGTGGGCGCTGATCCCCTCCATCGAGCCGTCCTCGACGAACGGCGCCAGGTCATCGAAGAACTGCATCGGGTTGACGCTGTACTCGGCCTGGGAGTAGCCGAACGCGTCCTCGGGGTCGGGGTGTTCCTCGTCGGTTTCGACGGTGGTGAAGTCGACCTCGAGTTCGCCGTCGCCGTCGAACTCGAGCGACCAGTCGCCGTCGGCGGGCGCCGGGACGTAGAAGCTGGTCTGGCCGGTCATACAGCAGGCGTCCTCCTCGAGTTCGGAGACGTCGACCTCGTCGACGACCTGACCGGCGGGGTTCACCAGTTTGACGACCCCGTTGTCGACGCCGTGGGCGTGGAAGTGTACCGACAGCGAGTGCGTTCGCGGCCCGGAGGTCGTACTCGCGCGGCCGTCCGGACCGGGCTGGACGGTGCCGTGGCGGCGCTGGACTTCGGTCGCGCGCTCTCGTCCGGGGCCGCGACCTCGGCCGGGGCTCTCGTCGGTGTGCGAGAGGTCCGCCGACGTGCGCGTCAACTCGTCGGCGGTGACGTACGCGGTGTCGTTGCCGCCGGTGACGACCGTCGCATTCGTGTCTGCGGCGCACATCTCGGCGAACTCGCGCATCGAGATGTGGTACGCCTGGGCGAGGTGGCGTTCGACGTACGGCCGCCAGAACTCGAAGTCGCGGTAGCCGAGTTCCGGTGCGACGGTTACGGCGCCGAGACCCCCGTCCTCCTCGGACTGGCCCGCCCAGCCGAGCAACGCCCCGGTGACGTTGTAGCCGATCGAGTCGTAGATCGTCCCCCAGTTGAAGAACTCCTGGGCGCCGGAGCCCCAGCCCCCGGTGTCCTGTTGGGCGCGGTCGAGGTCGTCGCGGATGGCGTCGATGCTCCCCCAGTGGCCGTACATCCCGTCGTTGATCTGCCTGTTCACCTCGTCCAGGTTGTGGGTGCCGTCGTGGTCGTAGGCGGCGTTCGACTCGAGGTTCAACACGAGCGACGGGTTGAACCCCATCATGTGGTAGTCACAGACGTACTCGACGTTGTCGTACTCGCGCAGGAACTCGACGGTCGCCATCGCGTCGGGCACCACGTCGTCGTAGCCGACGTCGTATCCGGGACGGACGTCGGGCGCGCGGTCGGGTTCGGCCGGCCAGAACGACGGGTCGGCCCAGCCGATCGTCGCGTACTGGCGGTTGGTGTCCAGCCCCGAGGCGTTTCCGCGCGCGTGGGAGAGACTGTTGCCGATGTGTGGCTTGCGGACGATCCAGCCGTCCGGGTTGATGTAGACGAACGAGATGACGATATCGTCGAGCAGCGGGTTGAACTCCTCGGACTCGCCCTTCGCCGCCTGCTCGAGGATCCGACTCCCCGACTCCCGGCCGGCCTGCTCGTTGGCGTGAATCCCGACGATGAACACCGCCTTGTCCTTCTCCTCGAACGCGTCGCGGTCCTGGACGTCGTTGGTCAGCTCCGCGACGTAGATGTCGCGCTGGTCTGCGTCCTCGCCCGTCACGTGGTTCTCGTGTCCCGGCCCGTGGCCGATGCGTTCGACGTTCACCATGTCCGGGTACTCGGCCTCGAGGTGGTCGAGCGCCTGCCCGGCTTCGCCGTGGGAGATGAAGTCGCGGGCGTCCTCGACGCGCGGGAAGACGTCGAACTCCTCGACGTACTCCGGGTAGACGTCGTACTCGCCGTAGGGTTCCTCGAGCGCCCAGAACGGGTTCGCACCCGGCGAGAACTCGACGAACTCGACCTCGAACTCGTCGAGGGCGTCCTGCAGCTCGTCGGCGGTGAGCCAGCCGTGGGCTGCCGGCGTCGGCTCCTCACGGTAGACGACCTTCGTCGCGCGCAAGTTCTCGTCGATATCCCAGTCGGGTTCTCCGAACTCGTCGTAAAACGCGGTGACCGCGTCGACGGTCTCGAACTCGAAAACCAGTGAAACCTCGTAGTCCTGCGGGGTTGCGTTGGCTGCGTACGCCGCCTTCTCGGTGACCCGGTCGTCCGACACCTGTGCCGTTACCGTGCTGGGTAACGCCAGCGCCGCGCCGGTCGCGGCGGCAATGGACAGGAACGTCCGGCGACCGACTGTGCCGCCCTCGAAGGCGCTGTCCTCGAGTTCAACGGCGTCGTCGTAGGTGTAACGGTCGGGCTCGTCTGCGCTCTGTGGTGGTCGTTCGTGGTGGTGATTGCTCCTCATGATCTCTGAACGTGGTAGCGAACCACACAGTCGGGTGAGCACCACTGTCATATGTCCGTGATTGGTTTTTTCAGAAAATACAACTCACCACAACGGATATTACCAACGCGTGTATCTAGCTAGAGTTGGTCTCGAGCGAATATACAGCAATATAGACGGTTCCGAATCTCTCTTCCTTTCGACTCTGACGCCCTCCCGACGTCTCTAATAAGAAAGCTTATGCCAGAATACCGGGGTCCTCGGGGTATGCCAACCGAAGACACCCTTCCTAACCTCGTGACGATCGTCGGCCGCGGCGTCCCCTCGAACTACGAACTCAGCGTCGAAGGGAGAATACGGATGGTCGGCGCGAACCCGGCCGAAGAGGCGACGATCGTCTCCGACCGGGCCGCCGAGGGAACGATCGACACCGGCGTTCAGCGATTCCGGTTCTCCGGCGAGCTCGCGAACGTCCGCCTCGTCGACTGGAACGGCGCCTCCCCCCCGGAGTCGCCGGACACCCCGACCGTCCACATCGACTACAACGTTCCCGACCGCTAGGTTGTGGGTCTCACTCGAGAGGCGCTCGTCTCCGTTCGTTCGTGATTGTAACCGTTGGTATCGCGGAGACCACCGACGCGTTCCGGAATCCTTGAGGTCTCGTGTCGGAAAGAGCGACTGTGACTCGCGCACGGCTCTTCGCCTCTCTCTGCGGACTGGTCTTTTTCATCAATCTCGCGAGAATCGTCTTCGCGCCGCTTCTCGACGTCTTTATCGCCGAGTTCGGGATCGGTGAAGCGACGGCCGGCCTCATCGTCACGCTCGCGTGGATCGGGAGCGCCGCGCCGCGATTGCCCACGGGATGGTTGCTCACGAAGGTGCCGCGCCACCACGTCGTACTCGCGTCGGGAACGATCCTCGCGATCTCCTCGGCTATCGCGGCGACTGCGATGACGGTCTCTCACCTCATGGTCGGTGCGTTTCTCATGGGGATCGCCTCCGGGGTGTACTTCGTCTCGGCGAACCCGCTGTTGAGCGAACTGTACCCGAAACGGATCGGCCGCGTCATCGGCATCCACGGCGCCGCCAGTCAGGTCGCGGCGGTGATCGCTGCCCCGTTCGTCGCCGTCTCGCTCTTCGTCGACTGGCGGCTGGCGCTGTGGGCGATCGCGATCGGTGCGGCGGTGATCACGGTCTACACCTGGCTCGCCGCGCGCAGTACCGAGATGCCCACGGCCGGACAGGCCGACCGCGACTTCGTCGCGGGCGCACTCTCGGAGTGGCGGCTCATCGTCACGGCCCTGGCGATCGTCGGCGCAGCGTCGTTCGTCTGGCAGGGGCTGTTCAACTTCTACGAACTGTACATGCAGTCGAAGGGCCTCTCCGGGTGGGAAGCGAGTGCGATGCTCACCATCGTCTTCGCCGCAGGCGTTCCCGCGTTCTTCTTCGGCGGTGATCTGGCCGACCGGTTCCCGCACATACCCTACCTGCTCGGGATCGTCGGCGCGTTCTCGGTGAGCGTTCTGTTGCTGACGATGGTCGAAGGACTGCTCGCGCTGATCGTCGTCACCACGATCGTCGGCGTCGTCATCCACGCGCTGTTCCCGGCCATCGATACGTACCTCCTCGATACGCTGCCGGACGCCACGCGCGGCAGCGCCTACGCCGTCTTCAGTTCGACGTGGATGTTGATGCAGGCGCTCGGTTCGTCCGCCGTCGGTTCGCTCATCGAACAGGGGTACACGTACGACTCGGTGTTCGGAAGCGCCGCGATACTACTCGGTGCGACGATCGTCGTTCTCGTGGCTCTCGAGCGAGCGGGTCGACTGCCGGGCTAACTCTCCGCCGCCCGTCATCAGCGGGTGAGCCACCCGCTCAGTAGACGGCCGAGTCGCTGCCGCACGCTGGATCGGTCCGCCTCGACTGTACGCTCGAGTTCCCGGTACGCCTCGTCTTTCTCGGCGATGATCTGCTCGTACGTCTCGGTGACCTGTCGTAGCTGTTGGTTTTTGTACTCGAGGAGCTCCTCTCGGGAGGGCTCGTCGCGTCGGCCGCCACGATACTCGATGGCGACCGACGCTGCCGTCGGTTCGCACCGTTTCGGTTCGTCGGCGGGACGGTCCCGGTCTCGGGTGCGGTCGGATGTGGGGGTTCTCGAGTCGGGAGTACCGCGCTCGAGCGTGTCGGCGGCACCGGTGTTAGGTGGCATCTGTCGAGGGAGTGAGTGTGTACGTCTTTCTCGCAGATAAAGCTCAGTCAGTCAGAAGTCAGACGACGCCCCGTCTGCTGATCGGTCGCGTGAGACCGTTCGAAACGACGTGGGAAGCGTTTCCCACCACCTACCATCCACCCCCTACATTCTACGTGTATATAGTAACTCGTCAGACACGGTTCTCGGGTGCCCCCGGGGCACCGACAGCACTCGTGAGCCGAAGAGTAGCCGATGGTGGTAACAATTGCCGTCAAATATCGGGTGGATATTGTGTTGGGTGTTGACAAAGTTCATGTGCTCTGAGGATCGTTTCTCACTTGCGGGGAGAGTCCGTTGCACCCTACGTTCCCTGCACGGCTGCTGGGGGCTTCCGTGTCTTACCCCAGCTTTCGAGAACGCCGAGTTGCAACCGCGGTGGACGAATCACACGACGAGTGCAACGCCGGCGATGGCCGCGCCCACGTAAACCGCGTGGTAGAGCAGCGTCGCCGTCGAAACGTGCAGCGTGTATCGCGCCGTCGAGTACGAACTCACGGCCGCGGGAATCGCGATGAGTCCGCGACTCCAGGGAACGACGTTCGTGGCGAACACCGCCGCCCCACCGTACCGGTCGAACCACTGGTCGAGACGGCGATACCGATCCGACTGTTCGTCGACCTCGACGTACGGCAGTCGCTCGAGAAACGAGCGGTCGTAGCGCCTGACGCCGAGGTAGATCACCAGTTGGCCGAGGATGTGTGCGACGGTGACGAGGAGGACGATCGTTACCGCCTCGGATAGGCTGACCCTCGTTGCGATCACGTATCCAGGGAGGAACACGCTCGTTGGAAAGATCTTGCCGATGAGGGCGCCTTTCAGTACGAAGACGGCGAACAGGGCGGGGAGCCCAACCGTCTGAAGCGCAGTTTGCATGACGTCGACGAGTGCCGTTAACGGAGTGTGCATGGGGACCAGGTCGTGGATTTGCGGGAGGGGAGGTACCGTCGCCGAGACTCCCGACGAACCTGGTTCGTCGGTCGGTCGGCGGCGGTCGTTCAGCAGTCGTGGTGACGGTTCGATGCCGAATACCGTTTTGCTTACCATCCAGTTGTTGGTCAACACACATATATTTTCTTAATCTATCACGACGTCACGACAGTGCGCTCCACTGTTGTCTCGTCGATTCTGATCAGTTTTCCGCCGACTGCCTCGAAGCGAAACTGGTATCGTTTTTTCCCTGGCCACGAAAGGGGCGGGTATGAACCTTCGAGATGCCTTCGATACACCGGTATCGGCGATCGTCCTCGCGGAGGGGGAGTTCGGTACAACCGGCGGTAAAACGGCAAACGGCGTCGTGATGCACAGCGAGATCTTCGAGACCGCGGCCGTCGTCGACTCCGCGCAGGCCGGGTCGACGACCGATGCGGTGCTCGCGCGACCGGACGTCCCGTCGGTTCCGATCGTCGACTCGACGGAGGCGGCGCTCTCGGAAGCGCCGGAGGCCGAGGCGCTGGTGATCGGCGTCGCCCCCGCCGGCGGCGACCTCCCCGAGTCGTGGATCGACGACATCCGGACGGCGATGCGGGCGGGGTGTGACGTCGTCTCGGGCCTGCACGTCTTCCTCTCCGACCGTGAGGAGTGGGCCGAACTCGCCGAGGAGTGCGGCGTTCGCCTCTTCGACGTGCGAAAGCCCCCTGAGGAGGACGCGCTTCGCGTCGGCGACGGCCGCGTCGACGACGTCGACGCCGACATCGTCGTGACGATGGGAACCGACTGTGCGGTCGGCAAGCGGACGACGACGTTCGAACTGTACCGCGCCGCCCGCGAGGCCGGTCTCGATGCGGGGTGGGTCGCGACCGGGCAAACCGGCATCATGGTCGGCGCTCACCGGGGGGTCGTGATCGACCGCGTGCCCGCGGACTTCACCGCCGGCGTCGTCGAGGATCTCGTCGTCGCCGTCGCCGAGGATCACGACATCGTCTTCGTCGAGGGCCAGGCCGCACTCACCCACCGCGCGTACTCGGGTGTGACGCTCTCGGTTCTCCACGGCGCCTGGCCCGACGCCGTCGTGCTGGTCGACGATCCCGACCGGGACGAGCGGACCCACTTCGACGGCTGGCCGATCGCCGGCGTCGACAGCGAGATCGAAGCGATCGAGCACCTCTCGGAGGCGACCGTCGCCGCGCTCTCGACGTGGGGTGACGCCGACGACGTCGGCGCCGATTCCGACGTCCCGGTGGCGAACGTGTACGACGCTGACGGCCCGGAAACGCTGCTCGAGGCGGTTCGTACGGCGATTTGAACGGGCCTGAGCTGTACCGGTCTTCGTCTCAAACTCCGTCACCGCGACGCTACGACAAAAAAGGGTATCGGGTCGCCTAGCCGAAGACGACGGAGATGACTCCGGAGGCGGCCGGCGGGATCACGGCGTTCCCGATGTCGATCGGCGGGATCACGGCGTGATTGTCGTCTTCGATCTCGATCTGTGCGTCGTCGGTCTCCTGGAGCGTCGACACCGAGTACTGGTAGGTTCCGGGCTCGGTGTCGGCGTCGATCGCGTGCGTCAGCGTGACGGTTTCGGACTCGCCACCCTCGAGGGTGATCGTCTGCATCGAGTCCGGACCGACGACTTCACGGAGTTCTTCGGGTGGATACTCGTCGACTTCCTCGGCGGCACCGTCCCAGAAGAGGAAGATCGTCTGCTCGTCGGTCTCGTCGCCGGTGTTGGTGATCGTGGCGTCGACGGCGAGGTCGTCGCCCGCCTGGGCGGACTCGGGGCCGTCGATCTCGCTGACTTCGAAGTACGCCGGTTCGGGATCGGCGGCGGCTTCGATGGTGATCGGCGCTGTTTCGACCTCGTCCGCGGAGACGCCGTGGAGCGAGTCGCCGGTCTCTTCGTCCTCGGGGATCTGGTAGGTGAACTCGACGGTCGTCGATTCACCGCCCTCGAGGGTCACCGTCTGCGCCTGTTCGGGTTCGTAGTCGATGACGTCGGTGCCGAAGTCGGTTCCGGGCGGGAAGTAGAACACCGTGCGGGTGTCTTCCTGCTCGCCGACGTTCGTGACCGTCGCGCTGACGGTGATCTCCTCGCCCTGCGCGGCGGAGTCCGGCGCTTCGAGATCGCTCACCTCGAAGTAGGTGCCGAGGGTGAGGTTCTCGGTGGTCGTCTCGCCTGGGTCGACGTCGACGAACGAGATGTGTGAGTCGTCGTAGCCGTCGGCGACCGCGCGCAGCGCGTGCGTGCCGGGGGTGACGTCCTCGATCTCGTAGTAGCCGTCGTCGTCGGTCGTCACGTTGAACGCGCCGTCGTCGGCGTCGAGGACGTGGGCGCCCTCGATGGGAACGCCGGCGGCGTTGGTGACGTAGCCGTCGATTGCACCGTCGGTGCGGTCGACCTCGAAGTCGACGCCCTCGACGTGTTCGCCGGGGCCGACGGAGACGATCTCGTCGGGCTGGTAGCCCGGCGGCACGTCCGCGACGTTCACGACGTACGTCCCTGGCGTGAGGTTCTCGAGGGTGTACGCGCCGTCGGCGTCGGTGGTCGCCTCGTAGACCTCCCCGACGTCGTTTTCGGCGACGATCGTGACGTTCTCGACGGGTGCGCCGTCGTCGCTGGCGGTCACCTCGCCGCTGATGGCGCCGGATTCGGTCTCGGCGTCGAGCCAGAAGTCCTGGGTGACGGTGTCGCCTTCGGGCACCTCGACGGTGTCGGTCTGGTCCTCGTAGCCGTCTGCGGTGACGGTGATCTCGTACTCGCCGGCGGGAACACCTTCGAGGGCGTACGCGCCGTCGTCGTCGGTGACGTCAGCGTACGTCTCGTTGTTCGCCTCGAGTTCGACGGTCGCGTTCTCGATCGGGTCGCCCGTGTCGTCGGCGTAGACCGTCCCGACGACGTCGCCGGTCGTCGCGTCTTCGATCGTCACCGGTGCGAGATCCTGGTCGTCCTCGCTGGCGACGATGTGGCTCGCGTCGCCGGCTTCTGCGTCTGCCGGCACGGTGTACGTGAAGGTGAGGTCCGCGCTCTCGCCCGGCTCGAGTTCGACGTACTCCGAGCTCTCGATCGCCTCGGCGTCGTGGGTGACGCTGCCGGTCGTCGCGTACTCGACGGCGTTGGCGAACAGCTGGTTACCGTCGTCGGTGAACGACTCCTCGTCGGTGAAGAAGTCACGGGCGATGGCCGTCGCCAGCACCTCCGTGCCGTCGTCGCTCACGGCGATCGACGGTCCTTCGTGGACGCCGTCGTCGCCGGCGGAGAAGTCGGCGTCCGCCAGCACGGTGCCGTCGTAGTCGTCGAACCACGCGCCCCACGTAGTGGAGCCCGAGTACACTTCGACGGTGTCACCCGCCGAGCCGACGCCCGCGAAGATCGGGTGATCCTCGTGGACGTCGATCGTGACGGGTTCGCCGTCGGTTGCGGTCGCGTCTTCGTCGCGCTCGCCGGGGTTCTCGCGCACGTTGTGCAGGCGGTAGACGCCGTCGGCGTACGCCTGGGCCGTGCCGCCCTGGTAGGAGTCCAGGTAGACTGCGCCCTGGTCGTCCTCGAGCGCGTCGAGGAAGTCCTCGGCGAGGTCGTCGCTGCCGAGACGCTGGACGACGAACGTGTCGTACTCGTCCATCGAGTCGAGCAGTTCGTCGGCCTCGAGTAGGTCGACCTCGTAGGCGTCCTCGTCGAGATGCGCCTCGAGGACGTCGACGAGCGCGCCGTCGTGGTAGTTCTCCTCGTCGACGACGGCGACGTCGCCGCCGGCGGCGCCGAGGTCGTAGACGATCTCCTGGCCGTCCGGCGCGTCGCCGGTGTTCTCGACGGTGGCGTTCACGTCGTAGGTATCGCCGATACTCACCGTCTCGGGCGCGTCGGTGATCTCGACGTCGAACTGTGCCTCGAGGATCGTGACGGTGGTCGTCTGCGAGTCGTCCTCGGTGAAGACGCCGTGGTCGTACGTGCCTTCGCCGATGTCACTCGTGTCGAGGGTGAACTCGACGGTCGTCTCCTCGCCGGGGTCGAGCGTGACGTTCTCGGTGTGGACCGGCTCGTCCAGGTCGTCGAAGCGGTACTCGACGGTCTGGGTGTCGTCGGTGTTACCCGTGTTCTCGACGTCGGCGCTCACCTCGATCTCCTCGCCCCGGTCGGCCTCGTCGGGGGCCTCGAGGTTCGAGACGTCGAAGTGCGCCGAGACGATCGTCAACTCGTCCGTGTCGGAGTCGTCCTCTGAGTAGACGCCGTAGTGATACTCACCGGGTTCGAAGTCGCTCGTGTCGACTTCGAAGGTGATCGTCGTCTCCGCCGGGTGGTCGACCGGATCGTCGACGCCGGGGGCGGCCATGTCGACGACTTCGGTGGCGACGGGTTCGCCCTCGCCCAGGTCGTCGGCACTGTCGTTCATGTAGAGGGCGATCTCCTGGATCGCACCCTCCTCGCCGAGGTTCTCGAGATCGACCGTGACCTCGAGCTCGTCGCCCTGGTCGACCTCGTCGGGACCGTCGAGGTTCGAGACGGCGATCTCGCCCTCGTCGAGGTTGCCCTGGACCTTGTACTGCAGCAGGTTGAGGTCGGTCGTGGTGATCTCGCCGTCGCGGTTCATGTCGCCGAGGTCCTCGTTGAAGTTCTCGGGCTCCATGTCCTGGAGGTACTGCTGCATCAACTGGACGTCCTGGACGTTGACCGTCTCGTCCTGGTTGACGTCCCCGAGGTCGTACTCGAGGGCGCCGACGCCGACTTCGTCGACGGCGGCGTAGGCGTCGATGATGCCGTAGCCGTAGCGGACGTCCTTTTCGTCACCGGGTTCGTCCCAGTCGTCGGGTTTCCAGGCGGTCTCCTCGAGGGTGTCCTGGATCTCCTCGGCGGTGAGGTCGTCGTTGGCCGAGAGCATCAGCGCGATGGTGCCCGCGACGTGCGGGGCGGCCATCGAAGTGCCCGAGAGTGTGTCGTACTCGTCGTCGGGCATCGCGCTCAGGACGTCCTCGCCGGGGGCGGAGACGTCCGGTTTGATCCACTCGTCGGGCCAGTCGGGGTCCGGGTTGTCCCAGTTGTCGCCCGCGATGGTGTTGCCGCTCGAGAAGTCGGTGATGTCGCCGTTCTCGTCGGAGGCGCCGATCGAGAACGAGTCGTAGATGTTCGCGGGCGAGCCCACGCAGCCCTCCCCGGAGTTACCCGAGGAGGTGACCGCGAGGACGTCGAGATCGTGGGCGTTCTGGATGACCGGGATCCAGGCGTCCTCGTAGACGGGGCCGAACAGGCCGCAGCCGGCGCCGAAGCTCATGCTGACGACGTCTGTGTCCATCTCCTCGACGACGTACTCGAAGCCGGCGATCGTGTCCGAGTCGGCGCCGGAGCCGCCCGGCAACACGAGCGCGTGCTGGAGATCGACGTTCGGCGCGACCCCGTAGGCGGGAACGTCGCCGTCGGCGGGGGCGTTCGCCCCTACCGTGCCGCCGACGTGGGTGCCGTGGTAGTGGGTGTCGTAGGGTTCGGAGTCCTCGACGGGCTCACCGTCGGGGCCGATCTCGACCCAGCCACCCGGGTACGTCGGGTCGTCAGCGTCCTCGGTGTAGAGGTCGAGGTCCTGGTGGCTGACGTCGAAGCCGGTGTCGAGGACGGCGACTTTGACGTCCTCGCCCTGGGTCCCGAAGTCGTCCCAGGTGTCGGAGGCGTTGATCTGCTCTAACCCGTAGGTGAACTCACCGTCCTGAAAGATGCCGGGCGTCTCTTCTTCCTCGTCACCGACCGGCTCCGGAATCGTGTACTCCGGCCGGATTTGGATGGTGTGGACCCCCTCGATCGCCGAGAGCTCCTCGATGTCGACGGTGTCGGCGTCGACTTCGGCCCGGATCGCGTTGGTGATCCAGTAGGTGTTGACGAGTTCGATGCCCTCGATGGCGGCGATCTCCTGGCGAGCGGTCGCCTGTGACTCCTCGGCGTACTCCTGGAGCTGGGCGATTGCGCGCTCGCGGTCGTCTGCGACGCCCTCGTCGTACTGATCGAAGATCAAGTAGACTTGCTCGGTCCCCTCCGCTTCCTCGAGGGCCGGGTCGACGTGTGTCTCGGTTTCCGACGTCTCCGCGTCGGTGCTCTCTTGCTGTACGGCTGGTTCGACATCGGGCGCCGGTTGCTGAGCCTCGATGTCTGCGTCTGCATCTGCGCTAGCGGTGACGCCGCCGGTCCCCATCGCAACGACCGACAGCACCATCACGAGCGCGAGGAGTGCAGCTCGAATCTGATCGCGTGTATCTGCCATAGATGTTTCTGGTGGTGTGATATGTGTTTGCCTCTACCCGCCTTACGTCAGGTAAAGATCCGCTGTCCCCTGCTTACCGAACTATGTTACCTTTGTGTCATGCTCCCATGGATCGACCATGTATGTCAGTATAATAAACTTACGCTCACCGGAAATAATCACTGGGAATTATTCATTCTAGTGACCAATGGATACTAGATGTCTGACTGCTCGAGCGCCAGTGGCTCGAGACCCCCCCAGTACTCGATACACCGATACCGTTTGACGGTGTCCCCTACGAGCCGGACGGCCTGCTTCGGGGCGAGAGTTCACCCCAGGCCGGGGTTTCGATCCGGCCGAAACCGAACGCTCAGCACCAGTGCAAGGACGATGAACGCGGTGAGTCCGCCGAACGGGACGGTGAACCCACCGTACAGGTCACGGAGCAAGCCGACCGCGAACGGGGCCGCACCGCCGATGACGTATCCGCCCGCGATGGCGACGGCGCTGAGTCGACTCGTCGCTTCGCTGCTCGCGGTGTAGTCGACTGGGAGCATCAACATGAGCGTGAACCACGCGCCGACGCCGAACCCGAGCGACGCAGCCCAGAACCACGGGGCGACGTCCGGGACGGCCGTTACTCCCACGGTGCCGACGAGCGCGAGCGCGATCACGGGACCGAGCCAGTGGCGTCGGTCTGCGGTTCGGTCGCCGGCGATCGTGATCAAAAGCATTCCACCGAGGCCGGCGACGATGAACACCGTCAGGATCAACCCCGCCGCCGTTTCCGACCACCCTAACGCGATGTACCGCGGCGGGAGCCACGTCAGCATCGAGTAGTACAGCGCCGTGTTGAACACGTAAAACAGCGTGAGCGTCCAGACAAAGGGGTGTCGCCACAGACCTTGTGACCTGGTCGGATGGGACGTCGCCGAGGCGTTCGACGGTGGCGGATTTCGGGTAAGACCGCGGCGGACCGGCCGCCATGCGAGCAGCGCCATGCCCGCGAGAACCGCCCACACTGCCAGTGCACCGGGCCAGGAGTCGAGTACTCGCTCGAGCGGAACCGTCGTCCCCGAGGCCAGCGTCGCGCCGACGGTGAGGCTCACCGTGTACAGGCCGGTTCCGAAGGCGACGCGCTCCGGAAAGTACAGTTTCACGATCGGCGGCAACAGCGCCTGCGTGATCCCGATGCCGATGCCGACGAGCAGCGTCGTCACGAGCAGCACCGACAGCAACTCGCCGCCGAGACGGGCCGCGGTCCCGAGTCCGATCAGGACCACCCCTAAGCGAACGCCGCCCCCGTATCCGAGTCGGGAGACGACCAGCGGCACCGACAGCGCGAAGACGCCGATGAGCATCACGGGCACCGTCGTCAGCAGGCTGACCGCCGCGCTGCTCAACTCGAGGCTCGTCCGGATCACGTCGAGTAGCGGAGCGACGGAGACGATCGCCGGTCGAAGGTTCAGCGAGACCAGGACGATCCCGAGGATGATCAGCCACGTCGACGTCCGTCTGTCCGACGATGGCACTCCGGTCATCGGGCGAGTTGTCGCCGTCGACCGCGGTCGGCTCGAGGAATGTCGAACACCAAGGGAGGGATGTAGACGTTGGTACAAGAGAGTACCGACTCCGGTGTTCGATGGGGCACGGATGCTCTTTTTCTGTAGTACAACCGATGAGGCAATCGAAGATAGTCGCCGTTTCGATTAGACCCTTTCATACGGCGATCCGGAAATCCTCTTCGTAGTAGTGGTCACTGCTTCGTCCCCGGCAAGCCGAGATGATATAGCCGGTCCGTCAGGGGACGCAAATCAAGTATTCTCCCTTTCGATGAGAGGCCGGCGGCCATCGCCAGCGCCGTGAACACCATATACGTGTGTGTGATCGAATACGAAATCGAGAACGTAAAGAGAAGGTATGCGCTGATCAAGCCGAGCGCCAGTACGGGCGCTGTCGGTGTTTCGAAAAACGCGTAAAGGTACTCCACGACCAATATCGAAACACCGGCGAAAAACAGTACTCCTGCGATTACGCCACCGGCGAACGCGGCGTGGAGGAAGAGGTTGTGGGGATACGAGTGTACTGAGATCTGATCGAACGCGCCCAGACCGTGGCCCAACGGTGTACTGAGGATCCTCTCGACGGTTGTGGCGTAGAGTTCGAACCGTCCGAGCGACGTGATGTCGGTGAACAGTGAGGTCATCCGATCGACGAACAACCGCGAGACAAATCCCAGTCGGATCAACACCAAAAGCGCACCGATACCGATACCGAGGGCTGCCGTCGCTCGAACGAGGGTTCGGACCGCCAGTTCGCGGGAGCGAGTGAGCGAAATCAGGATCACTGCGAGGACGGTCGCACCAAACAGGCCGACGTACGCACTCCGTCCGTGCTGACTAACGAGCGCCGGAAGCCCGATCGCTGGCGCTCCAATCAACCCGAATCGCTGCCATCGTGCAAGCGTTACCGTCGGGTGAACGAGATAGCCGATAACGACACACAAGCCCAGCGCAATGGGAACGCTGACAGTGTTGTAGTGGTAGACGTCGTGTCCGCGTGGGTCGGCCACGCCGAGAAGCAGGGTCGCACTCACGAACGCTGCCCAAACGACCTGGAAGGCGAGATAGAGTCGGATTTCGCTGCGTCGGGTAACACCGAGCAGAGCCAGTGTTGTCCCGAGTATCAGCAGTAAGCTTACGACGTTATCGATGCTCGCTGTCGTTCCAGTTCGTATTCCGAGATACTCCGGGACAACGATCAACACGAACGCGACTCCGATCATCCCTGCTGCGATACCCTGTCGGTCCGTGAGTTCGTAGCTGCCGCGGGTGAGGCGTAGAGTGAACACTCCCCCGATCAATCCGAATGCGAGGACGTTGATATACGGGCCCTGTACGGTGAATATTTTTACGCTGGGCGCGTTGATGAACAGGAAGACACCCGCTATGAGAGCCCAAGTGAGCGGTTGGTCGCGCACTGCCCGAGAGAGATGCACACGTGAGTGTCTTGGCTGTGCGTCAATAAAGTAGCGAATGTCGTTTCAGAATCCGGCGATTTATGTGCAATACCAACGATTGACAGTTAACTAAATGATGGCATCTCGGGTTTCTGCGGTGGTGTTGCCGGCATCAGTGGTGGATGCGATTCAGATTTACCGGCGCCAGGGCGCTCGCGAGTTCGCCTGGCGCGTTGGTGCCAAAGTTCTCGTCGATCACCCTTACTCACCGACTGTCGCTCAGGCTGCCGGTGAGGCGTTCTACCGATCGGCACGGACGACGGATATCGAACGCTACGACTCGACGATCGATCCGTACGAACTCCACCCCGTCAATCCCGCCGACATAACACATCTCACCGGGCGGGCGTATCCGCCGTGGAAGGGATGGCGAACCCGGGTCGGGTCGGTGAGGGGGGGTGAGTGGGATTGTCCCCCCTCGCTCGAGGAACTTCCGATGAGTCCGCTGTATCGAGGTTCTGATCCGGCGTTCTACTATCGTCCGCGTTTCGAGGAGACGCCGTTACACCGGGCGCTCGTCGCACGCTTCGAAGACAAAACGCCCTGGACGGAAATCGAGTTAATCCAGCAGTTTATCTCGAGTCTCGAGGCCGGCGAATGTGACTCCGTCTGGAATGGCTGTTCATCTCGAGACGACATCCTTCGAAAAGGGGCGAATCTCGATCGGTTATTCGCATCGATTCGCGACACGGGGTACCGAACACAGGCTGATCTCGCCTCGGGACGGCAACGGTGGTTTCTTTCGAACCTCGGAAACGAGATCCGCGTCGACGTGGGTCGCACCGGCGAGTTCCTGTTCGTCGAGGGCCGTCATCGACTCTCGATTGCGAAGATTCTCGACCTCGAGTCCGTTCCCGTCCTCATCTCGGTTCGTCACAGACGGTGGGTCGAATCGACCTTCGGAGATCAATAGATACATAGCGCCCTCTCGGCTGGTATCAGTAGATGTCGCTCTCTGAGAAGATCGCGTCGGGATTTCGAGCGGACCTTCTCACTCGAATCGTTCAGGTTCTCGCCGGCGGCCTCTTGACCGTTGCACTCGCGCGATTACTCGGCGCAGACGCCTACGGGCTGTTGTTCTTTGCGATCTCCTTTTTCTCGATGGTCACTCTCTTAGGGAACCTCGGAACCGCCCGATCAGCAGCCCGGTACATCAGCGAATACGAACAGACAGACACCTCCCAGATTCGCCACATCCTTCGCTATGCGGCGTTCATCAATGCGGTTACGATCGGGATCGTCTCGATCGTCCTCGTCGTGTTCCGCTCCGAGATAGCCGTCCTCCTCGATGAGCCAGGCCTCGAGCCGTTTCTTGTCCTCGGTGTCGCGTACGTCGTTTCCGCCGGTATTCTGGGTTTTTCGCGTCGAACACTGCAGGGGTTTCGTCGAATCGAACACAGTGCCCTCACCACGGGTCTCGATGGTATTGCACGGCCGGTTCTCGCGATCGGTGCGGTCCTCTTGGGATTCAACGCCATCGGTGCGTTCGTGGGGTACATCTTGAGTGCAATGCTGGCTGGGATAGTCGGCGTCATCTTGCTGGTTCGCTCTGCGGGACGGTATGAGCTCGCAACGTCCGTCGATCCCGGACTCGGCCGGCGGATTCTCGAGTACTCACTCCCACTCTCGCTTACGACCAGCAGCGACGTGCTCATCAAACACGTCGATACGGTTCTGATCGGCGCGCTCCTGACGCCGTTTGCGGTCAGCCAGTACGTCGTTGGCAAACAGATCATCCACTTCGCTCAGAAACCAGCGGAGTCGCTCGGCTTCACTGTCGCCCCCCGTTTCTCAGAACAGTGTGCCAAAGGGAACCGCGAGAAAGCATCCGAACTGTACGCGACCTCCTTGCGGAACGTGTTTCTCCTGTACATCCCTGCTGCACTCGGATTGATCGCCGTCGCCGGTCCACTGGTGGTAACGGTATTCGGTGCCGAGTACGCCGGCGGTGAAATAGTTGTCCAGCTCCTCGCTATTTATCTCGTCGCTCAGACGGTCACGTTCGTGACCAGCAGCGGGCTCGATTATCTCGGGAAGGCAAAACTGCGCGCGATCGTTAAAGGCGGTGTCGCACTGGTGAACTTCGGGTTGAACCTCCTGTTGATCCCGCGATACGGCGTTGCGGGTGCGGCGGTGGCGACTGCGGGCTCCTATAGCGTCTATGCGGCCCTCAACGTGTTTCTAATGAATCGAGAGCTCTCGATTCCCTGGCAGCGAGTCGCGTTCAACGTCGCTCACATTACGGCGGTGTCGGGTGCGATGTTCGTCGTAATTTTCCCCCTCTCGAGACAGATATCGGGACTCGTCTCACTGATCAGTGTCGTCGCTCTCGGTGTCGGTATCTGGGGTGGGTTGTGCCTTCTCACCGGGCTCGTTGAGCCCGATAATCTCCGTACTGCAGTCGGTCGCTAATACACTAGTCGACCGTGACGCCCCGAAGCCGTCCCACTTCGGTCCTAGATGACCCCGTGATAGTCGAAGAACTCCCGAACACGTGTGTCCGTGAGAAACGGCTCGTGAATCTGCATCATCTCGTGTGTCGGGCGGATGTTTCCCTCGAGTACCGCATAGCCGTCCTCGGTGATGACGATATCCCACCCGACCAGCGGCAGTTGCTGGAGGTGTGCTGCTATCGTCGTAATCTCCTCACGGAGACGGTCCCACCGTGGGATCGATATCCCGGTGATCGGAGCGCCAGTTTCGGGGTGGTCCTCGAGCCATCGAATCCCAGATGCCGTGTTCTGTGCGGCAGTGGTCATCGTTCCGGTTTCGATGTCGACATGGGCTGAAATCCCACCCTTGTCCCAGTTGTCGACCGGTGCTGACGCCGCAACCCCGAACCGATGGATCGCTCGTGCTACGAACGGTTCCTGGGTTGTGACGTCGCGGAGGGTTATCACTCGAATCGTATTCGTCGCGTCCGGGAAGATCGTCTCGGCGTACTCTGCCTGGTCGACGAACTCGTTGACCAGATAGGTCGTCTGCGAGCCAAATTGATCGACCAGTGTAGTCAGTGACAGTTCCCTCCCGTTTACGACTGGGCCGTCGTCCGATCGTTCGAGAACGTACACGTTAGCACCTCCGACACCCGTAACCGGCTTGCACACGAGTCTCTCGTGACGGTGGAGCTGTTCTCGAAGCCAACCGACACAGTCGTCGGTGAGAACCGCTCCCGTTTCCGCTCGAACCGTCCCGTTGTGGATCACGCCATACACCGTCGGAATGGCGTCTTCGTAGCGGTCAGTGAGTATCTGGTGGAACGTGAGCTTGTTCATCGCGATTGCAGCATCCGAACCGGCTAACTGCCCCGGCGAGACCGCCCCCGAAAAATCGGGCAGATACGCGGACAAGTCGTACCGCTCGAGGTCGTAGTCTCGTGTCCGCGTCGAATGGAATCCGTTTCTGATCAGCGAGAGTCGCTGTGTATAGGGAATCCCGGCTGTCGGTTTCTGGCGCTCCCTGTACGCGAACCCCGCGAGCTGGGTGGCGATTACGGTCCACTTCTCGATAACCGACGCCACACGATGGTAGTTCCGTCGTAGTGGATCCATTGACAGTCTCAGTATCGGAAGGCTGATAAACATCACGATTAACTTGTATATTCGTGTGCTAGTAGTTCGCCGGACGAACTCGCGGCCAGTACCCAATTATAGCCGAACCGGAAGTCCGTCGGCTGAGAGGTCTCGCGCGGTGCTGATCGGTAGTTCACACACTGATGATTCATCTACGGGGATGGCGATCACTCGTCGATGCTGATTTTCGTCTCCGTGACCCGTACCGCGTCCGCCTCCGCCCGGCGTTCTCGGTACCAGGTGTCGATCTCTTCGGCGATGATCTCGCCGATCTGCTCGCCGACTCGCCCCACGAGCGGGGAGGCGAACGCGATCACGAGCGTCGCGACGATCGGTTCGGCACCCGTCGTCTCCGCGGCCGGCGCCTCGAGAGTCGCGCGTTCGATCCCCTCGAACTCGGCTTCGAGGCGGTCGCGGAGGTGCTCGAGAAACGCCCGGTCGGGCGCCTCCACGCGAACTCGTTCGACTGCGAGTTCAGTCATGCATCCGTGAACATGCTCGAGACTGATAAGCGCTCACCACTGTGCCGTCACGACCGTTGCGGTCCGACACCGGCGAGCGGCTTCTCGTTCGAACCCGCGTGGCGCCACTACAGCTCGAGCTGCTCTGCGAGGTCGTCCGAAAGGCCTCCCTGCAGGTCGAAGATCTCGCGCATCTCGTCGCTTGAGAGTTCGAAATCGAAGACGTCGAAGTTCTCGCGGATGTGGTCGCCCGAAGACGACATCGGGATCGGTGCGACCAGCGGCTGCTGGAGCAGCCACCTGAGTGCCACCTGCGGGGCGGTTTTGTCGTAGTGGTCGCCGATCTCCTCGAGCGTCTCGTCACCCACGACGTCGCCAATGGCGAGCGGACTGTACGCGGTGAGCACGATGTCCTCCTCGAGACAGAACGCGAGGAGATCTGCCTGTGACTCGTAGGGGTGGTACTTGACCTGATTCGTCAGGATCGGCGCTTCCGAGTGTGCGATCGCCTCCCTGGTCTGGTCGACCGAGAAGTTGCTGACGCCGATGTGCCGGACGGCCTCCTGGCCCTGCAGTTCGTTCATCGCACGCAGGGTCTCCTCGTGGTCGACGGCGTCGTTGGGCGCGTGGATCAACAACAGATCGACGTACTCGGTGCCGAGACGCTCGAGACTCTCCGCCGTCGACTCGAGGACCGCCTCGCGGTTGCGGTTCCCCTCGGCGAGTTTCGTGGTGACGAACAGGTCCTCGCGGTCGACGTCGGCGTCTGCGATCGCGTCGCCGACGGCTTCCTCGCTGCCGTACGTCTGGGCGGTGTCGAGGTGACGGTAGCCGGCCTCGAGAGCCGTTTCGACGGCCCGATACCGTTCGTCGTAGCTATCCATCCGTGCGGTGCCGAAGCCGAGCGCCGGGACGTCCGTTCCATCGACGGTCACGTACTCCATACGCGGGTGTGCCACCGCCGGCACGTAAAAACCGATGGCCGGCACCGGCGTGTCGCTTCCCGCTCGAGTCATCCGGGCCGTCGAAATTGCCCGTCACGGCCGCGGTCGGTACGCTGAACTCGCAGTCGACGGAGACCGCGTTGACCCACCCCACCAGGAACTGTACCGGTTGCGAGACCGTTTATCGGACAGGAGTCCGGGAGTTGACTGCCGGAGAGAGATACCGTCTCGATTTCGTGAGGGGGTGCGTTTCGGGCCGCTACTCGAGTTCATACAACTATTGATTCGACCTATTTCTATAACTGATAACCATCGGTGAGTATGTACGTGACCCGGTCCAACGAGCACGTGCGGCCGGGGTGCCCCTGACGACGAGCCCCCAGCGAGCCTGTCCGGCGCCCTCGTCCCGCCGCCGGACACGTCTCACACCGCGACCGAACCGTGCTCATGGTACGGGGGGAGGGTCGTTTTCACCCCCTGCGACGACGGGACCGGACGGTCAGACCCGAGAGGCGCCATCGATATTATCTGTGTAGATACGTTCATGACCCTCCTCAATCACTTTGGTATCAGAGGGGTAATAAAGAGCGAGTGTGTTCACCCGAACGTTCTTATTCTATATGCTGAAAGTCCTACCAAACTTATACTCATAGAGGTGTTATCATGAAAACAGATCAAAAAATCGTAAAAATTCAGTATCCGTGTTGCGAGGAGGTATTGGCCAACGGGTTCAGCGATATCCGATCGATCGCCGACCCCGAAGTGACGCCACAGGGCATCCTGACGCACACGATCTGTCCACATTGCGGAACGCACCTGGAGGTAATCCTCGAGAAGCCGCCGGCGAGTGCGATCCGACTCGAGGTCGAGTAAGAAGCCGATCGCGTCGCTTTCGGGGTAATAGGGAATGCGTGGGAAAAGGGGTGTGGGGAACCACGACGTGGATCGGTGGTGGTGGTGTCAGTGTCGACCGAGGCTATATGTCACGCGTGCCTCTGATACCCTTTCGGGCACTCGACCTCAGGAGGCGAGTGTATATTGAAGGTGGGTACGCTCTCGACGTGTTGCCGGGACTTCAGGCGAATTGTAACGAGTGTTTGGCGAATTTCGAACCCTTGCACTGGATACTGGTTTCCCGATATCACCGGCTTGTGGGCGTCTACTTCCCGATTGCTATCGTATATACCAGAAATCCAATATGGAGTTTTCCGTTGGCTCTCCTGTGACCGTCTAGAACGTGCGGAATCGAGTGACTCGCCCGTCGAGAGGAGTCAACGGTCCCGCGAACGGGAGGACAACCACCACCTACTTCCGTTCGACTGTGGGTAACGGCACCACGAGTGTAGTCCTCCGGCAGATGTCATTCAGTAACCATCGGTAATGAATGTTACTCTGGAAAAAGAGACTTTGGTAGAACCGCTGACAGGAAGTCGGTCGCGAGACGACTTCTCTGCGAGATCTACAGGTGGACGACCCCCTCCCACCTGGACACCCATCGGTTTTAGTATTGGACCGATGATACGTTCGGGCAGCAAAATGATTTTACTCGTTCTCGTACAACGCCTTGACCTCGCATGGCCTCTCGCCTTCGAACGCTCGGGTTCGCCGTGGTCGTCTGTTGTGTACTCACGGCGGGCTGTGGCGCCCCCGTCGACAACGACACCAACGGATCGGACTCGCCGACCACCGGCGAGTCGACGCTCGTCATCGAGGTCGTCGACGACGCCGACGAACCGGTTCCGGACGTTGCGGTCTCCGGAGCGCAGTCCGACGGCGAGGACAACGAGTCGGCGTTCAGCGGTGAGACCGACGATGACGGACGCTTCTCGGCCGCCGTCGTCGACACGGACTACGAGATCGAACTCACCCACGAGGCGTACGCCCCGGTCCGCTTCGAGTACAGTCACGACGGCGATTCGGCGTTCACCGTCAGTCTCACGCCGCTTGAGGACGCCGGAGAGGTCCGCCTGCGGGTCGTCGATCCCGAGACGGGCGATCCGCTGCACGCCGGTGTCGAGACGAACGCCACCGACGACCACCCCAATACGACCGACGAGGAGGGTGAGATCCTCCTTGAAGGAGTTTCACCGGGCGAGTACGCCGTGACCGCCACCGAACTTCCAGCTCGACCGAACCAGACGAACGAGTCGACCGTATTCACCGTCGAGGAGACTCCGGCGGAGATCGACGTCGCCGGCGTACCGCTTCCGGGCGAGTGCCGGCTCGACGTCGAGATCCGCGACGCCGAGGCCAACGAATCGCTCGGGAACGCAACCGTCGGCGGCAGTCTCGAGCTGTTCAACCACACCGAAACCGCCGCCCTCCCAACCGTCGAGACCGACGACAACGGGAGTGCGACTCTCGAGGCGGTCTGTGGCTGGTGGGACCTCGACGTCGGCGCCGACGGCTACGAGAACGCGACTGAGTCGCTCACCGTCGAGAACGACAGCGACGTGACCGTCGGCCTCGACCCCGACGACAGCTCGAGCGAGAACTCGAGTGCCGACCGTCTGAGCCCGCCGTGGAGGGCGTAACCGACGTCACGTCGTCGTTCAGGCTCTGCTTAGGCGGTGGGGCGGTCCTTCCGTCGACCGATGACGATGTGGTCGCGTATCGAGTCGACTTCGCCGATCGGGATGTGGACGGTCCCCCGGTCGGTTCGTTCGCAGGTGATGGTGTCGGGTATCGCCTCGCGGCGGGACTCGACGACGAGCGCCAGGAGCTCGCCGCTTCGCTGGTCGATCGTCACGTCAGTGAGCGAGCCGATCGTCGTTCCGTCGGTCGTCACTACGGACCTGTCCAGCAACTCGCCGCTCAGCATCTCGTCCATGGCTATCGGACACACGCCCCACACATAAATTTCTACCTCCTAGTGGGGAAAAATACCATCGAAATAGTCTGCTGTCGCAGAATTGCTCCCAGACAACCACGTCCCTCGCTGGGATTGGTGAGTCGTGTGCTGTATGTGATGTCGGCCCACGACTGGAGTCGTGAAGTTCCGCTACCGATGTGTCAATGTGGATGTTGTATACTTGTGGCTAGCGAACGTTAACACATAGCTGACCAGATCCTGGTTCCGTACGACGGATCACCGCCGTCGAAGAACGCGTTAGAATACACCTTCGAAAAGTTCCCCGATGTCGACGTTACTGCCCTCAACGTCGTGCCAGTCCCGGAAGGCTACAGGGAGGTATTTACGGACGTAGACGAGCGGATCCCTGCTGTAAGCGAAGCCGAAGGGACAGGCCGGACGATCCTCGATGAGGCGATGGACCTCTCGGAGGCGCATGATCGTGAGCTGGCTGCCGAAACCGACACTGGAACGCCGGAGCACGTAACTATCGAGCATACTGAAGACTCGGCGCACGACATGATCGTTATCGGAAGCCACGGACGAGGGGGAGTGGCGGTTCCTCGAGTCCGGGAAAGATCGCACCGGCCGTGGAGGTTCGCGCTGGAAGACCTCGCTCAGGACTCCCAGTAGGCGACGGTCAGGAGGACGAGAACGGGGAATATCTCGAGTCGACCGATCCACATGTACAGTACCATCAGGAGTTTCGAACTCGTCGGGAAGTCGCCGTAGCCGCCCATCGGACCGACGACGCCGAACCCCGGGCCGATGTTACCGAGCGTGGCGATCACCGCACTCACGAGGTCGAACGTTCCGATTTCGTAGCCGACCAGCGACGTGTCGATCGCGAGAAGCAGAATACCGACGAAAAACAGCACGAAGTAGAGGATCGTGAAGGCGTAAATACCCCGGACTGCGTCTTCGTCGAGAATTCTTCCGTTCATTCGAACGGGACGAACCGCCTCGGGATGGATCGTCGTGAACACTTCACGGCGAAGCGATTTGAGGATCACAAGCCAGCGGAGGACTTTGATGCCGCCGCCGGTTGACCCCGTGCTGCCGCCGATAAACATCACGAAGAACAACAGCGCTTTCGCAGGAGTCCCCCACGTATCGAAGTCCATGTTCGCGTACCCCGTCGAGTTCGTGAGCGAGACGATCTGGAAGACGGCGTAGCGTGCTGACCGTTCCAGGTTTCCGCCGATCTGGCCCGTTTCTGCGGTCTGTAAACCGGCGTCGAGAAAGAGCATGAGCGTGCCGACGAGAGAGAGCGTCGTCACCGCCCCGAAGTACAGGCGGAACTCGGTATCACCCAGTAGCGTCCACGGATCGCCGGTAAAGAGGTACCACCAGAGGACGAAGTTGACGCCCGCGATGAACATGAACGGGATGATCAGCCACTGGACGGCGGGTGAGAACGCCTCGATGCTCCTGGCTTCCGGTGAGAAGCCGCCGGTCGGGAGCGTGGTAAATCCGTGAGCGAAGGCGTTGTACAGATCCATACCCGGTGCGTAGCCGAGTAGATGCAACCCGTACAGCAACGCGATCAACAGGCCGGTGAACCCGATGTACGCGAGCCAGAGCACGCGCGCCGTCTCGGCGATGTGCGGCGTGAGTTTCGAGACGCCAGGTCCGGGCGTCTCAGCCTCCATCAACTGCGCCCCACCGACGGCCATCTGAGAGAGGATCGCAACGGCGAGGACGATGATTCCCATCCCACCCAGCCACTGGGTCAATTGGCGCCACATCAGAATCGGTCGTGAGTGTGTCTCGAAAGAGATGTCCTCCATCACTGTTGCACCCGTCGTCGTAAACCCGCTCATACTCTCGAAGAGGGCGTTGACCGGGTGTGCAATCGCACCGTTTCCCGCGAGAACGTACGGCAGCGCCCCAAAGAATGCCGCGAGCAGCCAGGTGACCGCGACGACGAAAAACGCTTCTCGAGCACCAGGCGCCGGATCGGGATCGAGTCGGCGGAGGACAAGCCCGGAGCCGGCGGTGAGGACGAGCGAGACGAGAAAGACCCACAGGTCCTCTCCGCCGTACGCCAGCGCAACGACGATGGGAACGACGAACGCGAGCGAGAGCAACACCAGAAGCGTTCCGACGAGACTCAGCCCCGCTCGCCAGTCGACGCGGAGATGGTGTCGCATTCAGATCGCCTCGACCACCGTATCGAGGGCGGTTGCGTCGACGAAGACCACGACATGGTCGCCCGGTTCGACGACGGTCGTCCCACGGGGTGTGACGAGCGAGCCGTCTCGAGAGATCGAGCCGATGACGACGCCGTCCGGCAGGTCCGTCATCGAGTCCATAATCTGCCGTCCCGCGAGCACGCTCTCTTCGTCGATTTCGATCTCGATTACCTCGGCCCGGTCGTGCTCGAGCATCGCGATTTTCTCGGCTCGATCCGCACGGGTAAATCGGATGATCTCTTCGGCGGTTTCCTCCCGGGGGTTGATCGCCACGTCGATCCCGACGGCCTCGAAGAGACCGGTGAACTCGAGGTTCTCGATTACGGCAACCGTTCTGTCGACACCCAGTCGTCGCGCTAACAGCGAAATCAGTAGATTCTGCTCGTCGGCGCCGAGAGTAGCGATGAGAACGTCTGCTTCGTCGATGTGTTCACGCCGGAGGAAGTCGACCTCGGTCGCATCGCTTTCCAGGACCGTCGTCCCGGGTAACGCTTCCGCCGCCTCCCGCGCCCGGTCGGGATCCTGTTCGATCAGCCGTGGCTGGTATCCGTGTTCTTCGAACTCGCGAGCGGCTTGCAGGCCGATCTCGCTGGCACCGACGATCACGATTTCTTCGGTACTCCTGTGGTCCGGTGTGACGATGTCGCTGGCAAGCGCACTGACGGCGTCGGGGCTTCCGATCACAACGATCCGATCGCCGGTCTGAAGGAGTGTATCGCCCTCTGCGACGATCATGTCATCATCTCGGAAAACGCCCGCGAAGGTGAGTGTGTCGTACTGGTCTGCCTCGCGAACGGTCAGTCCACCGATTTTGCTATCCGGTCCGATCTCGAACTCGGCCATGCGGACGAGTCCGCTAGCGAAGATATCGACGTCCTTCGCCGCCGGATGACCGGCCACTCTGAACACCGTCCGCGCGGTCAGCAGATCCGTACAGACCATGAAATCGACACCGAAGGCCCCTTCAGACACCTCCCACGTCTCGAGTAACGTGCGACGTCTGACCCGCGCGATGGTGAACGCATCGCTCATCGCTTTTGCCGCGCCACAGATGACGACGTTCGACTCGTCGCTATCCGTACACGCGATTACGAGGTCCGCCTCGTCGATATCCGCACTCCGCAGTGTTTCGCTTTCGGTCCCGTCGCCGCGAACCGCGAGCACGTCAAAGGAGTACGTGAGTTCTTCGACGGTGTCGTCGTCTTTGTCGATCACGATAACGTCGTGAGACGCCTGTAAGTTCGACGCGATCGACTGACCAACCTTCCCCGCTCCGACGATCACGACGCGCATTGATCCCTCCTGCAGACTGGATGATTGCGACGTATCGGAGAGACGCTTACGTCCATAGCCTGTTCACCGTTCTAACCGCTGTATGACCGCCTGCCGGAACGTCCGTGGTGCCCTGTTCTCTCCGCGTGCCATTATAACCGTTCCATCACTTTCCCGGACGAGCTGTTGTGGAATCGAGCCGTACAGCGTCTGCGCGACGGTACTCGTTCCCGTCGCACCGACACAGATCGTCTCGTACTCGGCGACTTCTTCGACCAGGGTGTCGCGGACGTCATCGGCGACGACGACACGAGGCTCGTATTCGTGCTCCTCGAGATCCGCAGCGATTGCAACCTCGGTGATCACCTCGGTGCCGCGGTCGATCGGGTCGTCGTCAATATCGCCCTTCGACTGGACGTTGAGGAGCGTTAGCGTGCTTTCAGGGAACGCCCGCCGCAATTCCCCGGCCCGACGAGCGGAGACGGGAGCGTGCGGACCACTGCCTGCGAGTGTGACGATGTTCCCCGGGCTTTCGCTCGGCTCTTTGACTAACGTCACCTCACACGGGGCCCGCTCGAGGAGTGGATCTATCGTCGAGCCGAACAGGACGTCTCGTCTTCGTCGCTCGCCGGCCCAGCCGAGCAAGACGTGATCTGCGTCCTCATCTTCGATGGCCGATAACAGTGCGTTCCCCGCGTTCCGTCCGACGATCGCGCGGGTTCGGACCGCCACGTCGAGATCGGTCGCGATAGTGCGCGCGTTCTCGAGGAGTATTCGCTGGTTCTCGACTCGTTCCTCCTCGAATTCGATCTGAGAGGGGGACATCTGTGGGGGCACTTCGATGACGTTGACTGCAACCAGTTCACCCGGCCGGTCGCGGTTTGCAGCACTCGCTGCGGCGTACTTGATAAGCTGACGTTCCGTCCGCGGGTTCGAGACCGGAACGATGACTCGATAGGCGTCGTCGACGGCCGACTCGGCGTCACTCGGCGCGACGGCTTCCCCGATGAGCGTCGTCGAAAGGGCCTTCTCTTTGGCATAGAACGCGTACCAGAGAACGCCAACGACGACGACACCGGCGCCGATCACCTGGACGGTCCAGTCCATCTGGACCATCACTGCGAGACAGGATAGAAAACCCAGAACCGGGACGGCGGGATAGAGTACCGGTGGAATTTCGAAGTCGGGGTCGTACTCGGCCGGCTTCGCCCGTCGGAGGACGACGACGGCCACGTGAACGAGGGCGTACGTGATCAGGAACATGAAACTCGCCACGTCGGCGAGCGTGGCGATGGGCAACGGACTCGCGATGAGGACGAGGATAACGACCCCCGTTGCGACGATCGCTCGATAGGGGGTCCGGTACCGGTCGTGAATCTCGTTGAGCCAGTTCGTCAGGATCCGATCGCGCCCCATCGCGTAATTGACGCGGGCCGCCGAGAGAATCGATGCGTTCGCCGAGGAGACGGTCGCCAGAATCGCGCCCGCGATCATTATCAGCGAGCCCACGACGGAGAGTTCGACGGCGAATCCACCGACTGAAAGCAATCCGAACTGCTCGACTGCCGCAGCGGCCACGTCGGCGACCGGAACCTCCGAGTCAGCCAGTTCCGGAACCGGGAGAATGCCGGTACTCACGAGCATAACCAGCACGTACAGTATCGTTGGCGTGACAACTGCGGCGATCATCGAGAGTGGAAGGTTTCGTCCCGGTCGTTTGATCTCTTCCGCGCTGGTGGCGATCACCTCGAAACCGATGAACGTGACGAACACCGTCCCCGCAGTCGCACCGACAGCACCCCATCCAGCAGGTGCGAACGGATCGAGAAGACCCGGCTCGAGGTTCACTAACCCGACGGCGATAAACACGAAGATCAGCCCGACGAGGAGGATGACGATCACGTTCTGGAGCGATCCCGTCTCTTTGACGCCGCGATAATTGACCGCGACGAGGACGGCGGCCATCGCGAGCCCGGCCAGGATCACGACGAGCGCATCGGACGGCTGGTTCGTGAGATACTGACCGAATCCCAGCATGTAAAAGGCCGTCGCGAACATCAATCCGGCCCACATCCCCCAGCCGACGATCGTCCCGAAGAAACTCCCCAGCGCGTGATTGACGTAATAGTAGCTTCCACCGGCTTTGGGCATCCCCGTCGCGAGTTCTGAGAGCGAGAGCGCGGCGAGCAGCGCGACCAGTCCGCCGATGACGAACGAGATCATACTCGCCGGCCCGGCGCTCTCGGCGACGATCCCCGGAAGCACGAAGATTCCGGCACCGATCATCGTTCCCAGGCCCAGCGTGTACGCCTCGAGAAAGCCCAGATCGCGAGCGAGTTCCGCTCCCTGGTCGCTCATTCTCGACCGACCTCGAGGGACAGAAACCAGGGCGAACGGTCGGAACTCCCACCTGGGGTCCGGTTCATATCGGCCTCGTACCGTCCTCGGATTTATAATCCTACCGGATCGTTTTTTCACATCGCTAATTTCGACCAGCCCAATTTCGTTTCTAGAAATCAGAAAGGTATATCGGTGCGGATACGGAACTCGTCGTATGCCTTCCTCTCACACAGACGACGAGCCGACCGAGGACCGTTCGACCGCGCTTGGATCGGCACAGCGAATCCTCGTCCCGGTTGCAAACGAAACCGATGCAAAGACGACGTGCGAAGCCATCGAACGGTCTTTCAGCACGGACACCTCCCTTCACACCGTCCACGTCATCGAGAAAGGCGGCGGTGCCCCCGACAAAGCACCGCTCGAAGCGCGACAGGAACAGGCGCAAGCGATCTTCGATTTCGTGACCGGGTCCCTCGAGAGCGCGGGCTTCGAGGTGACGACCGAAATTCGATACGGGACGGACGTTATCGACGAAATTCTCGCCGCCGCTGAAGAAACCGCCGCGGATGCGATTGCGTTCGTGCCTCGAGAGGGCAGTCGCCTCACGCGATTCCTCACAGGAAACAAAACCAAGAGCCTCATCGACAGTGATCGAGTCCCGGTTATCGTCCTTCCGAATCCCGATGCACAGCCCTGAGACCACGCAGTCTACAGAAAAAGCATGCCGAGTATCCGGAGCTTGACAGAACGCTCACGACTGATGATGCGGATATGCGCTCGAGCTCTGTCTCAAAAACCACACGCAGTGGATTTTTCGGGGCCGATATTGGCATAGATTCTTATTCCGCCCTCGAGAAGCCACCGTATGGGCGAACAGAACGGCGGGGCCTATCGTCTCGACGAAATCGATCGACGGATCATTTATTCGCTGATGGTCGACGCTCGAAACACGTCGGCTCCTGCAATCGCCGAGGACGTCAGCGTTTCCGGAGCAACAATTCGAAACCGGATCGCTCAGCTAGAAGAACACGGCGTTATCGAAGGCTATCACGCAACGATCGATTTCGAGCACGCCGACGGCTCACTGATGAATCTGTTTCTCTGTCACGCACCGTTCGGCGACGTCGAAGGAGCCGCTCGAAAGATCGGAACGATACCGGGTGTGATCAACGTTCGAGAGCTGATGGGTGGGCGGATGAATCTCCACGTTCTCGCTGTTGGGACGAACACGGCTGATCTGCGTCGAATCGGGAGAGAACTCGAACAGCTGGGCGTCGATATCGAAGACGAGTTCCTCATGCAACAGGAACACGACTTTCCGTACACGCCGTACGGACCGATCGACGGGAGCCGCCGGGAGCCGCTCGCGGACTACATTAGCCTGACCGGCGGCGCGGAGATCATCGAGATGACCGTCCAGGAGCACGCACCGATCGCGGGACTGACCCTCGAAGAGGCCGCCCAGGACGACGTGTTCGACAACCAGACACTGGTCATCTCGATCGAACGCGACGACACGGTGATCACTCCACACGGAGATACCGAAATTCGTCCGAACGACGTCGTCACCGTTTTCTCGCCGAGTGAAGCCGAGAAACCGGCGTTCGAGGGGTTTCACGACTCGGACAATCACCTGAACTGAGACTCTCTCGAGGGTGTATTGCGGAGACTCCTATCCGCACTTTTCGAAAACGAGAACGACGCAGTGGCGCGAAATTCGATGAGAGAACCGAGCACCGCCCACTTTGCGGTATCACCGAAATCGCGAGAGACGATTTACGTATCTTCCTTTCTTTCAACCGAGTAGAGATACTGTCGTCCCTCACACGTAATTCGATACTTTCCTCGATCGACCCGCTCTAAAAGAGAGTGTTCCTCTAATGCGCTCAGTCGGCGATTAACCTCGCCTCTACTATACCCGGTGTTGTATGCGATTATTGCGGGAGTGAGGACGAGGTCAGAAGTAGAGCAGACCTCGAGAATTCGATCGTCTAGCGGGTTCATCCACTCGGCCCGGGATCGGACACGTTCGGGGTCTGCAACCAGGGCACTGAACCAGTGATCGTGCGTCGAATCTCGTCTCACGAGGCGACAAAAGCCGATCAAGATCAGTACCGCACCGAGCATGTGCACCCAGTGAACCGACTGTGGGGCAAAGACCTCACTTAACAACCCGCCGCCGACGAACACGCCCGTGCCTGTCGCAGCGAGCAGAAATGACGAATCGTACTCTTGTAACGGAATCGTCGTCCACCGCTGTAGACTAACGAGTATCCCCAAAATACCAAGCAACGCTATATATTTGCCACCTCCCACTAGTTCAAGGGCCACTGAACCGGGATATACAACTATCAGCACGTGATAAAACGTCATAACCGCCATTGCGATCGCTAACGCACCCATGACGTGGCTTACCGGTGAGTCGCGGAAAACTCGCCACGAGAGGTACGCTGAAAGGCTAGCTCCGCTACCAGCGGCAACCGCAAAGGGGATACTTATCGCGTGGACCGCAGTTCCGCCCATGGAGCATCCACTACGAATCAACACATAATTCTCGTGTTACTTGACGCCAAAACAGATTTTCTAGCTGTGGAGACACACCTCACTAATCGGTGCGGTTCTGTAAGGTGGTTTCAGGGCACACCTCACTAATTGACTTCGGCTCATACACTGCCAATAATAATGTCCACTCCCGGCGGTTTACTGCGTGAACCGGGAGCGTTGAGCATCACCTCCCGATTCAAACCGTGAGAATACCATGAGTAAATCCACAAACCGACGCCGCTTCATGTATCTAGCAGGTACGGCTGCCACAGTTAGCTTTATCGGCTACACCGCGGCCGATGAGGGCGAACACGAAGACACGAATAACGAGAGTGACGATGGCCACTACGATGATCCCTCCGAGGATGATGACCATCATGAGCATGAATATGATGGCGAATTCAACCACGCAGATGTCGAGTTCATGCAGATGATGATTCCTCACCACGAGCAGGCGATCGAAATGTCGAAGCTCGTTCCCGGACGTACCGATCGCCAAGAACTCTGTGAACTTGGACCCGAGATCATCGAAGTGCAAGAAGCAGAGATCGAACAGATGCACGAGTGGCTCGAGGAGGCGGGTGCCGACGCCCACGGCCACGAGATGGACCACCACGAGATGGAGGGTATGATGACGCCCGAGGAGATGCAGACACTGCAGTGTGCGGAGGGCCACGAGTTCGATTGTCTCTTCGTCGAGCACATGATTCACCACCACGAAGGTGCAATCGTGATGGCGGAGGACGTTCTAGAGGAAGGACAGGCGCCCCGAATAGCCGAGTTAGCCGAAGAAGTAATCGAAGTCCAAGAAGCTGAGATTGCAGAAATGGAACGCTGGCAGCAGGAGTGGGGCTGCTAATGTGGTCGAAACCAACAAAACATAAATAAATTGAATTTGGCTCCCCAATTTATCTACAATTGGGCAATGAATCTGCTGCTCATCTCCGAACCTACTTAGAGGGCGTTCCTTTAGCCGACTCAGGCGGAGCAAAGGGCGTACTGACCGCTATCAGTAGTGTGGAGCCTCCGATTAAGACGATACCCGCAAGAGAGAGTGCGATGATTGGGGTGAAAACATCTGATATGATCCCGCTCCCCAACTGGAACGGAATGACCGTCACAGAGCTGACCATCGCCATCGCGCTCAACACGCTAGCCCGACCGGTCGTGCCCGACCGATCGTTGATGTACTGTATCGCAAGTGAGCGCGACGTTTCGACGATGGCACGGACGAACAGCAACACGGGGATCGCGAATAGCGGGAAAAACCAGAGACTACTGAGCCCGAGTCCGACAGCGAACGGCACCGTCAGGAACCAGCCTTTGATACCGATTTTCTGATGAATGATACCTGTGTTGTAACTCAGGGCAGCAGACAAGAGACTGACCACCGCATAAAACCACCCAAGTAGTGGCTCAACTTGCCCTCGAGGAACGCCCATCTCGAGGGCGGCCTCTTCGAACACCGGTTGGAGAAAGATCGAGGTGACGTACAACACTGCAGAGAATAGAATGAAATAGTAGAGGATGAACGCACGGATACTCCGATTTTCCACGGTCTGACGAATGATGTGAATTGACTCTGTGAACTGCAAGGAATCGCTACCCTGTACCCGGTAACTCCTCGGTTCGGGCATGCTCAGAACGACGACGATGCCGACGCCCATGATCGCTGCAGCGACGAAAAACGGGTACGATAGATCGAACCCGGCCAGATACCCGCCGACGACGGACGCGACTGCACCGATTGCGAGTGCCAGCGCTTCACCTCGTCCACGAACGTGTGCGAATCGCTCGCTTTCGGAGAGATCTGTGAGACTATCATACAACCACGCATCTTCGCTTCCCGAGCGGAAATTGTACCCCATCGACCAGAACACGTAGAGAACAAGCAACTCGGCGAACGAGTTCGCCAATCCGATTCCGACGAGCGTGACCGTGATCAGAACCGTTCCGATCAGTAACGACGGTCGCCTTCCAACGCGATCACTAATGTATCCGGTCGGAATCTCCCCCAAGAGCGTCGTGAGGTTGTACACGGCCTCGAGGATGACGATCTGTGTAAATGAGAGCCCCTGAGAAAGGAAGTAAATATACATGATCGGCCGGTAAAATTCGACGGCCTTCGTCGCCTTGTAGAGATAATACTTCAGGATGACCGGCGGGATGAGTCCCTCCCTCGGGAACATTAGTCCACCGACAGGCTAACGAACCTGTGAATCTCCAGGATTCGGTTTGGACCAGATCCAAGTGACAGGTCACTCATTTTCCGCACGCTCGCGTAATCGCTCGAACTGGGTTTCGTACCGCTCTTCACAGGAGGGACAACAGAACTGCTTGATTTCGCCGTTGATTCTCGTTACGACCCCTTCGCTCGTGACGGTGTTCCCACACTCTGCACACGAGAGTGCGAACTCTGCCCCGCTGAGTGTGAACGAGCGCTCGGTGTCTGCGAGGAGTTCGACTTCGTAACTGACGATCATCGACGGGTCGAGTTGCTCGAGGATCCACTCTCGAGGGTTCGTCTCGGGAGCGTTTGCGTGGAAGACGAGATTCGATTCGATCGTCGTATACACGTACTCGACTTCAGGGGTTGCGACGAGTTGCTGACGGATCAAATCTAGACACTCCGGTCTGACATCAACAGTCGCAAGAAGTGGAAGACTCCGACGCAACTGTGTCCGGTCGATATCGATAGTAAACTGCCGAATGATGCCCTGCTCTTCGAGTTTGCTGACACGCTCGGAAACTGCAGGCGCAGAAAGCTCGACCATTTCGGCGACTTCTTTGAAGGGTCTTCGCCCGTCTTTCGCCAGAAGCCGAAGAATTTCGAGATCAGTTTCATCGAAATTGTGCATACCCGCCGAGTTGATAGGCATAGATAATAAACATTACCTATAATTCGATATCGGATTCAATAGTTAGGATTTTTAGGCGGAGTACTTAGTATCCTGTCTCAACTGCGATCTCCGTGCCGTCGTATCCCCTTAACTTCCAGGGCGGTCCCGCTGGAATTGCACCGCTCTCGGTCTATTAGGACGTATCTCGAACTAACTCGCTGACAAAAAATGTAATATACCTATGTGGTAGGTTGAGATATAAATCCCTTTACAAATTTTACCTTTGATTACGAACCCAAATCTCGGATTGGGGCTTCGAATGACTATTTATCTAACCTTAGATTAATAAATTAATTCTACGAAGGGGTATATCCTCTCTCACTTATAAATACACCGGCCCCCGGAGGGTATAGTTTTATATACCGCCGATCCAGTTCTGTTGGTATCAGTAGCCAAGTGAGAAAGAATGCCACACAGTAGAATTTTAGCTAGTCGGCGGGGAATGTTGAAAGGCTTCGGTGGAGTGAGCGCAGTTGCGCTCGCTGGATGTCTCGGCGGATCCGACGGGTCCGACGACGAGGGTCAGCCGAGCGAACCGGATCGAGACGAACAGGAGCAGTTACCGAGTGCGACGATTGCCCTCGACGATGATCCGACGAGGGACGACTGGAACTACTACGGGGGAGTTACACCGTACTGGACGAACATCCTCGAGCCGCTCGTGTGGGTTTCAAACGAGATGGAACTCGAACCGTGGCTCGCGACCGACTGGGAACAGGTCGAGGAAACGGTCTGGGAGTTCTCGCTCAGAGAAGGCGTACAGTTCCACAACGGCGAGGAAATGGTCGCCGATCACGTCGTGTTCTCGATCGAAGCGATCCTCGAGGAACACGCGTGGGCACCGGGATGGCTCCACATCGAATCGGGCAGTACGGTCGCACTCGACGACTACACCGTCGAGTTTACCACGACTGATCCGTTCCCAACCTTCCCGGGAACGATCGCTCACAACATGGTCGCGATCCAACACCCCGACCGCGATCACACCGAGGACAACGTGATCGGGACCGGCCCGTTCATGGTCGATGCGATCGATCAGCAACAGGAAGTCCAGACGGTCGCCTTCGAGGATTACTGGGACGAGGAACCCGTTCTCGATGAACTCGTCTTCCGCGTCATCGAGGACCCGAACACGCGAGCGCTGTCGCTCGAAAACCGAGAGATCGACATCGCGCTCTCTCCACCACGGAGCCGAATCGCTTCGATCGAGGAGGACGATTCGATGTTCCTCGAGCGACAAAGTCGACCGGGTGCGGGGTACGTTGGAATCAACCTTCATAAATCCCCGACAGACGACACAACGCTGCGACGCGCCCTGAATCACGCGATTTCACAGGAGACGATCGTAGACACCGTTCTCGAGGGAGTCGGCGAGCCCGCTCGTGGACCGATTTCCCCGATCATCTACTGGTCGGCACACGACGAAATCGAGACCTACGAGAAGGACGATGATCGAGCGGCTGAACTCGTCGACGAATCGAGCTACGACGGCGAGACGCTCAGCATTCTCGTGGCGAACGATATGGTCGATGGCAGCGAGATGGCGCAAGTGCTCGAGGGCTCGTTCAGCAGTATCGGCGTCGAAACGGAGATCCAGGTGCTCGAGCGCGCCGCCTACTCGGAAGCAGAGCGCGACGGGGAAGCCCACCTGATACTGAAAGAGAGCGGGTCGAACAGCGGAGACGCCGATTACATCATCTACGAGGGGTTCCACTCGGACGGTGACGTCAATCAACGCCTTTACCGCGACGAAGGAACCGGCCTGCACAACCTGGGCGGAGAGGTCGACGAGTTGATCGAGACCGGCTTCCAGACGGCGGACGAGGATACGAAAGCGGACGCCTACATGGAAGCACAACACCACATCGCGGACGAAGCGGTCACGATTCCGCTGTACTACAGCGAGTTCATCGCCGCGTGTCACGAGAACATCGACGGACTGGAGCTAGGCGCAATTCCGCAGTTCTCGCGCTGGACGTCACTCGAGCACTGGGAATAATCTCTCTGCCATGTGGAAATTCGTTCTTCGTCGCGCGGGCACATCCGGGTTCGTCCTGGCTGGTGTTTCGATCATCACGTTCTTACTGATGTTCTTTACGCCTGGCGATCCTGCTGAAACGATCCTGCGACAACAGATGGGCGGCCAAACACCGTCTACGGAGGCGATCGAGCAGTTTCGAGATGCCCAGGGGTTAGACGACCCGATCCCGTTACAGTACCTCGACTGGATCGGTGGGGTTCTTCAGGGGGATCTCGGGAACTCCTACTACAGTGACACGGCCGTCTCCCAGCTCATCATCGACAACCTCTGGCCGACACTCGAGTTGGCCGTCGCTGGCATGGTCGTCGCGTTGCTCATTGCGGTGCCGACCGGTGTCATTAGCGCCGTCCACAAGGGTGGCTCGCTCGACTACGGGAGCCAGCTCGCCGCACTTCTCGGTCTCTCGATGCCGAACTTCTGGCTCGGCTACCTCCTCATGCTGGTTTTCGCGATTCAACTGAGTCTCCTACCGACGTCCGGGTACGGGAGTTTCGACCAGTTGATTCTGCCGGCGATCACGCTCGGAACGGGAATGGCTGCGATCATCACGCGGTTACTCCGATCATCAATGCTCGAAGTCCTCGACGAAGAATACATTCAAACCGCCCGGTCCAAGGGCCTCCGTGAACGCGTCGTCGTGTACAAACACACCCTTCGGAACGCGCTGATTCCGGTTATCACGATCGTTGGATTGCAGTTCGGCTACCTGCTGAACGGCGCGGTTATCGTCGAGATCGTCTTCCAGCGTCCCGGCCTCGGTCGCTTACTCATCGATTCGATCTTCGCACGCGATTATCCCATCGTGCAGGGCCTCGTGTTGGTTATCGCGGTCTTCTTCGTCGTGACGAACTTTCTCGTCGACGTCACCTACCGATACGTCGACCCCCGGATCTCCTTCGAAGGTGGTGACCGATGAGCGGCGAATCCACGCGCGGGGAGACGTCGCCGGTCGAGCCGACGCGCCGTGAGCGGATCCACTCGCTCTATCACTCGCGGAAAGCGCGCCAGTTCCGTTCGAACACGTTGAACGTCGTCGGAATGGTGATCGTCGTTACGATCGTCTTCAGCGCCGTCTTCGCACCGTTTCTCACGCCCCACGATCCGACCGAGCAGAACCTCGAGAACCGCCTCGAGTCCCCCTCGCTCGAGCATCCGATGGGAACCGACCAGCTCGGACGTGACATCCTCACGAGGCTCCTCTACGGGGCACGAATTTCCCTCCAGATCGGCGTCGCGGTCGTCGGCATCTCGCTTGCGATCGGTACCGCAGTCGGCGTGACAGCCGGCTACGCGGGAGGGTACGTCGACGAGGCGCTCATGCGTCTCGTCGATATCTTGCTCGCGTTCCCCGGTCTGTTACTCGCACTCGTCATCGCGGGTATTCTCGGGCCCAGCCTGACGAACATCATGATCGCGCTTGCGGTGGTGGGGTGGACGAGATACGCACGCGTGATACGCGGTAGCGTATTATCGATTAAACAACAGGAGTTCGTCAAGGCGAGTCAGCTGATGGGCGTGAGCCGACTCAGGATCGTCGGCCGACACATCATCCCGAACGTCATCGGTCCTGTCGTCGTCCTCGCAACGATCGACATGGCAGGCGTCATCCTGGGGACGGCAGGGCTATCGTTCCTCGGTCTCGGCGCACAGCCGCCGACCCCCGAGTGGGGAACGATGATCTCCGAAGGTCGGAACTACCTTCAGGACGCCTGGTGGGTCGTGAACTTCCCCGGGCTGGCGATTATGCTCGCCGTGCTCGGGTTCAACCTGCTTGGAGACGGGCTTCGAGACGTACTCGACCCACGTGACACCGACACCACCCAGAACAAGGGACTCTGAACCCATGACAGACCCACTACTTTCCGTCGAAAACCTGCACACGCAGTTCGAGACGTACGATGGAACCGTCCACGCAGTCAACGGCGTGTCCTTCGACATTCAACCGGGAGAAATCGTCGGCATCGTCGGTGAGAGCGGCAGCGGAAAGTCCGTAACTGCGCTCTCGACGATGCGCCTCGAGGCCCCGGGAACCATTACTGACGGCTCGATTCACTTCCGAGGGGCCGACCTTACGGCTGCAAGCGAACGAGAGATTCGCCGCGTTCGCGGTCGCGGCCTCTCGATGGTCTTTCAGGACCCGATGACGACTCTCAACCCTGTCTTCACGGTGAGCGACCAGATCGTCGAGTCGTTGAAGATTCACGATGATCCCGACACACAAACACTCCGGGATTATATGCGAATCCCACTCATGCACGATCGTTCCGACTGGGCAGCAAAGCGCGAGCGCGTCATCGAACTGATGGGGGAAGTCGGCATTCCGAACCCCCAGGAGCGACTCGACGCGTATCCTCACGAATTCTCCGGGGGGATGCGACAGCGAGCGATGCTCGCGATCGCGCTTGCGAGCGAACCGGATCTGTTGATCGCCGACGAGCCGACGACGGCTCTGGACGTGACGATCCAGGCCCAGATCCTCCGCATCATTGCGGATCTCAGAGACGAACGTGACATGTCGGTGCTGATGATCACACACGACCTCGGCGTCGTCGCCGGCATCTGCGATCGAGTCATCGTCATGTACGGCGGTGAAATTATGGAGACGGGAACGACAGCGCAAATCCTCGAGGATCCAAAACACCCCTACACGCAAGCGCTCCTCGAGTGTATGCCACAGCGAACCGGTCGTAAGGAGCCACTGGAAACGATCGACGGCCAGGTTCCCGATCAACTCGGTGGCATAGATGGGTGTCCGTTCGCCTCGCGTTGTGACCATGCCCAACCCCACTGTCGAAGCGAGTCGATGCCGGTCGTCCACTGCGGTGAGAACCACCGGGCGAAATGCTGTGAACTGCACCGAGTCAACGAGGGCATCGACAGCGAAGTCTACCCGGAGGGACGATAATGAGCACTCAGTCATCGTCTCGGCGGGCGGAACGGACGGAGACCACCCCCGTGATCGAACTCGACGCCGTCTCGAAGGAGTTCCCCCTCGAGGATTCGCTCTTCGACAAACTGCTCGGAACACAGACGTCGGTAACGGCGGTGTCAGACGTCTCACTGACCGTCTACGAGGGCGAAACGATCGGGATCGTCGGCGAGAGCGGCAGCGGCAAGTCGACGCTCGCGAACCTCGTGACGGGCTTGCACACACCAACAGCTGGAACGGTCACCTTCGACGGAGAGCAAGTCGGCGGCGCACTCTCTCGGTCAGCAGAGCAACTCACAGACGTCGGTGTTATCTTTCAGAACGCAAAGTCGAGCATCGATCCGCGAATGACCATCCAGGCCGCAATCGCCGAACCGCTCAAAGCTCACGGCTGGTCCAAACGCGAGCGGACAGACCGTGTCGAGGAGTTACTCGAGCTCGTAAACCTCTCTGAGCGCTACGCGACTCGCTACGCACACGAACTCTCCGGTGGACAGGCTCAACGGGTCGCAATCGCCCGCGCGATCGCGACGGAGCCACGGGTACTGGTCCTCGACGAACCGGTGTCGGCGCTCGACGTTTCGGTCAAAGGGAGCATCATCAACCTCTTGATGCGCCTGCAACGTGAACTCGGCCTCACCTACGTCCTCATCAGCCACGACCTGAGCGTCGTCAAACACATCGCAGATCGCATTGCCGTTATGTACCTCGGAGAGTTGATGGAGGTCGCACCTGCCGACCAGTTGTTCGCCTCCCCGTCACACCCCTACACCGAGGCGCTACTCGCTGCAATTCCGGACGTCGATCCAACGACGTCGATTCAAGACGCGTTTATCCTCGAGGGTGACGTGCCGAGTCCGGTCGATCCCCCGGACGGTTGCGTCTTTCATACGCGGTGTCCGATCGCAGAGGAGCGGTGTCAGCGTGACGTTCCCGACCGAGTCGAAATCGACGACGCAACGTCAGCGTGCCACTTCGCTGAAGACGTATACCATGACCGACGATAAGTATCATGACCGACGATAACGACGAAACCCAACCAGAAACGGACGACCTGTGCCACTCACCGAGCCGGTCGGCGATCAGTGACGAACTGGACGTTCCCGACCAGCCACCCGATCCCGAGACCGAATCACACGTTCTTCCCGACGAAAAGCTTCAGTACCCCGAGTTCACGTTCGAGGAGGGCGAGATGGTCGACGGAGCGTTCGAGCTCGACCGGTCGCTCGACCGCGAGGGAATGCGCGAGTGGCTCGAAAACTTAAGCGGTGGTCTTGCCAGTCACGACGTCGGCGTTTCGACGGCGGACGAAACCGCGATCTTCGGTGTCGGCGCCGGTGACGTTTCGATGGCGTTCGACCCCGACGACGACCACCGCGGAACACTCGAAGTAACGTTCTCTCTGAACGCGAAGCTCATGACGTTCTCGGACGACCCCACGGAGCGGCGGGCGGGCGCTCGAGGGGGCGAGGGGTTCATTCCACTCGAGATGCTCACGACGGACAAAGAGCCGCACACGTTCCGCTGTTATAACTGGATTCGCGATCCGATCGACCGGTAGCTGCGTCCTCGGCGTTACGCTGAGGCGCTGTATCCCGCGTTCTCGATCGCGCTCACCACAGCGTCGACGTCGGCGTCCTCATCCACCGTCACCGTGTTCGCATCGCTGTCGGCGGAGACCGACGTGACGCCGTCTACCTCCCCGAGTACCGATTCGACGGTTTCCTCACAGCCGCTGCAACTCATGCCCTCGACGGTAATGGTACGTGCCATACGTACACTGACGCACCGAGGCTTTTTTCCGATTGCTGTTTCGTCGCTTCGGTGAAACCGAGGGTGTACTTCAGAATGTAAATGTCAATACGGGTGGGGGTCGAACAGTCTTTCGAACAACGTCGCTCGAGACGCGACGTCGCTCAGACTAGACGCGAGGTCGATACCTGCGTCTGCTCTCGATTCACAGAAAACACAGCGCGGATGCCCCGAGGCAGTTTACTCGCCTGGCTCCGGATTCGGGCCCAGCGATGATCGTTCGATCGGCGACTCCCAGAGCAGGATCGCAATCGAGCCGACGACCAGTATCACGCCCGCCGCCGAGAGCGCGAGCAGCGGTGACATCGCATCCGAGATCACGCCGCTTCCGAGCTGGAACGGGATGACCGTGAGCGCGCTCACCATCGCCATCGCGCTCAACACGGTTGCACGACCGAGCGTTTCGATGCGGTCGTTTACGTACTGTCCTGCGAGTACCCGCGTCGGCTCGACGCACGCCCAGCCGACGAACAACGCGACGAGTGCTAGCGGTGGCACGAACGCCATCGCGGCCAATAATCCGCCGACCAGAAGCGGGATGACGATAAACCACCGGCGCAGTCCGATCCGCTTTTCGATGACGCTGATACGGTAGCTGAGCGCCGCCGACACGAGGTTGATCGCTGCATAGTACGCGCCCAGAAGCGTTTCGACGTTGTCGGTCGAGATCGTGATCGTCGAGTACCCGTCACTGCTGGGGACCGGAAGGGGGACGCTCAAACTCAGGTCGAAGTCAGTTACGACCGATTCGAATACCGGTTGGAGGAAGATGAACACGAGATAGGTGATCGCCGAGAACAGCACGAAATAGTAGACGATGAACGATCGCAGACGACGCTGGCCGACGGCCTGTGTGACGACACCCCACGCTTCTCGGATCCCCATCTCGCTCGAGTCGCTTTCCTCGTACGTCGTCGGTTCGTCCAGTGTCAGTATCACGAGCAGTCCTAGCCCGGTGAACAACGCAGCCGCGAGAAACGGGTACGTGAGGTCGAGACCGCCGAGATAGCCGCCGACGAGCGACGCACCGACACCGGCGGTCAAGGCGATCGACTGTCCACGGCCGCGAACGCGGGTGAACTCGTCACTCGCAGAGACGTCGGTGAGCGTTTCGTACACCCACGCATCCTCGGTGCCCGAGCGGAAATTGTAGCCGAGCGACCAGCAGATAAAGAGGAGCGCAAACGCGACGAACGTAGACGCGAACGCGATCCCAACTAACGTCGCCGTGATGAGCGCAGAGCCGACGAGAAGACTGTTTCGTCGGCCGATCCGGTCGCCGACGTACCCCGTCGGTACTTCCCCGAGAACTGTCGTCAGGTTGTAGAGCGCCTCGATGATGACGATCTGCGTAAACGAGAGGCCCTGGGAGAGCAAATAGAGGTACATGATCGGTCGATAGAACTCGACCGCCTCCGTCGCTTTATACAGATAATATTTGAAAACCGCTCCGGAGACCGCCATACCAGACTGTCATCTCTCTCGACTGGTAATGACTTCGGTATCCACCTTCGTTCTCCGCCTGTCTCGAGGCGGACACTTGAGGGTCTGGTTGTTACTGAAGCGGGCCGAGCAACACGCCGACCGATCGAAACGGCGACCGATTCGACGACGGCAACAGCCCCGGCCTCGAGGGATGGACATCCGTCTCGACCACGGAAGATTCCTCCCCGCCGTGAGCGGCGGGGTTTCCTCGCTGACTAAAGATGAACCGCCTTGTCGCTGACACGCCCAGTAGCTACCGTCGCCGCCGCAACGGTTTCCGTCGATCGCAGCCAGTCGCCGAAATCGGACGTTTCGGCCGGTAACTCGCCGATGGAGGGAGGGCCGGGTGACGACGGTGCACTCGTCCGCTCCCGGTGGTACTGACGACGGGACCTCGACGTGACCTGCCGTTGCGTCGATCGTCGTGGGCCGGCCGTCCGCTCCTTGCTCGAGGCGCTCGTCTCGACGCGGACGACTCGCTACCCGAAAAACGCGTCCGGACCGTGATCGTCCTGCCAGGTGAACGCGAAGAGCCGTCGGGCCGGGAGTCTCGGTAGCTGTCGGCCGTCGACCGCCTCGCCCGTCGTCCCGTCCCACGTCGTCGATCCGGCGCGGAACTGCCCCCCGGCTGTCGGTTCGAACTCGTAGCCCGGATTCTCGAACGCGTGGATCCCACCGTCGGTCGCGAACACGACGACGTCGGTTCCGGCGACCGTTTCGCGGACGACGCCGTCTGCGTCAGCAACCCACGGCAACGGAAAGCCGACCGCCTCGCCGTCCGACTCGAGTCCCAACACGACGGTTTTGGGCTCGAGATCGGATCGGTCCCAGGAGCGGGTGTCGTCGCGCGTTCGGTGAGCGGCCAGTCCGAAGCCGTCGCTGTCGAAGTACCCCGCGTACGGTTGGTCGTCGTAATCGACCGAGGCGGGCGTGTCGTCGTCGCTCGCCGCTTCGCTGCGTGCGTTCTCGATCGGCTGGAGGACGACGCCGTCCGGGTGCCGGTCGCGAAACGACTGCCAGGTCATCACCGCGCTCGGACGTACCGTCAACTGCCGCCCCTCGTGTCGACCGTCGATACACGTTCCGAGGGACTGCTTCCACTCGGAGTCGGTCTCACGGTCGTACATCACGAGGTCGTCGTCGGCGAGTTTGCCGCTGACGCCGAACTCGAGCGGTTCGCCGTCGACCCGGCGGTCGTAGACGACTGCGCTGCCACAGAGCGGACACCACGTGACGGCGATCGGCACCGCCTCGTCACCGACACCGAGCACGTCGTTGACGATCTCGTGATAGTCGAGTATCCGGACCGGATACGCCTTCGGTGGCGCGGCGTCGACGACGATTACGTCGTCTTCGTCGTCGCCGATATAGGTCGTTCCAAACGTCGGCGTCTCGATGCTCGGAATCGCATCCTTCGGCAGGACCTGACGGACGTTCATCGGTGCTACGACTGAGTGTGAACACTTAAGTCTCCCACTGTCACCGGACCGGTGACGACCCGGGAGCTCTCCGACAACGATCCACTCTCGAGCCCTCTCGAAATTTCTTTCCGAACGAGGGGACTCCCCCACAATAATTAGGATCCTGTACGACAAACAAGAGGAACAGCGACCGCCACCGACTCACTTCGTTCCTCACTGGGTGGCTCTTCAGTGACGGACTCGACGAACCCCGGAAACGGCTGCGACGCAGACACTACCCATGTCACAATACGACCCCGCGGATACACCCGATTCACATCACGTCCAGGAAGAGCGACCACGGAGTGAGAAACCGACCGACCGCGATTGTCCGTGCTGTCGAGTCTGTGGGTTAACCGCCGAGCGGACCGGACGAGGTGAACAGTCGTCGCCTCACCACGACCACAGGGAGGAAGAACTCGCTCACGACCCCTCCGACCACGCGCCCGAAGCGCACGCCGATCACGCCGGCGACGACCACGAGGCGCACGTCGATCACGCCGGTCACGAGGAGATGTTCAAGCAGCGATTTCTCGTCTGTCTCGTCCTGTCGCTCCCGGTGCTGTACTATAGCCCGATGCTTCAGGAGTGGTTCGGTTACGCCGCCGTAGCGTTCCCCGGGAGCGCGTTCGTCGGGCCGGTTCTCGGTACGATCGTCTTCCTCTACGGCGGGGTTCCGTTCCTGCGGATGGGGGCCGTCGAGGCCCGAAACCGCGAGCCGGGAATGATGCTGTTGATTTCGCTCGCCATCACCGTCGCGTTCGTCTACAGCGTCGCGGCGGTCGCCTTCGGCATCGGCGAGCCGTTCTTCTGGGAGCTCGTCACGCTCGTCGTCATCTTCTTGCTCGGCCACTGGATCGAAATGCGAAGCGTTCGACGGGCGTCGGGCGCGCTCGACGAACTGGCCGAACTGATGCCCGATACAGCCGAACGCATTACCGAGGACGGGGCTGTCGAAGAAGTCCGCGTTGACGACCTCGCGGAAGCCGATCTCGTGCTCGTGCGACCCGGGGCCAACGTTCCGGCCGATGGCGTCGTCGAGGTGGGCGAGTCGAACGTCGTCGAGGCGATGATCACCGGCGAGTCACGGCCGATCAAAAAGGAGCCGGGCGACGAGGTGATCGGCGGAACGACCAACCGCGACGGGAGCCTGCGCGTCCGCGTCACCGCGACGGGCGAGGAAACGACGCTCTCGGGTATCATGCGACTGGTCGAGGAGGCCCAGCAAAGTCGGTCCCGAACCCAGGTACTCGCCGATCGAGCGGCGGGCTGGCTGTTCTACGCCGCGATTGCCGTGGCGGTAGTCACCGCCGTCGCGTGGACCGCCGCCGCCGGTTTCGGGCTGACGGTCGTCGAGCGGGTCGTCACCGTCCTGGTGATCGCCTGCCCCCACGCGCTGGGACTCGCCGTGCCGCTGGTCGTCGCCATCAACACGACGATGGCAGCGCAAAACGGGATGCTCATCCGCGATCGGATCGCCATGGAGGAGGCGCGCAACCTCGATACGATCGTCTTCGACAAGACGGGCACGCTCACGGAAGGCGAACAGGGCGTCGTCGATGTCACTACAACCGGCGAGTGGGACGAGGACGAACTGCTGGCGGTGATGGCCGCCGCTGAAGGCGACTCAGAGCACATGATCGCCGAGGCGATCCGTGCAGAAGCCGACGACCGGAGGCTCTCCGTGCCGAGCGTCCGTGGGTTCGAGGCGCTCGAAGGCCGCGGGGTTCGCGCAACCGTGGACGTCGACGCAGCTGTGACCACTGGCGCGGACGGGAACAGCGTACGAGACGGCGAGACGATCTACGTTGGGGGGCCGAACCTGCTTCGTCACCTCGAGGTCGAACTCGACTCGTCCCTCGAGGCGTTCGCAGGCGAGGCCGGCGAACGCGGACAGGGCGTCGTCTACCTGCTTCGAAACGGCGAGGCGGTGGGCGCAGTCGCGCTCGCGGACGTGATCCGCGAGGAGAGCTTCGAGGCAATCGAAGCCCTCCACGGGATGGGCGTCGAGGTCGCTATGCTCACCGGTGATACGGAAGACGTCGCCCGCGCCGTCTCTGAGGAACTCGATATCGACACGTACTTCGCCGAAGTCCTTCCAGCGGACAAGGACAAGAAAATCATCGAGCTGCAAGAACGGGAGCAGCTCGTGGCGATGGTCGGCGATGGGGTGAACGATGCACCCGCACTGACGCGTTCCGACGTTGGGATCGCCATCGGCTCGGGGACCGATGTCGCCGTCGAATCCGCCGACGTCGTCCTCGTAGAGAACGATCCGCGAGACGTCGCACACCTCGTCCGGTTGAGCCGAAAGAGCTACCGAAAGATGCAGGAGAACCTCGTGTGGGCGGCAGGTTACAACGTGTTCGCACTCCCGCTCGCCGCGGGTATCCTCGCGCCGATCGGCATCCTGCTTTCACCTGCTGTCGGTGCCGTCTTGATGTCGGTGAGTACCGTCATCGTCGCGATCAACGCACAACTCTTGCGACGGGCCGATCTCACGGTGTGAAATCTCTCGCGGGAAACGGCGAGAGCTTCCCTTCCGCGTTGGGACATCTCTCACAACCATCAGTGACCTGCGTCACCGTCGTGGTGGTCACCGTGGTCGTGATCCGCCATGTGAGCCTGCATCATCTCGATCGTGAACGTCGTCTCTGCTCGAGCCAGACCCCATCACGCAGCCGAAGGGCGAGCCTTCGGCTGCGATTCCGACGAACGGGGGCGTCTCAGAGACAGATCGACCCGTTTTGACGCGTGCCATCGTCTGAAACGGGCGCCAGCGCCTTACTCAATTCGGACGATCGGTTCGTCCTCACGGACTACCGTCACCGTGTGGCCTGCGTAAGGGAATTCGATTCGACCGATTCGAGGCGTCCCGCCGTCGGTCGGAGCGAAAATCGCCTCGAGGGCATCGGGATCGACGGCATCGAACAGCGGCGGCAACTCCAGCGGGTCCGTTCCCTCGAGGGCCGCGACTCCGTCGACGATCTGCTCGTGTATCTCGTTGCTCCCGGCTACAAGAGACTGGGTCATTATCCTATGAGCGACACCAACCCTGTAATACTTTTCGAAAATATGGTAACTACTGGTAATCGGACTCGAGCGGTGCCGGGGTAGCCCGTCACCGGGCGCCCTCAGAGAGCGTATTCCTGCTGGAGCGATTGATGTCAGGCACTGACCTCATCTCGAGGGTCGGGGCGTCCGCCTCGACAGCCTGTGACGGCCCTCGAGGCACTCCCAGATGTGGGTCCCGATACTGGTGATCTGTGGCCGGGGTACCGCTGCCACTGTGCCCCATCCGATGGCGAGCACCAGCATCCCTGCAGTCGACACCAGAGGGCTGATTTGCCACCCTCGTTATACCTGTACCATATCCTATTTGCATGGACGATGGGCATTGGAAATCTTTTTACGATCGTTATCTGAACGTGAGCAGTGTATGTCATTCGATGGCAGGGGAGCGGACGAAGCACAAACGAGAACCGACGCAGTCACCGTCGACCGTCGTCAGTTCCTCGGGACGACTGCCGGCGTTTCGTTGGCGACGCTCGGCCTCTCCGGCGTCGCGGGTGCAGAGGAGGCAGAGACGCTGACAATCATCCACGATACGCACTTCCACGGGCGCTTCGAGGACGCCGACGAACCGGAGATCAACATCGCACGGTATCATACCATGGTCGAGCAACTGCGTGCCGAACACGAGAACGCGATCTTCCTCGGGATCGGCGACGACATCGCCCCCTCGATTCTCGGCCTCGAGTTCGAGGGCGAGCACATGATTCCGGCGCTCAACTACATGGAGCCGGCGGTCATCGGCGCGGGCAACCACGAGTTCGACTTCGGCGTCGAGGTCGCCGAGCAGCGCTTCGCCGAGAGCGAGTTCCCGTGGGTGATCTCGAACCTGCTCACCGACGAGGGCGAACCGGTGCCGGGAACCGAGCGGTGGACGACCCTCGAGGTCGGCGACCACACCGTCGGCGTCTTCGGGATGGGTGTCGAGGGCTTCCACGGCATCACCGACTTTCCGGAAGACTGGGAGGTACTCGGTCACGAAGAGGCGACCGAACAGGCCGTCGACGCCCTCCAGGACGCGGGGGCGGAGTTCATCGTCTGTGCCTCCCACGCCAACACGGGCGATCACCCCACCATCGCCAGCGTCGACGGCGTCGATGCGGTCGTCGGCTCACACTCCGGGGTCGTCTTCGACGAGCCGAACGAAGACCACGGCGCCGTCATCTCCGAGTTCGGCGACGAGTTCGATCACGTTGGCCGGCTCACGTTCGACGTCGCCAGCGGCGAGTTGGTCGACTGGGAGCGCATCGACCTTTACAACTCCGAGGAGGGCGAGCCGCCGAGCGACCACGAGAACCACCGGCCGGTCGACGTCCACGACGTCGAGGAAGACGCGTGGCTCCGCGAGCACGCCGACGAGTGGCTCGCCGACCTCGAGGAGGAACTCGGCCGGCCGTTCTTCGAAAGCGAGGTCGCACTCGATGCGACGTTCGATACGAACTACGGCCGCGAGAGCCGGTGGGGTAATCTGATGACCGACGTCATGCGCGAGGTCGGCGACCACGGGGACGGCGACGGTCTCGTGGTCGACGTTGCGATCCAGAACTCCGGGGGCATCCGGTCCGACGCCACCTACGGTCCCGGCGAGATCACAGGTCTCGACGTGATGAACATCCTGCCGTTCCCCAACGAAATCTGGGTCGTCGAGGTGACCGGGGCGGTCCTCCAGCAGTATCTCGAGGACGTGACGAGCCCGATGACCGCCGACAGCGACTACGGTGTCCAGACCAACATTCAGGTGTCGGGGATTCAGTACGAGTATGTCGCCCACCACGGCGACACCGAGATCCCGTCGGTGTACGTCGGCGGCGAGCCCCTCGAATCCGAAGAGACGTATCTCGTCGCGAGCAACGACTTCGAGATCGAACGCACCGTCCTCGGCGAGGAAGGCGACCTCGTCCTCCAGTCCGGACAGTACCTCGGGCCGTTCACCCTCGACCGCCTCGAGGAACGGGGTACGGTTGCCCCCGAGATCGACGGCCGTATGCTCCGCGTCGACGCCGACGCCGGCTCCCACCAGGAAGTCGTCCGGCGAGGTGGCGAGACGCTGTTGCGCTACGACCTCCCCGACGCCGTGGCGGCGATCGACCCGGAGACGTTCTACGGCCTCACGCAGGATCACGACGGCGTCGACCCCGTCCGCGTCGACGTCGAGGGCGACGACCTGTGGCTCGCCTTCGAGGCGGGCGACCTCGAGTCGGCTATTGCCGGCAGTGACGACCTCGATCTGCGCGTCTTCGGCGGCTTCGATCCCGACGACGAGTACTACGGCTACGGGGTCGACCTCCCCGTGGGGGTCGCCTGGGAGCACTACCAGCTGAAGGCGACGATCGATACCTCGAGTCCGGCACTTCGCGACTGCTGAGTCGTCCCTGACGCCCCTCGTCTATGGGCCGATTGTGGGTTTCCATGGAGTCTTCCCCCCGACGATGGTGCAGGCGAACGCCTGGGGCGAGTTGCGTGTAGTCATGCGGGATTCGTCACGTCGAAGACGTGTCACTCGTGCAAGCACATCGGGTAGACGCCGTGAGACGAGCGAGACACCCTCGCAGATGACGCTCACGGCGTTTCGAGAGTCGGAACCCCGCCCAGCGTTCACGAGACCAAAGGTCTCGTGCAGCCCGCCAGTACCGAAGGTTCCGGAGACGACGACTGACTGGCATTCCCACCGTGTGGGAAGCCCCCGTTTACGGCGGGGAGGATGTCAAGAGAGACGCCTGGAGGCCAGTCTCGCTCCGTCGGATAGCGCCTCGAGTTTCTTCCAGACGAGGTCGGGATAGACGAGGTTTGCGGTCATCACGGTCTCGAACCCGCAGTCACAGCCCGCGACGATCCGCGACGGGTCGCCGACGCTCTCGGCGAAGCGCTCGAGTCGGTCCGCGACAGTTTCGGGGTGTTCGACGATGTTCGTCTTCACGTCGATCACGCCGGGGATGAGCGTCCAGCCGTCGGGCAGCGGGTGCTCCGCGATCGTCCGGTGTTCGTGGTTGTGACGCGGGTTCGCCCCCTCGACGACCAGCCCGCTGACGGCCGCCTCGTAGAACTGGTCGATGACGTCGTCGAGGTCGACGTCGTGGTGATGCGGACCGGGATAGTTCCCCCAGCAGGCGTGAAGGCGGACCCGATCGCTCGGCACGTTCTCGAGGGCGAGGTTGATCGCCTCGACGTACGTCCGCACGTGCTCGCGGAACTCCTCGACGGAGGCGTCCTTGTAGGTGATCGTAAAGCCCGCGAGCAGTTCGGGGGCGTCGATCTGGAGCTGTGCGCCGCCGTCGACGATCGTCTCGTACTCGGTCTGCAGGGCCGCTGCGAGGTCGAACAGGTAGTCCTCGTTCGAGTCGTGGTACTCGGACTCGGTGAACCGCAGGACGGCGCCCGGCGATGGCGCGGTGTGGAAGCGATCGGCGAACGTTACGCCTTCGGCCTCGACTGCCTCGTCGAACCGCGCCAGATCCCGCTCGAGGTCCGCCGTGCCGACGTACTCGATGGGGCCGGTCGCGATCGGACCGCCGATGGTCTCGATGTCGCCCAGCGCGACCTCCGCGAACTCGGGATAGTCCTCGAGGTCGGCCGGCAGTTCGCGCTCGGCGAATCGGTCGGAGAACCCCGAGAGGCGGTTCGTCACGTCGACGGAGTACGCGAGCCGGCTCTGTTCGCCGTCGTTGGCGACGTCGATGCCGGCTGCGGCCTGTTTGCGGACGACGTCGCGGACGGCCTCGGTGACGGCGTCGTCGAACGACTCGGACTGCGGGTCGGCGTCCCCGCGAAGCAGCTCCCGGACCGTCTCCGAACGCGGGAGGCTCCCGACGTGCGTGGTCGTGATGAGGTTTTCAGTGGGCATCGGATCTCACGGTGAGTTACTACTCGTCCCCTCGCCGTCACGGCATAAATATCCTATTTCCGTCCGGCATCACGACCGCCGTTCTATGCACATCGGTAATCGTACGGAAGGTGACTCGAGCGTGCGGCCGTCGACACCGGCGGACGTCCGACCTATGCGGAGTGCGTGTTCGTCGGAGACGCGAACCCTCTGCGGGTCGGGGGATCTTATATGCGTCCAATGAGCAGTGGGCGTAATGGCTGACAGCGAACGGCTCACCGTGATTCTCGTCGCCATGGCGGCGAACGTCGGCCTCGCGGTCGCCAAGTTCGGGGCGTTCCTGCTCACCGGCAGTCCGTCGATGCTGGCGGAAACCTATCACTCGATTTCGGACACGGGCAATCAGGTGCTGCTCCTGATCGGAACGTTCTACACTCGCAAGCAGTCCGACCGGCGCCACCCGTTCGGCTACGGGAAGGCGAGTTTCTTCTACGCGTTTCTCGTCTCGGTCCTCCTGTTCGGCATCGCGGGCTGGGAGAGCCTCTCTCACGGGATCGACGTGCTCCGGGCCGGCGGCTCGCTCGCCGGCGGCTCGGTCACGGTTCGGGGCCTCACGCTGCCGGCGATCTACCTGGCGTACTTCGTCCTGGTCCTGACGCTGGTTTTCGACGGCATCTCCTACTGGCGGGCTCGAGTCGCACTCGAGGCCGAGACGGAGGTACGCGGCTGGCGCAACTTCAAGGAGGCGTTCGAGAAGACGAGCGACACGCCCGTCCTCGCGGTTCTCACGGAAAACGCGGTTGCGGTCGCCGGGGCGGCGATCGCGCTCGTCGCGATCTCGCTCTCCCAGCTCACGGGGGATCCCCGCTTCGACGCCCTCGGCGCGGTTCTCATCGGGCTGTTACTGATGGGGTTCGCCGTCGCACTCGGCATCGAGAACAAGCGACTGCTGCTCGGCGAGTCCCTTCCGGCTCGCCACCAGGACCGGCTCGAGGAACTCGTCAGGGAACACGACGGCGTCGTCGAAATCGAGGAACTCCGAACCGTCTACTTCGGCCCCGACAGCGTGCTCGTAACCGCCGACATCGCGTTCGATCCGGGACTGGACACGGCGACGATCGACGACCGGATCACCGAAATCGAAGCCGCGCTCAAGACCCGCGAGCCGCTGATCGAAAAGGTGTACATCGAACCGGAACTCGAGCGGACGTGAGGACGGCCGGCGAAATACCCTCACTCGGTTCTCGGTCGGGGATCGACGCTTCCGGCGAACACGTTCTCGGGATCGTACGCCGACTTGATCTCGGCCAGTCTGTCGTAGTTGCCGCCGTAGAGGAGTTTCGCCGGGTCCTCGTTCATGCCGGGGAAGTTTCCGTACCGTCCCGAGGCGACCGACAGCGCCTGTGCCTGCGCGATTCCCTCGCGGGCCCAGGCCACGTTCGCCTCGTCCTCGTTGGGGGACTCCCAGTTGGCCTCGAAGGTGAGCATGTACGGCTTGTCGCGGTGCCAGAACGCGGTTTCGTCCCGCGGAACCTCGCCGACCGCACCGCCGAGGTGCCAGAGGTCGACCGTCGACAGCGCCGACGGTGCCGATTCGTTGACCCGAACCATGAGCTCGATAACCTCGTCGGTGAGCTCGTCGAGGTAGATCGACTTCCAGTAGTAGCGCAGCCCGTCCGGGTAGTCCTCGTCGAGCATCGACTGCATGTCGACGAACGCCATCGGTCCGCTCGGGTCGACCACCGGCGTCGCGCTCTCGAGCAGCACCTGGAAGACGTCCTCGGCGTCGCTCGCGTCGCCGCGGTAGGAGCCGAGAAGCGCCAGCGCCGGCTCGCCCCACGCCTTCTCGGGGAACTCCTCGAGTTCCGGAACGTGCGCCGCAAAGGCCAGGACGCCGGCGTCTCGAGGGGCGCTCTCGGCCCAGCGTCGGAAGGCAGCCATCACGGCGCTCGCGTCGTCGCCGTGGAACCACGTGAAGAGGACGTACACGTCGGGGCCGACGTCGTGGAGGGTGTACTCGATCGAGGTGACGATACCGACGGAGCCGCCGCCGCCGCGAACCGCCCAGAACAGATCCTCGTTCCGATCGGCGCTCGCGGTGTGGACGCGGCCGTCTGCCGTAACGATGTCGACGCTCGTCACGTTATCGAGCGCGAGCCCGTACTGGCGACTCAGGTGGCCGTAGCCACCGTTGAGCGTCAGCCCCGCGATTCCGGTCTCCGAGACGGCCCCGAGCGCCGTCGCGAGGCCGAACAGCTGCGTCTCCCTGTCGACGTCGCCGAGCGTCGCGCCGGCTTCGGCGCGCACCGTTCGGGACTCGCGGTCGACCCGAACGCCGTTCATCTCCGCGAGGTCGACGACGACCCCGCCGTCGCAGACGGCCGTTCCGGCGACGTTGTGGCCGCCACCTCGGGTCGCCACGGGCAGTCCCTGCTCGCGAGCGAATTCGACCGCCGCGACGACGTCTGCGACGCCCGTGCAGCGGGCGATGATCGCAGGGTGCCGATCGATCATGCCGTTCCAGACCCGCCGTTCGGTCTCGTACTCCGGATCGGAGGGCCGGAGTACCTCGCCGCGGAACGCGTCTACAAACGATCGCACGTCCTCGCTCGAAAGACGCGCGAACGATTCCTCTCCCGGTGACCGGCTCGTCGTTGCCATACTCGAGGGTACGTCGCCAGCGGGAATAAGAACTGTATGATGATTTACGCGTCACTCGGCGGCGAGGACAGGTCGCAGAACGAACCGGACAGCGGGGCGTTCAGTTTCGGAGTGAGATCCAGCGGGCGGGCGAAACGGGGCTCAGACGAGCAGCTGGACGTCGGACTCCGCCATGTGCTGGAGGGCGGTGGCCGCACCGACGCCGGTGGTGACGCCGTCGTAGAAGTCCTCCTCGTCGTACTCCATCAGTTCGATGGTCATCTGGCAGGCCTGGAGGTCGACACCGCTCTCGAGCGAGAGGTCGATCAGCTCCTCGATCGTGGCGGTACCGTTCTCGTCGATCTTCTTTCGCATCATCTTCGTCGCCATCGCGTCCATCCCGGGGAGCGCGGCGAGCGCGTTCGGCATCGGCATGCTTGGGTTGCCGACGGCGCTCAGTTTGAGGTCCCGGGACTTCTCCTCGTGCAGGATATCGAGGCCCCAGAACGTGTGAAAGACGATGACCTCCCAGTCGAAGGCCGCCGCCGTGCTCGCGAGGATGAGCGGCGGGTAGGCCATGTCGAGAGTCCCCTGGGTAGCGACGATCGTCATCTTCTTTCGATCGTCAGTGTCAGCCTCGAGCGCCGCCAGTTGCTCCTCGAGCTCCTCGACCCGTACCTCGAGGTCGACGTCGTCGGCGTCGTCGGTCGTCGTGGGGGTATCCGTGCTCATTTTAGACCGTCTTCTTCACGTAGTGGGTGTACAGTTCGCCGTCGTCGACCTGCTCGAGGAGGTCGACGCCGTCGGTGCTGTCGGCCCACCCCTGGATGTCGCTCATGCTGCCCGAATCGGTCGCGACGACCTCGAGCACGTCTCCCTCCTCGAGGTCGTCGATCGCCTGCTTGGTCTTCACGATCGGCATCGGGCAGGACTGTCCTTTCACGTCGAGCGTCTCAGTGACGTTGTGTTCCGAACTCATGGATTGATTATGTGCTCTGTATTGGAGCTATCACACAATATCAGCTAGTGCCACAAAAGGGTATCGGTTATTGTGTGAATGGCGGACTTCTCATCCCCCTCTCTTCACGCCGTGGGTCGTGATTTGGGGGCCATGGGTGCTCGGTACGGAACTTTCCGATATCGGGAGGCCCACACTGTATTGTGGAAAAAAGGAAATACCATGCAAACCCTTAAGTGAGAGGACCAACTACGGTGCAGTGTACAACATGGACGACATGGACTTCCCCACACTGGATGCACCCGTCGAATCGATCGACCCCGAGGATCTGAAGGGGCGTCTCGACGCCGGCGATGCGGTCACGCTCCTCGACGTGCGAACGGAATCGGACTACGAGGAGTGGAACATCAGCGCCGACACCGTCGAGTCGATCAACGTCCCCTACTTCGCGTTCCTCGACGAGGAGATCGACGACGACGTTCTTGGGCGGATACCGAAGGACCGCGAGATCACCGTCCTCTGTGCGAAGGGCGGCTCGAGCGAGTACGTCGCGGCCGCCCTTCAGGACCGCGGCTACGAGGTCAACCACCTCGAAGACGGGATGAACGGCTGGGCGCGTATTTACGAGGCCGTCGAGGTCGAGCGCTACGACGGCGCCGGGACGCTGTTCCAGTATCTGCGCCCCTCGAGCGGCTGTCTCGGCTATCTCGTCGTCGACGGCGATGAGGCCGCCGTGATCGACCCGCTCCGAGCGTTCACGCAGCGCTACCTCGACGACGCCGACGAACTCGGCGTCGACCTCACCTACGCGTTCGATACGCACATCCACGCGGATCACGTCTCCGGTCTCCGCGAACTCGCTGCGGAGGGTATCGAGACCGTCATCCCCGAGGCGGCGGTCGATCGCGGCGTCACGTACGCCGACGAGACGACGCTCGCAGCCGACGGCGACGAGTTCGACGTCGGGAACGCGACCGTCCAGGCGGTCTACACGCCCGGTCACACGTCGGGGATGACCTCGTATCTGATCGACGACTCGCTGCTCGCGACCGGCGACACCCTGTTCGTCGAGAGCGTCGCCCGACCCGACCTCGAGGAGGGGGCCGAGGGCGTGGCGGACGCCGCGTGCCAGCTCTCCGAAACGCTGCAAGAGCGCGTGCTCGCGCTCCCTGACGAGACCCTGATCGGCGGCGCTCACTTCAGCGATTCGGCCGTTCCCGCCGAGGACGGCACCTACACGGCTCGAATCGAGGACTTACGTGAGAAGATGGCGGCGCTCACGATGGACGAAGACGAGTTCGTCGAGTTGATCCTCTCGGACATGCCGCCGCGTCCGGCTAACCACGAGGAGATCATCGCGACGAATCTCGGTCAGCAAGAGACGGATGCGGAGACGGCGTTCGAACTCGAGCTCGGTCCGAACAACTGCGCTGCGAGCCAGGGCTCGCTGACGGACGACTGATCGGCGTGTTCCCTGATCCAATGGTCGCTGACCTCGTTTCGCTGTCGCTGACCGCGGAGCTGTTCCCGAACGGCATCTACCGGTACGCCGTCGGCGGACTGCTCGTCGGCCTCGGTGCGGTCGTCATCTACGTCGGTACTGGAATCGCCGCCGGCGCGAGCACGTTCCTCGAGTCGACGCTGTCGTACGTCTCGAAGCAGTCCCGATTCCAGCGGTACCGCTCTTCTCGCGACTGGCGGATCGTCTTCACGGTGGGCATCGTCCTCGGAGCGGCCGTCTACGCCGTCGTCTGGCAGGGCGGGACGTGGACGACGGACGTCCAGCCCTGGCGACTGCTCGTCGGCGGCATCCTCGTCGGGATCGGAACCCGGATCGGAAAGGGATGTACGTCCGGCCACGGCGTCTGCGGCGTCGGCTCCGCCTCGAGGACGTCGATCGTCGGGGTGATGACGTTCCTCGTCGTCGCGATCGGAACCGCACAGCTCGTCCAGGCGCTGGGGGTGACGCCGTAGCCATGGACGGAAACCGCCATCCCCTGTTCATGCCCGTGATCTTCGTCGGCGGGTTGATCTTCGGTTTCGGCCTCGGGTTCAGCCACATGGCCCGACCGGAAGTCGTACTGGATTTCCTCCAGTTCGACGACTTCGGTCTGGTGTTCGTCATGTTCGGTGCGGCGATCGTCTCGGGAATCGCCTTCGCGGTGGTGCCTCGAGTGCGCGACAGCGCGCCGCTGACCGGCGACGTGTACGGGCGACGGCTGAAGTCCTTCGACAGGAACGTGCTGATCGGTGGGGCGATCTTCGGCGTCGGCTGGGGGCTGTCGGGAATCTGTCCCGGCGCGGCTTACGCCAGCCTCGGCATCGGTAACGTCACGATCCTGTGGGCGATCGTCGGCATGTTCGCCGGCGCCTACGCACAGGGCGTCTGGCGGAGCCAGCGCGCCCCGCGGGAGACCGCGTCGATCGACGCCGACTGATCCGGACGGCGACGTCAGAAACGGGCTGTACGGCCGACACCTCCCCGACATACGTCGGATCGTCGAGTTTGTACACTATTCACACAACCCTTTTACCGCTGGGCTACCTACCCGTTGTTACGCATGGCCAACTCGATGGCAGAACAACTCCAGCAGGACATGGAGTGCGAGGGTCTGTTGGAGTGTATCCACGGGCTCAAACAACTCGATAAGGATTGCTTCCGCGCGCTCGTCGAGAGCGACGATCCCCTGACGATCGACGAGATCGCCGAACGCGTCGACCGCGAACGGTCGACCGCCTACCGCTCGATCCAGCGGCTACTCCAGAGCGGATTCATCCAGAAAGAACAGGTCAACTACGATCAGGGCGGCTACTACCACGTCTACTACCCGACCGATCCGTCGCAGATCGCGACCGATATGCAGCGGATGCTGAACGACTGGTACGCGAAGATGGGACAGCTCATCCACGAGTTCGAGAACAAGTACGAACACACGGACGAGAAGGCCGCTCCGGTCGAAGGCTAGTCCGGCGACCTATCGGCCGCCCCGGTCGAAGGCTAGTCCGGCGACCTATCGGCCGCCCGTAGTCGGCGGCGCCCGGTATCGTTCCCCTGAACGATCTCCGTTAAATCAGCTATCTTTCTACAAGGAGAGAATCCCGCCGTTCACGGCGGGCGTGAATCCGACAGCATTGATACAATCAACGTTCAGCAGCAATACGGATATTCATGTGTCACGTATCGTGGTATGACGTACACCGAGGCGGTCACACCGCCCACTCAAATGCACAATATCGGGACTCCGAGGGCCAGAACGTTCGAGACACCCTCTCGAACCGCTGTGGTGTCTCGGTTACAAGATAACTCCGAGTCCCCCTGCCGGGGATAGGAGTAACGGCGGTGTGGCCCCGCCATCGGCCCGTCATGCCGACGGGTCGTAAACCAGCAAATATCCCAACTCAGCGGTGCGGTGCCGTGGAAGCCTCGTCGTTTACGGCGAGGAGGAGGTCACCTTCCGCCGCGCGTCTCGAGCCCACGGGAGACTCCGACCGAATTCAAGACCAACTGTAAAATCGGTATCGGTTTTCCGGACCAGCAAATTACATATGATGTTTTGTACCTCCCCTGTCTTAGTGTACGCCAACGAGACTATTCCATGACGAACTATCTGCTTGCATTTAAGCCCAGTATCGGACTCTACGGGCAGCACGATCCGAGCGCCGTGCTCTTCGAGGACGGAACTCCTGTTTTCGGCGTCGAGGAAGAACGCTACACGCGAGAGAAACACGCGACGGACACGTTCCCAGAACAGGCGATTCAGGCGTGTCTCGACCACCGAAACCTGGAGATCACGGATCTCGATCGCATTCTCCTCCCCTACGATCCCCGACTCCAGCGCAAGATCGCCCGTCACTACGTCACCGACGCGATCCGCGCGCCGGGCTTTGCGCGAAAGCTCTCCGCGCTCGAGCAGACGCTCGTCAACCAGGTTCGAAGCCGGTTCGTTCCGACGCGAGAGATCGAAGCCCGCCTCGAGTCGTTCGGGACGCCGCTGCCACCGGTCGAACCGCTCGAACACCACCGCTGTCACGCTGCGAGCGCGTTTCACCCGTCCGCGTTCGACGAGGCGGTCGTGCTCACCGTCGACGCGAAGGGCGAGTACGATTCGACCGTCGTCTGGCACGCGAGCGGCGACCGACTAAAGCGGGTTCGAACGTACGAACACCCCAACAGTCTCGGCCTCTTTTACGCGATCGTCACGGAGTATCTCGGCTACCGAATGTTCAACGGCGAGGGGAAGGTGATGGGGCTCGCGCCGTACGGCGAGGACAACCCGGACATCGAACGGCCGCTGCGGGATCTCCTCGAGACCGGCGTCGAGTACGACGTCACCGCGCTGACCAGGCGGTGGGGAACCGGCCACGGCGTCGAAATCCTCGAGGACCTGTTCGACCGACCGCGAAACGAGACGCGAGGGGAGTTCGACCAGTGGGAGAAAGACCTCGCGCACACGGCACAGAAACTCCTCGAGGAGACCGTCGTCGAAATCGCGGAAACCGCCGTCTCCCGCCTCGGAACCGCGAACGTCGCGCTCGCCGGCGGCGTCGTCCTCAACTGCAAGCTGAACAAGTGCATTCGGGAGTCGCCGGTCGTCGACGACGTCTTCATCCAGCCGGTCGCCCACGACGCCGGGCTCGCACTCGGCGCGGGCTGGCTCCAACAGGACCCGTCGGACGTCGAACGCCAGACGAACGTCTACCTCGGCCCCGAGTACGACACCGCGGAGATCCGCTCGACCCTCGAGACGAACAAGATCGCCTACTCGGAGCCGGAGAACCTCGAACGGTACGTCGCAGAACGCCTCGCAGACGGCGCGCTCGTCGGTTGGTTCCAGGGGCGAATGGAGATGGGGCCGCGAGCACTCGGCGCACGAAGCATTCTGGCCGATCCGCGCTCGGTCGAATCTCGAGACCGAGTCAACAAGTTCGTCAAACACCGCGAGGAGTGGCGTCCCTTCGCCCCGTCGATGCTCGAGTCGGCGGCCGAAACCTACCTGGTCAACGGACAGCCGGCGCCGTTTATGATCGACGCCTACGACTCCCGTCCGGAGAAAGTCGGCGACCTCGAGGCGGTCTTACACCCCGCCGACGATTCGACGCGGCCCCAGACCGTCCGCGAGGACCAGAACCCGCGGTACTACCGGCTCATCTCCGAGTTCGGCGACATCACCGGCGTCCCAGTCGTCCTCAACACGTCGTTCAACGATCACGCCGAACCGATCGTCCGGACGCCGACGCAGGCGATCAAGGACTTCTACGGGATGGGTCTCGACGTCCTCGTCCTCGAGGACCTCGTCGTCGAAAAGGACGCCGCGCAGTCGGCGTAGACGTCCGCTCTCCCAACCCTCGAGGGGCTGTTCTGCAGCGTTCGCGCCGACAGTTGTCAAATTATTCAGTGCCCCAGGGCTGTGTCAGCAGCGTCACGAGGGTACCGGCGATTAGGAGCGCAGAGAACGCGCTCCAGGACTCGGTCACGACGGCGTAGAGCAGCCCTCCGGCGATGACTGCGTATCCCCCGACGAGCAGTCGAAAGGGCGTACCCGACTCGAGTGAGCGGTCGTGAGTGCGTTCGTCCATCTCAGTTCGTTCATTCGCGAACGACGACGTAAAGCCCGATCACGAGGACGCCAGCGACGGCGGCGCCCGATACTCCCGCGACGAGCGTGCCGACCAGCAGTGCGACGAACACCGCGACACCCCACGCCGTCGGATTGTTCGTGTTGTGCGATTTCGCGTTTTGCGTGACCGCTCCGCCGACGACGACGAACGCGAGGAGTGCGAGCAGAGAGTACACGAGAACGCCGAGACCGGCGCCGTCGATCAGTTGTAACGGAAACATGCGGTGGGTGACGACCGACACTGAGAAAACAGTATCGACCAGCGGACAGTCGGGTTCGTTGACGCCGAACCGCACGACTCGCGCTCCGCTACCGTCCGCCGTGACGCTTGTCGCCGGCAGTCGGGAGAGTCGGCGGTTGCCAGCCCGGCCATGAGCCGATCAGGAGTGGTCCATCTCGAGGCTCCAGTCGCCGTCGGCCTCGACGACGAGCCAGACGACGCCGCCCGCACCGTAGGACCTCGAGCCGTCGAACTCGCCGGACTGGTTGACGATCTGTTCTCTATGGCCGTCGGCGCCGATCCCGTCGACAACGAACTCCTCGTCGCCGTCGTGAGAGATGCTGAGGCTGACGCTGTCTTCGGTCCAGTACGGACCGACGAACGACGCGCCGGTGCCGGACGCCTCGACCGGCAGGTCCGTCAGATCGTCGCTGTGAACCTCGGGCTGCTCGACGTCGATCTCCCACTCGCCGTCGCCGTCGACGCTGAACTGGTAGGTTCCTTCGGGGACGACCGCGGCCGACTCGCCGGACGACTCGGTCGTTTCGATCAGGCTGGTGTCCCGTCCGTCGTCGTCCGCCGCTACCAGCTCGACGACGAACTCCTCGTCGTCCTCCTGGGAGAACTCGCCGACGACGAGCCCTTCCGAGAGGTCGAACTCCTCGGAGGTCGCGTCGTCCTCGCCGGTGAACGAGTAGGACTCGCCCTCCTCGAAGATCGTTCCGTCCGGGCGCTCGAGTTCCTCCTCCTCGTCGGCCTCACCACCGCCGAGTTCGCCGTCGACGAGGTCCGACGGCGTGATCACGTCGAGACCGCGGTGCTCGAGGTGATCGAGCAGGTGCTCGAAGTCGTCGAGGGACATCTGACTCTCCTCGGCGTCCTCCTCGACGATCGGCGGGATCCTGAGGACGACGAGCTGGTTGTACTGATCACAGAGGTTGATGTGGCGGCGAACCCCGCCGTGGAGCGCCGGCCCCCAGGTCACGGGAATCATGTGCGGGTTCGTCGGCGGGACGCCGACCGGGCAGCTTCCGAACATGAACCCGGAGTCGAAGACGTCGCGGACGACCGCGAGCGTGTCCGGATCCATCTCCCGCCAGTTGGGCGCGAAGAAGTGTCGGGAGCCGTCGGCGAATCCACGCTGTTCGAGCGAGTCCCGCGCCGACTCGAGGATGCTGCGGCGCTGGCTGTCGCCCATCTGGGCAAGACCCCCGTCGCCGCCGGGGTAAGCACAGACGTCCCACCCCTCCTGCTGGAGTTTGCGAAGCTGTCCGGTGTCCATTCGCGGCCCGGAACCGATCCGGCCGGGTTCGACCGGAATCGCGCCGGCCCAGCCGCGCTCCTCGAGGAGTTCGGCCGCGATGTCGTAGTGGGAGCTGTGGCCGTCGTAGAACGCGAGGATCGCCTTCCCGTTGTCGACGCCCTCCGTGCGGCGCAGATCGTCGAGGAACACGCGCGTCGGACCGTCCTCCGGCCCGACCGCGATGATGTTCAGCTGGAAGAGATCCGAGAGGTCGGGTTCGCCCTCCGGTTTGTGCTCGTATCCGCAGTCGAGGCGGAGCCAGTCGTCGAACTCCTCGGGAATGATCTTGACGCTGTTGAGCCGCTCGTTTTGCGTGGGGGCGATGAACTCGACGACGATCCGGGTTGCGGATTCCGGCTTGACCGCGATCGACGTATCCCATCCGTTCATGTCGAGCCCGTCGGGGAACGTGATCTGAATCGCGGCCCGCTCGCCGTCGCTCTCGAGCACCGCGGCCTGCGAGCCGGTCTGTGCTTCGTCCGGTGCGGCGTCGAGCGATCCGCTGAGCGTCTCCCACTGCTCGAGGTCCTCGAAGTCGGACAGCACTTCGCCGGTCTCGATCGCGGGCCACTCGACGCTTTCGCCGTCACCGTCGCCGCCGTCCGACCCGTCGGTGCCGGAGGTATCGTCGCCGCCGTTTCCGTCCCCGTCCCCGGACCCGTTGCCGTCGTCGTCCGAAAGGAAATCCATGCACCCCGCGAGTGCCGTGGATCCGAGTCCAACCGCCGCTAACATTTGTCGTCGGGACGTGTAGCGCTCCATCGCGTCCCAGGTATCCCTGGCGGTACTTCTTAATGTAGGACCTAAACCGTGGGGGTTCCGTATACTTTCGTTCACGCAAACACGGGTGAGTGTTTTTAGCCCAGTTCACGTCGAGATGAGCGGAGAGCGCCCTCTACGTTCTACTTTGAAGCTCTATTGTGGAATTATTAATCGGATAAACTGGGTGGCGTTGAGGGGGAGCGATCGTCGACTCGAGACGCGACGCGTTCGGCCGGTGCAGCCGAGAAGCCGCTCGCGGGCGCTTCTCGCTTTCGCGATACGTGCTCGCGTGTCTCGACCGTTTTCTCTCGTTTCGGGCAAGCACCCCGCAGTATCTGGCGGGAGACTAGAACGACGCTTCGTCGGGGAGCACCCGCACGAACAGTTCGCTCTCACAGACCCCGCAACGGTCAGGGACGGAGAACCGCGCGTAGACGACGCCGCACGCCTCGCACGCGAAGAACGGCCGCCGCTCGTGTTCGCCGGGGCGGGTCATCAGTGTCTCGAGCCCTCCGTCGCCGTTCGCGCCCGCCTCCTCAGCGCCGGCGCCCGGGTCGAACGTGTCACCCTCATCGTTGCTGGATCCGCGCGATCTGGGTGTTTCCGGTCACCCGGTCGATATGGACGTTGAACAACGCCGTTCCGTCGTCCGCACGGACGATCCAGTAACCGCCCTGTTCGTAGGGTTCTTCGAGGATCGTCACGTCGTCGTACCCGTCCGCCTCGAGGGCGTCTCTGGCCGTGTCTATCGCGCTCGCTGCGCTGTCCATGGCCGTCCCGGCGAGGCGAGTCACGAGCACGGACGCCGACGCGCCGCGCAGCACGCGCTCGGTGACGCTTCCCAGCAGGAATCGATCGAGCCCGCGGCGGCCGTGGGTCCCCATCACGATCAGGTCGACGTCGTGGTCGTCGACGTACTCGAGGATTCGCTCGTGGGGCGTTCCCTCCTCGATGGCCATCGAGACGTCGACGTCCGCCGGCGCTTTGGTGGCCGCGTCCGCCGTTAGCCGCTCGCCGTCCTCACGGGCCGACTCGAGCGCGGGTCGGTGGTGCGTTCGAACGGGTACTGTCGATCCACGTCGATGACGTACAGCAGATGAACCGCCGCGTCGAACCGCTCGGCCACCTCGTACGCCTGTTCGACGGCGCTGCGGGCGGCGTCGCTGCCGTCGGTCGGAACCAGAATCCTCCGATACATACTGGTCCGCTCACCGCCCACTCACATGAGCCTCTCCGGGAGATCGCTGAACTGACACCGGCGCGGACAGGTTACCGGACGGCGAACGCCGGTTTGCCGATCACCGAACGGTCAGGATCGGACAGTCCGTCCGCCGGAGGACGCGGGCCGCCGTACTGCCAAGCACGTCGCCGGTCGCCCCGCCCTGTCCGCGGGTTCCGAGTACGACGAGCGACGCGCCGATTCCGTCGGCGTACTCGATCAGCTCCTCGTCGGGGACGCCCCGGAGCACCTCCGTCGTCACCGAGAGCCCGCGGTCGCGCCCGTCGGCGGCGACCGTCTCGACTGCGTTCTCCCCTCCTTCCCGCAACAATCCGATGATGCTCCGGGGTGCGTCCTCGAGACCGTAGGTCGTCGTGTCGATCACGTACGCCGCGTACACCGCGGCGTCGTAGGTTTCGGCCACGTCGAACCCCTGTTCGGCGGCGCGCTCGGAGGCGTCGCTGCCGTCAGCCGCGACCAGCACGCGGCCGCCGTCGAACTCGTAGGCACCCTCGTCGGACGGCGGAACGGCGACGACGGGACGGTCCGCGCGGGCGAGTATCCGTTCAGCCGTGCTTCCGAGCCTGACGTGGTCCGGTCCCGTTCGGCCGTGTGTTCCGACCACGATCGCCGCGCCGTCGAGGTCGGCCGCGTGCTCGAGAACCTCGCGGTACGGCGTCCCCTCGCGGACCGTCCGCGTCGCGTCGACGTCGTGCTCTGCGGCCCGGCTTTCTGCTCGCTCGAGCGCCTGCCGGCCCTGCTCTTCTGCCGCACTGCGGAGCTCGGCTCGCTGGTCGTCGTCGAGATCGGTCGGTTCGCTACCGGTGTCGACGACGTAGAGGAACTGTACCGCGGCGTCGACCGTCCGTGCGAGGGCGACCGCCTGATCGACGGCGGTTTTCGAGGTTTCGCTGCCATCGACCGGGACGAGAATCGTATCGTACATTCCGAGTCACAGGCCTCTACCTCGCGGAAGCTTAAGAAAGGTCACGCGGCATTCCGTCTGTAGCGATACCCCTCCTCTCACTCCTCGAGACGGTCCTCGTACCGCGTGCCGACATCGATTCGGAACCCGCCGAGGACGTCGCGGCCGAGCAACAGCGGGTGTTTCGTATCACCCCTGTCTTCGACGGTCGCTTCGACGGTCTGTTCGGTGCCGCCGATCCCGACGACGATGTCGACGACCGGTTGGCGCCGCCGCCCGTCACCGGCGAACCCGGCCTGGATCGGCCCGGCGCCGATCGCGGCCGCGAGCTGGAGGTCGATGCTCGTCGTGGCGTGTGCGGGATTCGCGCGTCCGATCACCGTCTTCGTATCCGTCGTCCCGCTGACGACGACGCGTTCGGTGAGGCCGACTACGGGCGCCTCCGCCTCGATCGGCTGGACGCTCGAGCTGACGCCCGTCGGCGTCGAATCGTCCAGTACCGTCGTCAGCTCCTCGACCCGTTCGTCGTCGACCGTGACGCCGACCCGTTCGAGTGCCAGTTTCGCGATGGCAGGCGCCGGACTCCGTCCCGTCGCGCTGTACAACCCCTTGAACCCCGCGGTCGGGTTCACCTCGAGGACCGCCCACCCCTGTGGGCCTTCGATGAGATCGACGCCAGCGCAGTCCAGACCGACCGCGGACGCCGCTCGAAGCGAGATTTCGACGACGGAGTCCGGGAGCGAGTCGGTCGCATCCTCGACCGCCCCGCCCCGGGCGACGTTCGTCCGCCAGTCACCGTCGGCCGCGTAGCGGTACATCGCGCCGACGACGCGGTCGCCGACCACGTAGACCCGGAGGTCCTGTGGTCGGTCGCCGCGGGCGTCGACGAACTCCTGCAGGAACGCCCGACGGGTGCCGACGGTGCCGGTGAGCAGGTCGCTCTGGTGCACTTTCCACGCGCCGCCGCCGTGGGTGCCGACGGTCGTCTTGTAGACGAACTCCTCGCCGAACTCGGGGCGAACCCGACCGAGCGTGGCGGGGCTGAGCGCGAGAGCGGTGTGGGGCACCGGTACCGCCGCGTCGACGAGCGCGGCGGCTGAGGCGATCTTGTGGGACGCTCGAGCCGCGGCGTCGGGAGAGTTCACCATCGGCCGAAACCGGGCGATGGCGTTCGCGATGCCGACGGCCTCGACGGGCTGGGTCGTCGTCGAGAGCAACACTCGATTGATCACCACGTCCACGTCGGGCTCGAGGACGAATGAACCGTTATCGAACCGGACGAGCACGTTTTGTTCGCGCAGCCACACCGGCTCGTGATCGAGCGCCTCGACGGCGTTGAGAATCGCCCGCGACTCTGCGCTCTCGTGGAAGCTCAGAACTCCGACCCGAACGGCCTGCTCGCTCATACGGTTCCTACGTCGCTCGGGCGCTAAACGCTGTCTCCGGATCCGTTCGCACGCTCGAGGGACCACTGGCAGCGCGGCGCTGGTTCGCGGCGGTACTCTCACAGCCAGTTCAGGGGGATCGGGGTGAGTCGTCCCGGAGTTACCGTCCGGCTACCTTGGCTTGAGCCATCTGTAGAAACGACTGGGAGGTCCGACTAGAACGGGACCGCTGCTGTCGCCGCGACATTCTTAATTATAAATAGTCATATTAATGCTCCGGGAGAGCGTACTTTCCTCGGGTACTATGAGCTCGACAGTATGTCTCCGGAGAGATGTATCGACAGCAAACGTCCGTCGGGAGGTGCGAGGCCAATGAGTCTCGCCTCGTCCACGATAGACACCAGCCACCGAATCAGAGATTCGGCCAGCCACAGCGCTCACAGAATTCGACGGCCCGCGTTTTACCTCGTCACAGCGGCGTTCCTCGCGTTCCTCGTGTTCGCGCTCCGCGAATCGATGACGATGGCGGTAAACGGCTGGTTCGCTGGATACGCGTTCCCTGACCATCGAGTCCACCACGTGATGATCGGCGGAACGCTGACGGTGTTCGCCGCGACGATTGCGGTGCAACTGTACCGTCCGACGAGACGAGTCGGCGCGCTACAGGCCGCGATCACATTCTCGTTCACGGCGTTCGTTCTCACGATCATCGCGTCCGGCGCGGCGGCGGCGGGCGAACTCCTGGTGTTCGTCGTCCCCGTCCTCCTCATAGCACTGTTACACCCGGCCAGAGACCAGCTCGTCCCGAGGCTCGAGCACATGGATACGCGCCTGTTCGCACTCGCCGCGGTCGGCGCGTTCGGTTTCGCGGTCGGTGCCGTCAGGGAGTACGTCAACCACACGACGCTCACCGACGGTCACGTGGCACTCGGTCACTACGAGTTCATGCTATTCACGCTCGCGTCGATCAGTGCGTTCGCGCTCTTGGCGGCGTTTCGGCCCGTCGGGTGGCGAGCACTCGTGTACGGCGCCGCCGCACTGGCCGCTCTCTTCGCCACCGTGTCGCTCGCGTTCGCGGGCCTCGAGCAGGGTTCGAGCCTCGGAACGGTCGCGTCGCTCGCCGTTCTCCTCTGGGCCGTCGGGTTCGTCGCCCTCGCGGAGTACACGCGCGGGACGGCGTCGAAACCCCCTCGAAGCGAGGTCAGAGAGACGAGATAAATGCTGTCCGCTATTTTTGACCCGGTCGACGCCGACAGTCGCCTCTCGAGAACAGTATCGGCGCCCGTCCCGTCCTACGCGCCGGCGGCCGCGTACGGCGTTCTCGGTGCGACGGTTCTCGCCGTCGCGCTCGGTATCGGGTTTTTCACCTACGGCGGGGTCTTCGCTCCGCTCAGCGACGTGGGCGGTCTACTCGTCGGGATGTTCCTGGCTCCCCTCGTCTGGACGCTGTTCCTCCTGAACCGGGAGGATCGGTTCGATCGCGGCGTGTTTCTGGTTGGCGCTGCGGCCACCGTTGGAATCGTACTCGGGTCGGTCGGACTGGTCGTGATGCACCTGTTCTCGTTGAATCCAGCCGTCTACGGGACGGCGTTTCTCGCGATTCAGTTCCTCGGGTGGTTCCTTCTTGGACTCTGGTTGTTCGGGATCGGGGCGATCGGTTTGCGGACTGACGCCGTCGGACGACGCGTTTCGTGGGCCGGGGTGATTTCCGGCGCTGGCGCCGCTGGTGGTATCGTGGCGCTCCTCTACTCGTACGCGGTCGGTTCGTTCACGCCGGCGTTCCCGTTCTTCATGGCGGTTTACGCCGTCGGGTTCGTCCTCTGGGCGTTCTGGCTCGGCATCGAACTCCGTACGGCGGCGAGACAACCGCCGTCGGATCCATTCGCCCCGGAGAAAAGCGGACCATGACGGTTCTGGCCGCCGGTCGCATCTCGAATATTTGCGCCGAGTCGGAATCGCCGACTGGGCGTGTCGAACCGGACGGGCGACTCGTCGCGGGAGCGATCGCCGCCTCGATCGGCGGGACGCTCGTCCACAACCTCGCCGAGTTCCCGCCGTCGATTCTCCTCGGACCAGAGACGCTGGTTCCGGTGGGGATCACGCTCCTTCTCGGCGTGGCGATGCTGCGAAGTCCGACCCGTGGTGTCTTCCTGGCGGCTGCGGGGTGGGCGGCGATCGTCGCGGTAGTCGGTGGCGGTTCCGTCTTACCACTCTCGGTTCTCCCGTTCACGCCCGATCAGACTGTCGGCCACTACGCCGCTCACGTCGTCTACGCGCTCGCACAGGTTCCGCTGCTGTGGGTCGCGCTGCGGGGCGTTCGACGGTCCAGTTCGCTCGAGTGAACTCCGAGCGCGTCTGCCGAACCGGTCGAGGGTTGAACGTATCTCTCGCTCGTCACCGTGTAGTTGTGCGTCCGATATGCACCAGACAGCACTCGGCTGTGTCACCCCGAGCGAACTTTCGCTGTTCACCGACCGGTACGAACTCACCATGATGGAGGGGTTCGCCTCGGCGGCGTCCGCCTGGACTCGGGTGACCTGGGAGCGCTCTCGAAGGACGTCCACGAGATCGTCGGCGACGCGGGCATCGTCGTCTCCTCGAGCGTCGACGAGTACTTTTTCGGGGAGTTCTTCGCCGACGGCGGCGTCGCGACGGCGTTCGGGCCGGGGACGGCGCTGACGACGAGCAAGGACGCCCCCGACAGCGGCGTCGTCTACAAACTCACGGCCGTCGGGCGCGACAGGGCGGTCTCCCCGCGGATGAAGCTCTCGCCGGGGAAGGTGACTTACCCCGGTCCGAAGTCCCTGTACCGCGTCGAACGCGACGGATCGTACCGGTACGACGTACTCGCACGGCGGGGCGAGGAACTCGAAGGAACGCCGTTGCTCGAGACCGTCTACGAGGACGGAACGCTCGTCTACGACCCGCCGTCTCTCCAGTCGATCCGAAAACGGGCGAGACGATCGCTCGAGGCCCTCCCCGAGCGCCACCGGCGGATCAGGGACCCGGACCGGTACCAGGTTCGAATCAGCGACGGCCTCGAGGCGATCACCCGGGATACGAAACGGGAGATCCGGAAGCGAGAGCGGTGACGGCGGCTACTGGTCCGACGGCGAGTCGTCCTCCCGGATGATCGTCACGGAGCCGGGGGACCGGCGCACGACGCGTTCGGCGACGCTTCCGAGCAGGAACCGGGACAGCCCGCGACGGCCGTGGCTGCCGAGGACGATGTGGTCGATGTCGTGGTCCTCGCCGTAGGTGACGATCGAAGTCGCGGCGTTTCCGACGGCCGTCTCCGCCGTGACCTCGGTATCGTACTCCGCCGCAATCGATTCGGCCTCCTCGAGGAGCCGCTGTGCGGACTCCTTGCTCCGCTCGTACGCCTGCTCCGAGTAGTAGCCGCCCATGCTGTCCGCGCCGGTCCACTCCCGCGGATCGTTGACGTGCAGGACGTGAATCGTCGCGTCGGGATACGTCGACAGCGCGTGGTGTAACGCGGCGGTTGCCTGCTCTGATTCGTCAAACGCGACCAGGATTCGAGTTGTCATACTCCTCTTATGGAGACCCAGGACCAAATCGTCACGGGCTCCAGATCCCCTGGTATACGCCCCGAGCGGCCCCCGGCGGCGAACCCGACGTTCGAAAGGCCCGCGCGGCGAGTCGAACGTGGCGCTGACGGGTGGGGATTTTCTACCTGCGAAACATGTGATGGGTATGCAGGGACTTCGCTGGCTCCAGATGACCCCCGCGGAGGTCGACGAACTGCTCGGACGCGGCGGAACGGGCGTCATCTCCTTCGCCGCCGGCGTCGACACGCCGCCGGTCTCGATCCCGGTCTCCTACGGCTACAAAGCCGACGACCGCGCGCTCTACTTTCAGCTCTCCGTTCCTCCCGAGAGTCGGAAGGCCGAACTCGTCGACCGCCACGTCTCGTTCTTCACGTACCGCGAAACCGACGACGGGTGGCGAAGCGTCATCGCGACGGGGTCGTTAGACGCCCTTGAGGACGCGCCGTACGCCTCGAGCGCCGTCCTGGGGATGTGGGCGATCGAGGTGCCTCGAGTCGACATCTTCGAACGCCCCCGCGAGGAGGTCGCTTTCCGCGACTTCTGTCTGGTTCCCGACACGCTTACGGGCCGAAAGGAAACCGAAACTGAGACCTGATCGCGACACGCCATCGGTGTACTCGAGCGACACGACGGGCCACAGTACAGCTAAAAATGATTCACGCGGCCCGATAACACTTATCATAACCCCGTGTGGGAGTAGCGTATGAAACCGAACATCCTCTGGATCACCCTCGAGAGCGCCCGTTCGGACCACACGTCGATGGGTGGTGATCGGAACACGACACCGTTTCTCGAGCAACTCGTATCGGACTATCGCGGTGCGTGGTTCGAAAACTGCTTCGCCCACGGTCGCTGGACGCCTGCCGCAAGCGGGTCTATTCTCACCGGGACGCGGCTATCGACCCACCGGGTCGGCCTCGAGTCGAGTGCGACTGTCGAGAAGCTACCGACGGAGCTCTCGACGATTCCGGAGTTGCTTGGCGACGTCGGCTACAGGACCGGCGGGTTCAGCGGGAATCCCTACGTGAGTGAACGAACGGAGCTGAACCGAGGCTTTGAGACGTTCTTCGGTCCGGTCGACAAATCCGATTTTCTCTCCCGGACAGGGATCGCTACGGCGGCGAGCTATCTTCGTCGCGTCCGCTCTCGTGGCTCGGCACTCGATACGAACCCGGGCCGACACAAACCCTGTCTACCGCCGCTGTACCACTGTGAGTCGTTCAAAAACTGGATCGACACCGACGTCGGGGAGGATCCGTTTTTCGCGTACTTTCACCTGAACAACGTTCATCACCCGTACACGCCGCCGCTTTCGCTCCTCGAGGCTGAACTCGATGGCGACGTGCTCTCGCCGGTGGAGGCGATCGAACTCGCGGCGGAGATCACCGATAACCGTTGGCAGGTGATGGCGGACGGCTGTAATCTTTCGCCGATGCACCGACGAGCGCTGGAGGCGACGTACCGAGCCGAGTTGACGTACGCGGATCGTATCGTCGAGGAAGTGTTCAGACACGCCCACAGGCAGAATCGAGAGCTGTGCGTGGTCATCACCGGCGATCACGGCGAACTGTTCGGTGAGGGCGGCGTGATCGGCCACAACCTGGTGCTTCACGACAAGCTTTTGAACGTCCCGCTGGTCACCTACGGCCTCGAGACGGGATCGGCAGCGACCACCGACCTCGTCCAGCACGCTGACGTCGCGACGGCGCTGTTGAACTCGGTCGGCGCCGAGACGAGTCAGTTCCAGGCAATCGACTTCACCGAACAACGGCGGGAGTACGTCGTGGCAGAACGCGGTGCACGGCCGACGGACTTAGAGAAGCTGCGCGATCGAAATCCCGAGTTTGACACGGAACAGTTCCACACCGAGCAGATGGCCATGATCCGGTCGCACGAGTGGAAGTATCAGCGCAGCGTCCACCGCGAGGAGCTGTTCGAACTTCCCAACGAACGCGAGAACCGGATCACGGACGAACCCCAGAGAGCAGCTACCCTCCGGCGGGCGCTCGAGGACCACCTCGCATCGAAAACGATGGCGATCAAACGACGAGAACGGATGACGGCCGACGAGGGAACGACACGGCGACTCGAACACCTCGGCTACCTGTAATTCGGTGAGAACGGCCACTCTGCGGGCGAACGGAGGAGAACGACGGATCAGCGGCGTATTCACTCCTTTTCGAACACGTCTCCAGCATCTTCTGCGAGTTCGCTAGCTTCGATGTGGGCGTACATCCGCGAGGTCGTTCGCGGGTCGGCGTGACGGAGCACTCGCTGGGCGGCAGCCGCCCCGCGCTCGCGGTAGATCGCCTCGCCGACGCCCCGGCGCGCCCCGTGCGGTTTCAGGTACCCGCCGTCGACGTCGATTTCGGCGCTCTCGCACAGCCGTTTGAGCACCGACCGGCCGCCGTTGGTCGAAAGTGACGGCGGGGAGACACCGCGTTTCCGGAGTAACTCGAGGACGTCGGCGCCGTCGGCGTCGATCCCGTCGGGGACCGCCCGGTACAGCGACGGGGCGTGGGAGGTGACGAACACGGGCCACTCCTCGGAAGGGGGGCGCAGCGCCCGTTCGAGGCGCTCGAGCGGGCCGTGGGCCTGGGGCGGCAGCTGTGCCTCCTCTCGCTGCTGGTTCTTCCCGAGGACGATCAGCTGGTTGTTCTCGAGGTCGACGTCGCGCCAACGGAGGCCGTCGCGTCGCTCGTCGCGCGGATCGGAGAGGATCTCGGCGCCGCGAACGCCGGAGTACGCGAGCACGTAGACGAGCGCACGGTCGCGAAGTGCCTCGAGGGCGTTTCGTCTCCCCTCGTCGACGGCCGCGTGGGCTCGCTCGTCGGCGTACCGGAGCAACGTCTTCCGGTCGGCTGCGGTCCAGAACTGCTGGTCCCCGCTCTGCCTTTTCGGACGCGGTGGGAGTTCGGCCAGCGCGATCCCCTTCTGCGCCGGATTTTCCTCGAGGTAGTCCCACCGGACGCAGTAGGCGAGAAACGCCGAGACGTAGTCGTAGTACGTCCGGGCGGTCGCCGCGGAGATGCCGTCGTCCCGCGGATCGGACTCGACGCGCCCGGAGAGCGACTGCGCGTACCGCGCTATCGCCCGCTTGTCGACGTCTTCGACCGTGTCGATGCCGCGGTCTGTCAGGTGGTGGCGCCAGTCGGTGAGCACGCGCTCGAGGGCGTCGCGGTAGTTTCCGGATTTGTTTCCGGAGCCCAGAAACGCCTCGATGGTGTCCTCGAGGGAGTGACCTCCGCTAGCCATGGCGTACCTCGAACCCCCATCGCGGTTGATTCGGAACGGGTATCGAGGACTGCCGCCGAGCGGCGGTCTCGCTCACCCCAGTAGCCAATGGTAACTCTTGTGCGGAAAACATATACTCTCTGGCGGGTACCCTCCGTGTATGGTTCGGTACTCGAGCGACCGATGTTCCGACTGCGGCGGCCGGAAGATCGTTCGGGCCAACAACAGCGTCTGGTGCCCCAACTGCGCGCTGTTCCGCCCTCCCACGCAGCTCTCCTAACACTCGTGGTAGACGCCACATCGCGGTCGATCGCCCCGCCGACGCCGTCGGCGCTCGAGCGGTGGCTCTCTCCGCTGACCGACCGGCGTTCAGCCAGGTCTCGGATTCGGTAGCCGCCATCTGATCGGCTGTCAGTACAGTTCTGGACGTGATAAATTCACGGTGTGCGTACCGGTTCGGAGGGTAGCCCCGCACCGATCGACAGCACGACGATCACGCTGCTGGGCGGGAGCGCCACGCCGTGGATCAGGTCGCGACCGACCGCCTCGGAGACGCTCACACCCGGGTCACCGCACCGGCGAAGCCGAGTATCCCGACGGGGAACGCGGCCCGCATCGTCGTGATCGCATTCGCGCCGACGGCAGGTACGAACGGCGTCGCGCCGCTCGAGTCGGCGCCGATGACCCAGGCCATACTGGAAAGAGGTGGCTCTGTTGACACCCTCCGTTGATGATAGGTTTCGGCAGCCGTGCTGAATACAGGCGGAGGCGTGACCACTGCGGCGGAGTCGCAAGCGCTGCACCCGCGAGCGACCAACGGGAGCGAGCGGCCTTTTTAGCGTAGATTTTTGGAGGAGCATTGAGCGAGCGACGCGAGCGAACCCGACGAGAAAAAGGTACGTGGGCACGTGTAGTGAGCGGATGGTTCACTGGTTTCGGCGCGAAACAAACGAAGTCGTCGTGCTGCACTCATTCTCTGCATATTGCACGCCATTTCTTTGAACTTCTGAAAAGTCAAGCCTGCAAGATGGAGGACACATGTGCAGCCCATCAGTAATCGGATCAGTCAGTTAGAAGCTGACTCATCGCCAGCGCTACCCCCTCATTCAGGAGCGATCTCTCGCCTAACCCGGGGAGGATGCGGCATCTCGTCGTCTTTCGTCAGGGTATTCGTCCCCCATATCGCCGTAATGAGAGCGATAACCGCGAACCACAGCACGATGTGGAATACCTCTGACCGCCCAGTCAATTCGATAGTCTGAACGGTGAAGTTAGTCCATCCATGCAGCAGGATAACGGCGAGGATGCTCCGGGCGGTGTTGTTATACACCCAAGTGAAGGCCACTGACAACGGAACTATCCCAATCATGAACATCCAGAACTCTATCGTTCCGAACCCGACCATGTCGTGCTGATACGACCCTTCGATAAAGAACAGCGGGAGGTGCCAGATCGACCAGACGACGCCCAGAATCAGGCTCGAAACCAGCGCTGAGCGTTTGAACTGGAGTCGGTCTAACGCATACCCGCGCCACCCCAGTTCTTCGAGGAGCGGCGGAAGCGTTGCGAAGAACAGAGTCGGGAGAAACGCAATGGGATTAGTGTCAACCTCGTACAGCCACTCGCCTAGCGAGACGCTCGTGCCGCCCAGTACGATATCCGCGAGCGCTGCGGTGATGACCACCATCGGCGAAAGCAGGAGAACGACGAGGGCCCATCGGGTGCTGATGCGGCGAACCTGTTTGACCCGATTCCAGAAATCTATCCGGCCCGGCTCATCGTACACGAGATACACGAACCCGATACCGGCGGCGCCGGGGCCGACAAGTCCCAGTAAAAGCAACAGGAGTCCGGCGGCGCTGTCAAAACTCACGTCCAGAGCGATGGCCCCCAGCCAGCACCCCCACGTGATGGCAAACGTCGCGGCAAAGAAAAGCCAGGGATTCCCGACTGAGACGGACGTATTGCCAATCGTCGGCGGTGCAGTTTCTCTCATACCGCCATTATTGTCCCTCGCTCCTTAATTTGCGGTGATATTGATGGCACCTCTGAACTATCGATAGGTGAATCAGCCTTGTACATGAAAACTGAGTGTGCTTCTATGCAGGTGTTGACCTTCGACCAGAACGCATCAGTTTTGCTGCATCCCTCCTCTATATTCCGCAGTCCACTTTTGGCAGTGACTCGGTAGTTTGACCACGATCTGCTGAATAGATAGCGAGACCGTGGTACGGATCAAATCCCGACCGATGTCGAACAGTGGCTGTTCAATATAGGTGACTTTCATGCTGCACAATACCTAATTCACCGCAACACTTTTCGTTTTTACATACGGTGTTCTGTTGCATGGTTAACACCACGTCTCCTTCCGCGACGACGGACACCCCACCCGCCGAAGCGAATTCGAACGCTCTGATCAACGGCCTTATCGGCGGTATTGCTGGTATTATCCTTTCGTTCGTCCCGCTCTCGACGCTTCTCGGCGGCATAATCGCAGGGTATCTCGAAGGGGGACGCCCAGAAGCTGGTCTCAAGGTAGGTGCGATTGCCGGGCTCATCATGCTTGTCCCCTTCATATTTATTCTCTTGTTCGGAATGGTCTTCCTTGGATTCGGTTGGACTCCTGTTGCGTTCGGTGTGTTTGGGCTCGTAATCATCCTCTTTTTTATCGCACTCTACACCATCGGGTTGGCCGTTCTTGGAGGGTACCTTGGAGCTTACCTCAAAAACAATCTCTAATTCCTCCTAACCTGTTCTTGCAGAAGATCACGAGTGAGCCCCGATCAATTCACATCTGTAGCGAGTGATTCGGTTTTGACTGCCGAAATTTATGAACGAGCCGTGATGGTTCTATCCTCTGTATTCAGCAGTCAACTTTTATCATCTACTGAGGGCTTCAACAGAGCCAAAGAGGTGTGTCTCAGTCTGCGGCCGTTGCTGCCCCGTTCGCTTCCGCTCGCATCGCCGTGACGGTGCTGTAGATGACGGCCCCGCTGACCAGCAGCGCCGAAAGCATGATCAGCGCGAAGCCGAGCGTGTTCAGGATATCGATCCCCAGGTAATCGCCCGTCTGCTGGAAGGCGACGGCGATCGAGCCGCCTAGGAGCATCAGTCCGAAGTAGATCTTGATGTCGCCCTCGTCGACGATGCTCGTCGCCGCCGAGCCGATGCGGGCGCCGAGTGCGCTCCCGGCGAGCAGCGGCGCGACGATCGAGAGATCCACGCCGCCTTCCATGCCGTAGAGGAACGAGCCGACCCCGCCGGAGATGACGATCTCGAAGAGGTCGGTCCCGACCGCGACGGGCACCGGGACGCCGATGAGGTAGAACATCGCGGGCATGCGGATGAACCCGCCGCCGACGCCGAGGAATCCGGAGAGCAGGCCCGTGACGAACGCGACGCCGAGGATCATCCACAGCGACACCTGGAGGCCGCCCGCGACCGTTACCATCGGCGGCACCCGGTAAGACTGGATCTTCTTGGCGACGTCCGGGATCGCGTCCGGATCGATCTCCGCGTCCGGATCGTGGTGGCCGCCACCGCCTCCCTCGTCGCCGTCGTTTTTTAGCGCCGTGTGCGTGACGAACAACCCGATGGCGCCGAGGAGGAAGACGTAGGTGACGCCGATCACGCCGCCCGCGAGACCGATCTCCTCGAGGTAGAAGACGCTGACCCGCCCGACCTCGATGCCGACGGTCGTCCCGACGATCATCAGCGCGCCGAGTTTGTAGTCGACCTGGCCGAGGTCGTGGTGTTTCAGCGTGGCGATGACGGCGGTCCCGAAGACGAACGCCATGCCGCTCCCGACGGCGACGCGCGCGGGGTATCCCATCACCAGCAGCGCGGGGGTGACGAGGAACGAGCCGCCCATCCCGAAGAAGCCGAACAGCACGCCGACCATGAAGCCGAAGCTCACGAACAGTACGAGTACCGTTACTGCGATGCCAAACAGTTCCATCTATCTGTTCTTGATCGTCTCGATGAGCGGTGGTGCTGCGACTCGCTCGAGGACGCCGTACCCGACGTAGAGGACGACTGCCTCGAGGAGGACGACGCCGACGAGGACCGCCGCGTGAGCCGGTGGGGAGAGGGTTGCGAACTCGATCATATCCGACCTCCGTTCGCTTTCGGTTGTGTGCGTACCATGGGTTACTGCTCGTTTCTCTCTACTCGGAGAGTGCCTATAACACTTTTGGGAAACTAGCACAATATTACTGCTGGATATCTCACAACTATCCCACTCGAATATCTCTATAAGTTATGGGGACCAGGAGTTCGCATCGTCGCCGGACCGACAGGCGTGGGCGCGGGTGAAGGCCCCTGTGGACGAAGGTCGGTTCCCCGCTGGGGCGAGAGAGCGGAACGCGTTCGCGCTCGGCGGTCACCCCCTCGAGAAGCAACGCGGGCGGCAGCGCGGAATCGAGACGTCGAGGGATCGAACCCCCGGTTACTGGACACTCCCCATCGTTCAGGTTGCTCGATAACTGCAGCCGGATGACGGTCCGAACTGTCCACTGGATGCCTCCGTATTGGGTTAACAAAACAATATTAAACCATCGGGACCTACGGGCGGTATGAAAGCCGTACTGGCGACCGACCTCTCCGCGGCGAGCGAGGCCACGATCGAGAACGAGACCTGCCTCGAGTGTCTGGGTCGGATCGGCATCGAGGAGATCCATCTGGTGACGGTCGTCCCGTCCAACGTCCACGCCGGAATGCCCGGGATGGACTTCGAGAAGCGACGAAAGAACGCGCTCGGCCGCTACCGTCGCGTCATCGAGGGGGCGGGATTCGACGTCGAGACGCACGTCGTCCGTGGGACGCCTCATCGCCGGATCAACGGCATCGCAGAGACCATCGGCGCCAGTCTGACGATCGTCGGCTCGCGCGGGAAGAGTCCGCTCGAGAACCGGGTTATCGGCTCGACCGCCCGCAACCTCTCCCGAACGGCGGTGACGCCGCTGCTCGTCAACCGGATCGAACGCGAAACGGACGAACCGGCCGTCGTCAGAAAACACCTGTTCCAGCGGGTGTTGTACGCGACGGACTTCTCGAAGAACGCAGACCAGGCCTTCGAGGCGTTCTCGTACCTTCGCCACGCGACACAGGAAGTAACGCTGGTGCACGTCGAAACGCCGAAGGACCCGGGGTTGTCCGACGACGACCCCCGGGATCGGCTGACGGCGCTCGCGGCTCGCCTCGAGGAGTGGGACATCGAAACCCGAACCGACGTCCGCCGGGGCGACCCGGCTGAGGAGATTCTCGCCGCCGAGGCCGAGTACGATCCGACGACGATCCTCGTCGGCACGCGGGGGCACAGCCGGCTTCGCCGCCTGTTGCTCGGGAGCGTCTCCGAGGATCTGGTCGCCCGTGCGAACGGGAACGTGATGCTGATTCCGCCGAACCGGTCGGTCTGAGGGGCCCTCGAGTCGTCTCCTTCGCACCGTGCTATAGTATTGCAAATCAAATACACAACTATTATGGGTGCGAGACCCGTACTTCCGTCCATGAGCGACTCCCTCGAGAACGAACGAGAGCGGATCCGCGAGCGGAAGGCGCGCGAGCTGCGTGAGCGCCTCGAGTCCCGGGAGGGCGGTGGCGACGAACGAACTGAGAGCCCGGCCGAGCCGATCTCGATCCGCGATCAGGGCCACTTCGCGTCGATCCTCGAGTCGCACTCGCCCGTCCTCGTCGACTGCTACGCCGACTGGTGTGGTCCCTGTCAGATGCTCGAGCCGACGATCGACGCGCTCGCCGCCGAGACGGACGCGGCCGTGGCGAAACTCGACGTCGACGCCAACCCGCAACTCACCCAGCAACTCGGCGCCCGCGGCGTGCCGACGCTGCTGGTCTTCGCCGACGGCGAGCCGGCCGAACGGTTCGTCGGCGTCCAGGATCGGGCGACGCTCGAGGCCGCCCTCGAGCGTCACCGATAGATCCGCAAATCCAGTCACGCACGCTCGCCGACGCCCCGTCGATTAGGCTCGTCTTGGGATGAGCCATATGTGGACCGGACCGAGTCAGTAGCGATGGACCACTGCGTTGTATACGATGCGTCAGTTCTCTCTGCGGTTATACAAACCGAGGAGAATACCTGACCCTTTAGGGTCAGGATGAATCCGACATTACTCGACGCCAACCACCGTTCGATCGCACGCCAGATCCGGGCCGAACTCGAGGGCGCGGTGACGTCGCGCCTCCGGTGACGGCGGCCTCCGCATTCCGCACCGCTCGAGACAAGCACCGTCCGCCCGGGCGGGCGGTCGAGGCGGCCGCTGTGGGGTGGTGATATACCGATCGGCGTGGATAGTCGTGGAGATGGTGCTCCTCGAGGACCTCGTGCTGGTGTTCGTCGCCGGGCTCATCACGGCGCTAGCGACCGGTATCGGCGCCCTGCCGTTTTTCTTCTTCGAGGGGATCAGCGACCGCAGGAACGTCGTTCTCTGGGGGCTCGCGTCGGGGATCATGCTCTCTGCGTCGGTCTTCGGGCTGCTGGACGAGGGGCTGGCCGAGGGGACGCCGGCCGAGTTGCTCCTCGGCGTCGCGGCGGGGGTGTTGCTCGTCGTCGTGGCCCGGAACGTCATCCTCGATACCGAAATCGACCCGCGCGAGTACGAGGAAGCCGACTTCAAGAAGCTCGTGCTCATCCTGGGTGTGCTCACGGTCCACAGCTTTCCGGAGGGGGTCGCAATCGGCGTCTCGTTCGCCGACCTCGGCCTCGAGGGCGGAACGCCCATCCTCGGGTTCACCGTCCCGCTGCTGGCCGTATTCATGACGATCGCGATCTCGATTCACAACGTCCCGGAGGGGACGGCCATCTCGATTCCGCTCTCGTCGATGGGCGTCGCCAGGTGGAAGCTCGTCTGGTGGGCCGTCTTCTCGAGTCTCCCACAGCCGATCGGGGCGGTGCTCGCGTTCGCGTTCGTGCAGGTCGCCCGCGAGTTTCTCCCGTTCGGCTTCGGGTTCGCCGCGGGGGCGATGATCTATCTCGTTCTCACCGAATTCCTGCCCGAGGCGCTGTCGATCGGTGAGGGACTTCCGAACGGTGGGAAGCCGGAACTCGCCGTTGGCGTCGTCGTGGGCGTTCTCCTGATGCTGCCGCTCGCAGCCATCTGACCGACAGGATGTTCGGATGAAACACAATTTCGTCCGGCGAGCCAGTTAGACTGCCTATCGGTATGGAGCACCTATCCTCTGAAAACGCACCCGAACGGCTCTCATTAACAATTCCGGTACCGAGTCTTCTGAATCAGTATTGCTCAAAATGCGAAATACTTTATGCGCGGAAAGCGTATCGGCTCGTATGGACGACACGTTTGTCATCGTCGGCGGCGACGCTGCGGGGATGAGCGCTGCGAGCAAAGCGAAGCGCGAGGACCCCGACCTCGGGGTGATCGTCTTCGAGAAAGGCGAGTGGGTCTCGTACGCGGCCTGCGGAATGCCGTACTACGTCAAGGGAGCGGTCGACGACCTCGAGGACCTGGTCGCGGTGACGCCCGAGGAGTTCCGCGAGAAGCGCGACGTCGACGTCCGGACTGGCCACGAGGTGGTCGGGGTAGATCCCGAGGCCAAGAGCGTGACAGTCGACGCCGGCGGGGAGCGATTCGACCAGCCCTACGGGAGCCTGCTGATCGGAACCGGCGCTCGAGCCGTCGTGCCCCCGTTCGACGGCGTCGATCTCGAGGGCGTGTTCACCCTCGGCCGGATGGACGAGGCAGATGCGATCGAAACGTACGTCACCGACCGCGAGCCGGCGACGGCCGCGATCGTCGGCGGCGGCTACATCGGTACCGAGATGGCCGAGGCCCTCTCAGCGCGCGGCGTCGGCGTCTCGATCTTCGAGATGCTCCCGCGGACGCTCCAGCCCTTCGGCGAGGAGGCCGCGCGGGTCGTCGAGGACCACCTCCGCGAGCAGGGCGTCGACCTCCACCTCGAGACCGCAGTTCAGGGGTTCTCCGGCGACGGACGGATCGAGACGGTCGACCTCGAGGACGGTTCGGTTGAAGCCGAGCTGGCGATCGTCGGCGTCGGGGTCGCCCCGAACGCCGAACTCGCAGCGGAGGCGGGGATCGAACTCGGGCCGACGGGTGCGATCGCGACGGACGAGTACGGCCGCACGAGCGAGGAGGGCGTGTTCGCGGCCGGCGACTGCGCGGAGGCGACGAACGTCGTCACCGGCGAGCCCGATCACGTGCCGCTCGCGCTGACGGCCAACCGCGCGGGGCGGGCGATCGGCTCTACGGTCGCGGGTGAGCCGACGCCCACCGGCGGCACGGCGGCTACTGCTATCGTGAAGGCGTTCGACCTCGGAGTCGCACGAACCGGCGTGATCGACCCCGAGGCCGCGCGAGACGCCGGGTTCGATCCGGGGTCTGTCACCATCGAGGCAGGCACGCGTTCACACTACTACCCCGGCGCGGAGACCCTGACCGTAACCCTGGTCGCCGACCGCGAGAGCGAGCGCGTCCTCGGCGCGAGCGTCGTCGGCCGCGAGGGCGCAAAGCGGATCGACACGGTCGCCACCGCGGTACACGCCGGGCTGACCGTGACGGAGCTACAGAACCTCGATCTCGCGTACGCGCCGCCGTTCAGCCCCGTCTGGGATCCGATTCTGACCGCGGCGAAAGTACTCGGCGGCAAACTCGAGGCGTGAGCCGAGAGGGAACGCACGTCCCCCGCAGTTCGGCTCTCCGGTACTGCTGGGGGCGAGTATCCCGCCCGCGTGATGGCCGATGAGCGGCGAGTACACGCAGGGCGTGCGGAAGAACTGGCGTCAGTTTCTCCTGCAGGTTCTGACGGTGTTCGCGGTCGGGCTCACGATGGGTGCCGAACGAAACGTCGTCCCGATCATGGGCGCGGAGACGTTCGGCCTCGAGTCCGTCCTCGTCATCGGCTCGTTCGTGGTGAGTTTCGGGGTCGTCAAGGCCGTTCTCAACCTCTACTCGGGGAAGTGGGCCGACGAGTACGGGCGCAAGCCAGTCCTCGTCCTCGGGTGGCTGGCGGCGATCCCGATTCCGTTCATCCTGATCTTCGCGCCGAACTGGTGGTGGGTCACCCTCGGAAACGTCCTCCTGGGCGTCAACCAGGGCGTCGCCTGGAGTATGAGCATGATCTCGAAGATCGAACTGGCCGGCCCCGACGAGCGCGGCCTGGCCGCCGGCATCGACGAGGCGTTCGGCTACACCGGCGTTGCCGTCGGCGCCTGGCTCACCGGCGTGATCGCCGCCCAGTACGGCCTCCGTCCGGAGCCGTTCTACTTCCTCCTGCTCGTGATCGCCGTCGCGACGCTCCTCGCGGTCGTGTTGATCGAGGAGACGCTCCCGTACGCGCGAGCCGAGGCGGCCGACGACGCGACCGACGGCGAACCGGACGAGGAGGCCGAGCTACCGTTCGTGGAGATCGTCAAGCGGGCGACCTACCGCGACCGGACGCTGTTCGCGGCCGCCCAGGCCGGCCACGTCGAGAACTTCGTCGACACGCTCGTCTGGATCGCCTTCCCGCTATTTCTCGTCGCCCAGGGGCTCGACGTCGCTCAGGTCGGCGTCGTCGTCGGTGCCCACAGCGCGGCCTACTTCTTGCAGGTGTACACCGGGCGACTCGGCGATCGGATCGGGCGCAAGCCGCCGATCGTCGCCGGCTTCTTCCTCGCCGGCGGCGGCGTTCTCGGCATGGTTCTCGTAGAGGGGTACTACGCGTGGATCCTCCTGTCGGCCGTCTCCGGCGTCGGCATGGCGCTTCACTACCCCAATCTCATCTCTGTCGCGAGCGACGCCGCTCACCCGCTCTGGCGGTCGACCGGACTCGGCGTCTACCGGATGTGGCGCGACTTCGGCTACGCCGTCGGCGCGGTACTTATCGGGATCTCCATCGATCTCGTCTCGCTCGAGGCGGCGTTCTACGGAACGGCGGCCGCGATGTTCCTCTCGGGGACGTACGTGATCCTGCGGATGGACGAAACCCATCCCGAGTTCGGTGATTACGACGTCTCCTGACGGGAGTCTCGACCGACGTCAGCCGCTGTAACCGAGCAACCGGAGTCCGATCAGGGAGACGAGCACGGTCGACCCCTCGTGGCCGATCACGGCCAGGGGCAGCGGAATCCCCGCGGTCAGGATCGCGCCGATCATGATCACGATCGCGCCGAACGCGATGGTGAGGTTGGTCAACAGCGTCCGCCGGGTGGCGCGTCCGAGCCCGAGTGCGTAGGGGATCTTGCTCAGATCGTCGGACATCAACACGATGTCGGACGTCTCGAGTGCGACGTCGGTGCCCGCACCGCCCATGCCGATGCCGACGGTCGCGGTCGCGAGCGCGGGCGCGTCGTTGACGCCGTCGCCCACCATGGCGACGGTGCCGTGGCGGGCGATGAGTTCCTCGATGCTCTCGACTTTCTGCTCGGGGAGCAGCTCGGCGCGCACCTCGTCGATCCCGACCTCCTCGGCGATGCTCCGTGCGACGCGCTCGTTGTCGCCAGTGAGCATGACGATGTGCTCGACGCCAAGTTCTCTGAGTCGCTCGACCATCTCCGGCGCGCCGGGCCGGACGGTGTCGGTGAAGGCGAGCCAGCCGAGGACGCAAACCGCGTCGTCGGTTTCAGCCGCGACGAGCACGCTCGTCTTCCCCTCGTTCTCGAGGGCGTGCAGCGCCGCGGACCCCTCGTCGATGCCGTCGATCGTTCCCTCCGTGACGGTCTCGAAGTACCGGCGGTTTCCGATGTGGATCGTCCGGTCCTCGACGGTGGCCCGGACCCCTTTGCCGACGGTGGCCTGGAACCCGCGCGCGATGGGCACCTCGAGCCCCCGTTCGTCGGCGGCGTCGACGGTCGCCTGCGCGAGGTGGTGTTCGGACCGCGACTGGACGGCGGCGGTCAGCGAGAGCAGCCGGTCCTCGGAGAGCGGTGCGTCCTCGAGGGTCGCCCCGTCGCGGACGGCCGCGTCGGTCAACTGGGTGTCGCCCTCGGTGAGCGTCCCCGTCTTGTCGAAGGCGACCGCGTTGATCGTCGCCGCCGTCTCGACGTACTCGCCCCCTTTGAACAGGACGCCCTGGCGGGCGCCCGCCGCGATGGCAGAGAGCACCGCTGCGGGCGTCGAGATGATGACGGCACACGGCGAGGCGGCGACCATGAGCGTCATCGCGCGGTAGAACGTGCTGTCGAACTCCTGGCCCAGCATCGTGGGAACCGCGATCGCGACCGCCGTCAGCCCGAACACGCCCAGCACGTACGGCTGCTCGAGGCGGTCGATGAGCCGCTGCGTGGGCGCCTTCTGCCCCTGGGCGTCCTCGACCATGTGGATCAGCCGGGCGATCGCCGACTCGTGGGCCTGTCGAGTTACGCGGACCTCGAGGCTGCCTGTTTCGTTGATCGTGCCGCCGTAGACCTCGTCTCCCGGCGTCTTCGTCACGGGGACGGATTCGCCGGTCAGCGAGGACTGATCGACCGTGCTGTCGCCCGATTCGACGACCCCGTCGAGCGGGAAGCGGTCGCCGGGTCGGACGACGAACACGTCGTCGATCTCGACCTCGTCGATGGGAACCGTCACCTCCTCGCCGTCCCGGAGCAGCCGGGCGGACTCCGGGCGCATCCGCATGAGGGATTTGATGGCGCGACGGGACCGCCCGATGGCGTAGTGCTGTAACACGTTCGAGAGCGAGAACAGGAAGAGCAGCATCGCTCCCTCGAACGGCGCGCCAATCGAGAGCGCGCCGAGCGCCGCCAGGATCATCAGGAGGTCGATGTCGACGGCTCTGTGACGGAGTGTCTCGATGCTGGCTTTCAGGCCGTACCAGCCACCGAAGACGTACGCGGCTCCGTACGCGACCCACGAGACTTCCGTCGGCGCGTCGAACCAGCCGGCCAGGAGGCCGACGATCATCCCGACGAACGTGACGGCGACGAACGCGGCCTCCCTGTGGAGGGTCGACCGCCGCTCGTCTTCGTCCGCCGATTCCTCCCGCGGCGTGACGCCGAAATCGCGGACGACGCGCTCGAGATCGGTCGGCGACGTCACCCGCTCGTCGTACTCGATCCGGAGGATTCCGCTGTGAAACGAGGCCTCCGCGTCACGAACCCCCGCCGTGTTCCGGAGGGCGTTCTCGAGTGCGAGCGCACACGACTCACAGCTGCGGCCGGGCCGCTGGCCGACGTGGAGCGTACAGTTCGCGGTCGGCTCGGCTGCGGTAGCGGCCATCTCGCGGGCGGCCTGAACCGCGTCCTTCGAGGAGAGACGTTGCGAGTCGTACTCGAGGGTCACCGTTCCGTTCGAGGTGTCGACCTGTACGGCGACGATTCCGTCCGCGGGTCCGCCCCCCGCCCCCTCTTCGTTCCTACTGGAGTCCTGTGGCGACGAAACGGAACGAGCGGCGTCGGACGGATCGGTCATTGCAGAAGCTGTGTCGACGTACGTGCCGTCGAGTGATAGCCGTTCTGTCGGCAGCGTACTGGAGTCGGTGTCGAACGGAACGGGCGCACAGTCCGACCGCGGCCGATCAGATATCCTTTCGCACGAACCAGAGCTGGCTGAGGACGACGAGGGCGACCGTCATCGCGATCAACACCGCCGCTCCGGTGAGATCGTAGCTGCTCTCGAGGAGGATCTCGTTCGGGTCGTAGTAGCGCATCGGCGCGATGGCTCCGACCGGCTCGTAGTCGGTTCCCTCGATCATCGACTCGACCAGGAACAGGGCGAACGTCGCCCCGAGCGCGACCCGCTGGGCGATGCTGACGCGGTCGAACGCGACCGAACAGAGGATGCCGATGCCCGCGCAGGCGAAGAGGTACGGAACCGAGAGGAGGTGTACCGCGAAGACGTCGGCAACCGAGAGCGACTCGTCGATCAGCCAGGCACCCGCCAGCACCACCGGCGGTACGAGGAGGTTCACCATGAGTATCGGAACCCCGAGCGCGGCGAACCGCTCCGCGAGCAGTCGCGGCCGGGAGACCGGCATCGCGAGCAGCGAGTCCATCCGCCCGCGGTCGACGTCGTCGGCGATCACGCTCGCGGCGCTGTAGGCGAAGTAGAGCCCGAGCAGGATGACCCAGCCGAAGACGTAGAGCTCGAACGCGAGAAAGCCCTCGAGGGAGGCCATCGTCTGTATGTCGAACAGCTGGAGGATCTCGGGCGGGTACGCCTCGAGCAGTTCGTCGCCCTCGAACGTGTCCCGGAACGAGGGGAACACCCACACGATGACCGCGACGAGCAGCGCCATCCCGACGGTCAGGTAGAGACTCCCCTTCAGGCGCTTTCGGCCGTCGTAGCGCAGGAACTCAAACATCGTGCTCACCCCCGTAGAACCGCATGAATACGTCCTCGAGCGGCGCCTCCTCGATCGAGAGGTCGAGGAGATCCGACTCCGGGAGGTGAGCCAGCAGTTCGTTGATGTCGCCCGTGAAGGTGAACGCGCACTCCGTGAACTCGACTGCGGGGTCGACCCCGTCGACGTCGGTCGATCCGGTCTCGAGGTCGTGGACGCCCTCGAGGTCGAGCGTCTCCAGGGGGATCGGGACCGCGCTGTTGATGCGAACGACTTTCCCGCTTCGTTTCAACAGCGTCTCGACCGGTTCGATCGTCACGAGCCGTCCGCCGCGGATGATGCCGACGCGATCACAGAGCCGCCGCACCTCGCTCAGGACGTGCGAGGAGAAAAACACCGTCACGCCCCGCTGCTGTTCGGCGCGCAGAAAGTCCGAGAAGCGCTGTTTCATCAGCGGATCGAGCCCGCTGGTCGGCTCGTCGAGGATCACGAGATCTGGATCGTGCATGAACGTCGTCACGAGCCCGAGTTTCTGGACGTTCCCTCGGGAGTAGTCACGGACCTTGCGCTCGAGGGGCGGGTCGAACAGCTCGAGCAGTTCCGCGCTCCGGTCGTCGCCCTTGACGTCGGCGTGAAGCTCGAGCACCTCCGTCCCCGTCGCCTGCTCGTCGAATCCGGGCTCGTCGGAGAGGTAGCCGATCCGACGCCGGGCGTCGATCAGCGCCTTGCGATCCCGGATGTCGCTCCCGAGGACCTGCGCCGTCCCCGCCGTCGGCGAGATGAACCCGAGGAGCATCCGGATGGTCGTCGTCTTCCCCGCTCCGTTCGGGCCGAGGTAGCCGAATATCTCGCCGGTTTCGACCCGGAGCGTCAGGTCGTCGGCGGCAAGCACGTCGCCGTAATCCTTGGTGAGCCCCTCGAGTTCGATCGCGGCCATACGTCGCTTATCTCACGGGTTCCTTTTGGCTGTACTGGTCGGCCACCCCAACTGAAACGACTACTGTAAGAAGAGTTCGTGGGGCGTCCCCGCGGTCGCGTCGCCGTCTTCGGCCGTCCACCGCCGGGTTCGAACGCCCGTGCGATCGATTTCGACGGCGAACCCCGCCGGCGTGTCGGCGGACGACCGAACCGGCGTGGCAGTCGTCCGCATCTCCTCACCACCCTCCAGTGCGACCGAGATCGTGTAGCTCGTGTCCGGTTCGTAGGAGTCGGGGTACACGGCGCGCTCGCCGGCGGGGAGTTCGTACTCGTGGCTCGCACGCGGCGCTTCGTGTTCGTGCTCGAAGACCTCGAGGTCGAATCGGAGGGTGTCCTCGCCGGTGTGCTGGATGTGCATCAGCCGTCGCTCCGTTCTCGGGACCGTGACGAACGCCGCGATGCCGATCATCACGACGCCGAGAGCCGCCGTCAGAATCCCGTAGGTGACCAGCCCGTCGACGACCAGAAACAGTCCGGCGGCGACGATAATCAGGCCGAACGCCAGCCCCGCCTCGCGAAGTTCGTCGACGAACTGACGGGGCTTGTACGTCGCCGCACCGAGGTTGTACTCGCTGGCCCGTCGGCGCCGTTCTTCGGGGCTCTTCTCGGTCATACTGTCAAGCCCCTTGCCCGTCGACAAATACTTTCGGTGCCGAACGCGACGTCAGGGTTCGAGGCCAGCAGAGAACACCACCCGTGGCGGATCGCGACACCGGATGCTGCTCGGTCGGGTCTCGAGTAGTCGAGTGTCTGTGCGCTTTCGCCGCCTCACCTCTCGCGGAACACGTCGAGAAACCGGTCGACGTCGGTCGTCAGCGTCAGCTGGCCGCCCGGTCCGGGCCTCTCGAGAACCAGCGGCTCGAGGTCGGCTCGCGCGGCGTACACCGCCGCCGAGAGCCCGGCGATGCCGGAGCCGACGATCACGACATCGTGGGTGTCCCCGCTCATTCGGTCGTGTATCCCTCGATCAGTCGCCGCAGCTGGTCGGCCGGCAGCGCGCCGACGTGCTGTTCGACCTGCTCGCCGTCGGCGAACAGCAGCAGCGTCGGAACGCCCCGCACGCCGTACTCGCCGGCGAGCAGCTGGTGGTCGTCGACGTCGACCTTCGCGATCACCGCGTCGGTGTCGCTCGCCAGTCCTCGAAGGATCGGGTCGAGCATCTGGCACGGGCCACACCAGGTTGCGAAGAAGTCCACGAGAACGACGTCGTGGTCGGCGACGACGGTCTCGAGGTGGTCCGCGCTCTCGATGTAGACCGGCTCGTCGATCGGCTGGTCGCCAGGGTCGCTGTATGCATCAGTTGACATCGTTTCCTCGTACGGGCCGTGCCGCCTTAAGGACTGTGTGAGTAGTGTGCAATATAGTCACGGAGAACCGGGCCGGGCGGGCGCCGGTTCCGGGGATCGACGAACGGATACAGCAGCGGACAGGATACTGGCGAGCGGTACTCGAGTCCGTCCCCCGAAGACCTTCTACCGGAGCGACGGTTTCGCTGCGTCGGGACGCAACGCGGCGAGCTGATCGGCGACTAACCGACGCGAATCCGGCTGCTTGTGCCACCATCAGATTTAACTTTTCGTGTGTAGAAATGGGGAGTATGAGCAAGACAGATCAGGCGAAGCCGACGATGGACCCGGACGAACTCGCGGCCCGCCGCGACGACGAGGAGCTGTTCATCCTCGACGTCCGCAACGAGGACGACTACGAGGAGTGGCGGGTCGACGACAGCCACAACCTCCCGATCTACGACGAGCTCCTTGAGGAGAACTTCGAGGGTCTCGAGTCCTCTCTCGACGAGATTCCGAAGGACAAGGAGATCGCCGTCATCTGCGTCGCCGGCGTAACCTCGGCGCGTGCCGCATCGTTCCTGCGAGACCGTGGCTACGACGCACGGTCGGTCGGCGACGGCATGAACGGCTGGGGACAGGTTCACGTCGCCTACGATGTCGACGTCGAGGGCGTGACCCAGATCGTCCGTCCCGGCACCGGCTGTCTCTCCTACCTCGTCGCGGACGAGGGTGAGGCCGCCATCGTCGACCCCAGCCTGTACGTCGACGAGTACCGGTCATTCGCCGCCGAGCGCGACCTCGAGATCGTCGCCGCGATCGACACCCACGCCCACGCCGATCACGTCAGCGGCGCGCCGCTCCTCGCCTACGAACTCGACGTGCCGTACCACCTGCACCCGGCCGACGAGGGCGAACTCGAGGACTACTCCGCGATCGAGGACGGCGATACCATCACCGTCGGCGAGCGCTCTCTCGAGGTCGTCTACACGCCCGGCCACACGCCCGGCAGCGTCTCGCTCGCGTGGGGAGGCGGGCTCCTGTCGGGGGACACGCTGTTCATCCGCAGCGTGGGTCGTCCCGACCTCGAGGGGAGCGACGAAACCGACGTTCGCGAGGGGGCGAGCGAACTGTTCGACAGCCTCGACCGCCTCGAGGAGTGCGACGGCGACACGGTCGTCCTGCCGGGCCACTTCAGCGACGAGGAGATCCGCCCGCTGGCGACGACGATCGGCGACCTCGAGTCGGAAAACGACCTGTTCGGAATGGACGACCGCGAGGCCTTCGTGCAGGCGATCGTCGACGGGCTCTCCGACGAGCCGGCGAACTACAACCAGATCAAGGCGATCAACTGGGGAAAGGAGCCGCTGACCGACGACGCGGCGGACCTCGAACTCGGACCGAACAACTGCGCGGCGAACTAGAGTTCCTCGGCCCGTTCTTTCGGAACGTCCTCGTCACGAGCGTCGGGTTTCGCCGCGTCGTCGCTCCGGACGACCGCGTATCCACCGACGAGGAAGAGGACGCCCGACAGCAGGAATCCCACGTCCCAGACGAGGGCGCCGCCGGGACCCTCCGGCCAGACGCGGTGAAGCTCCAGGAGGTGGTGGTTGACGATCCCCTCGAGGAGGTTGAACAGGCCCCAGCCGGCGAGCGCCGACCCCGCGAGCACTCTCCCGGACGGGGGGACGTCCCGACGTCGCCACGCGCGGACGAGCAGGACGACTCCCAGAATCGTGAAGAGCAGCGTCCCGGCGTGAAAGAGCCCGTCCGCGATGATGTTCAGCTGCAAGTCGCCGAGCTCCGTCGTGTCGGTCCTGGCCGACAGCATGTGATGTGTCTGGAGAATCTGGTGCAATACGATTCCGTCGAAGAAACCCCCCAGTCCGACCCCGAGTACGACGCCAGCCTGCACCAGCGGTTTGACGCGCTCGTGCAGTCCGAACCAGGTCTTCGTCCGTGTTTCTGTTGACATGATAACACTGGGTACCGCTTCGCCCGGCCGGTCACCGGTTTGCAGCCGCTGGCGCCTCGATCAGTGGCTGGCCATCGCCCGGCAGGTCTCCGCGCACTCCGAGACGACCTCGGCACACACCTGGCAGTGGTCGTGGTCGTGGCGAGCGCACTCCTCTGCACACGCCTCGCAGGCGTCGGCACAGACCGCCGCCAGGTCGGCGTGATAGGCCGAATCGCGGGCCATGAACCGCGCGTGGAGCGTGGTGAGGTCCGCCACGTCGCGACAGAGGCGGATGCACTCGGCCATGTCCTCGTCCTCCTCAGCGCAGGCGTCCGCACACCACTCGCAGGCCTGTGCGGCCTCGAGGCAGTTGTCTATGCACTCGTGCATCTCGTCGTCGGCGTGTGGCAGGTCTTGTAACGACATCACAATCCGACTCCACCGCTCGTTTCAATCAAGGTCACACATGCCGCTGCAAGTCGGGATGGTCTAGTCGGCGTTCTCGATCCGCTCGATGGCCTCGTCGAAGCGTTCGGCCGGTTGTGCGCCGGCGAGCGTTCCCGCCGCACCGGACTCCGGGTCGACGACGACGAACGTCGGCGCCCCGAAATACCGAACGAACGGGCCTGCTCGGCGTCGGCCTCGATCTCCCCCTCGTACGTCGAGCCTCGTTCGTCGAAGCACGCCTCGAGAGCATCGGCGTCGACGTCGTCGACCGAGCGCGTGATCTCGAGGAGGCTGTCGGCCGACGCCCACCCCGAGTTCCGTTCGCCCTGTTCGCCGATAACCGCCGCGTGCCAGTCCCAGTACGCACCGGGATTCGAATCCTGGACCTGCGCCCACGCACACCTGGAGGCGACCGCGGCGGTCATCGAATCCGCCCCGAAGTACGGCAACGGGATGAAGACGATGCGGGCCCGCTCGGGATCATCGGCGCCGGCGCGGTCTGTGGGGGTCTCCTCTATCTCGTCTTCAGCACCTCGATCCTCTCGGCCGGACTCATTCAGGCGGCGATCGTCTCGAGCGGCCTCGTTCTCGTGCTGGTCTCGCTTCTGAAGTGATCGACCGGTGGAACCCACCGCTTTTGGAGCGTCTCGATCGCTCTCACCGTTCGAGAACTGACAGAAGTATATATTCGAAGGCGGACCAATGTGGCGTATGGGAACTGTGGGCAGGGGTGGCGAACGGTGTACCGAGCGAGCGCGACCGACGGACCGGCCCGCTCTCGAGTCGACCGAATCCGCCGCTGTTCGGGTGCACGATGGCCTTCGATGACCTCCTGCCCGGATTTCTCGGGTTGACGAGCGAGCCGGAGAGCGCGGGCGACGGCGTGCTCCACGAGTGTCGCCACTGCGGTTCGAAGTTCGACGCTGCACCCGATCGGTGTCGAGTGTGTGACTCTAGCGAAATCGCGACCTACGAGTTCGCCGCCGGGACGACACGCGAGGAGTGAGCCGGTCACGCGGAGACGACCTCGAGGAAGCGATCGAAAGCGCCGCTTTCGGGGTGGACGTGCGCGTAGGTTCCGAGCGAGGCGTACTCGCGGACCCCGTCGTGGGAGCCGTCGAGTCCCGTTCCGCGAACTACCTCGAAGGCGAACCGCGCGTCGCCGTCGACGTCGGTACTCGAGTAGTGGAACTCGTGGCCCCGCAACCGCTCGCCCGCGCGGGCGGTGAGCGTGTCGGTCGTCGCCGCGAGTTCGACGTGGTCGAGCGCCCGGTACCGGTCGTGCATCGTCACGTCGACGGGGAGGATGCCGGCCATTCGGTATCGATCGTCGTCCCCGGTCGTCACCGACTGCCCCATCGCCATCAGCCCGCCACACTCCCCGAGGACGGGTAAGCCGTCGCTCGCTAGTTCGCCCAGTGCGTCGAGCGTTCCGGCGGCCTCGAGTTCCGCGGCGTACCGTTCCGGGTAGCCCCCCGGCACGTAGACGCCGTCGCACTCCGGAACGGGATCGCCCGCGACCGGGGAGAAGGGGACGAGGGTTCCCCGTTCGCGAAACCGCTCGAGCGTGGCAGGGTAGCGAAAGCAGAAGGCGCCGTCGTCGGCGACGGCGATGCGGGCCCCCGTCGTCTCGGCCTGCGCGACTGTCGGGACGGTGGTGGGCGTCTCCGCGAGCGCTGCGAGCCGCTCCCCGTCGAGGTGTTCGCCGGCCTCGGCCAGCGCCTCCGTCGGCAGCTCCGCCTCCGACCCCATGTGGAGTCCGAGGTGGCGATCCGGGATCTCGAGGTCCTCGAGCGGCGGGATCCGGCCGAGGTACTCGAGGCTCTCCGGGAGCGCCTCGCGGATTCCGCGCTCGTGGCGGCCGCCGTGGGCTCGCTGGGCGATGATTCCCGCGACCTCGACCCCGGCGTCGCACTCGTCGGCGTACGCCTGAAATCCGAGCGCCGTCGCCGCGACGCTCTCCATGCCCGCGTACGCGTCGACGACGAGCACGACGGGGAGTTCGAGCGCCGCGGCCACCGCGGCGGTACTCGAGACGTCGCCGTCGTACAGCCCCATCATCCCCTCGACGAGACAGAGGTCACCCTCGCCGCGAGCGTAGTTCCGACGCATCCCGTCGACGCCGCAGAGCCAGGGGTCGAGCGTTCGTGAGGGGCGACCCGCAACGGCCTCGTGGTGGCTCGGGTCGATGAAGTCGGGGCCGGCCTTCGCCGGTTGCACTTCGTAACCCGCCCGCTCGAGGGCGGTGATCGCGACGAGCGTCGCCACGGTCTTCCCGACGTCGCTGCTGACGCCGCCTACGACCAGCCCTCGCGGTGTGTCGAGACAGGAGTAGTCTGGTTGCGTGTTTCGCTCGCGGTCGCCGTCCATACCCTCGCTTCGCCGCCGAAGCCTGTGGTGGTTTCGGTCGGATTGGCGCCAGCAGATCCGTGGTCAGCGGATCGATCCGAAACGTTGTCTGATACTCGAATCATCGGACTGTGACCGTCACTCCTCGGATTCGACGTCGGAGCCACAAACCGTACAGAGATCGGCTTGCCAACTGACTGTCCGCTGTACCTCCTGGATTTGCTCGCACACTGGACAGAACGCCTCGTACGCTGAACTGTTGTCGGTCATCTGTTCTCGGGTTGGTGTCTTCGTCTCGAGCCGCTGGGTCGAAAGCGTCGACTGCCCCCGTCCGAATCCGGTGTGGGGTGCGGTTTCGACGCTCTCGGTTGGGCTCTCGTCACACACCAGAACAGTCACATCACCCCCCGATGTTCCCCGTCCTGGTTGCAGTCGCTTCGGTACTGGGTTCAGACTCCGACAACGTGAATGTTTTTGTAATCAATGCAAATTAGCAGAGATTAGCGACCGTGTGTGTTGAATGTCTCCATAAAATCAATAATATATTGAGTGTCTGGTGGTGAACGTCGAGCTTCGCATACTGGACGTTACGGTAATTTCGCTCTCGTCTCCCGCTCTGTGGGGCGCTCACTCAGCCGGCGAATCCGTCTCGAGGAGGGCTTCGAACACTTTCCGCTCGGCGATCCGAAGGTGCTGGGAGAACGTCGGCGGCGAGATGTCGAGCGAGCTAGCGACCGCCTTCCCCTCGGTCGCACGAGGCCACTCGAAGTATCCCGAGAAGTACGCCACCTCGAGCGCCAGTCGCTGTCGATCGGTCAACTGCTCCATCACCCCGTGCTCGTGCCAGCGCGACGGGCTCTCGGTGCGGCGTAGCTGGCGTTTCGACATGACCTTCGCGGCGGGGTGGTGGCGCTGGAGCGCCTCCAGTAGCTCCCGGATGTCGGTTCCGGGGGTGAGGTGGACGGTCAGCAGGTACTCCTCGTTCTCGAAAACGCCGCTTTTGACGTGGCCGTCGTAGGAGGCGATCGTCGAGTGGACCGACGGCTCCGACCAGCGGATTCGGAAACTGGCTGGCTCCGTTCCGACGAATTCCAGGCCGTCCCACCCATCCAGCGAGCGGAGACTGGTCTGAAGCGCCTTGGTCGCCTCTCTGGTTGCGACCCCGTAACCGAGAAACTCGCCGTCGCCGACGGGCACGACGCGGTCGATCTGTACCGGCTCGTCGAGCGACCCGTCGCTCGCGTCGAACACGCGGCCGATCTCGAGTTGGATTTCGACGACCTCGTCGCCGGTCAGCGCCTGTTTCCGATCGACCGCGGCGATCGCGTGACCGACGATCTCGCCGAGCTGGCCGATCACGCGCTGTTCTTCCGCTTCGAACGCTCCAGGTCGGGCTGCGTACACGTTCAACACGCCGTACAGCGTCTCGGCGTGGACGATCGGAATCGCCGCCGACGATCGGTGGCCGTGCTTTGTGGCCTGCTCGCTCCACGGTTCGTACGTCGGGTCTTCCCACGTGTCGTTCGACACCTGCACTGTCCGCGTACGAACGGCCCGCCCGGTGGGTCCCTCGCTCCGTGGATCCGTCGAATCCACCGAGACCGTAACCTCCTCGAGATACTCGCCGGTGTTCACTTCGACCCGGGGAATCACCGTCTGGGTTCTCGCGTCGACCTCGCCGATCCACGCGAACAGGTAGGAGTCGGACGCGGTGAGCTGTTCACACACCGCGTACTCGATCTCCTCGCGCGTGGACCGCTCGATCGCCGCGTCGGTGATCCGGTGGACGACGTCGCTCAGGTGGTTGAGGCTGGCGAGTCGCTCGCGTTGCCGTTCGATCTTGCGTTCGCGTCGCCTTCGCGCCGTGATGTCTCGCGCGTACACCACGATACCGTTGACGAGAGTGTCCTCGAGTAAGTTCCGGCTGCGGGCCTCGAGAACCGTCCACGCCCCGTCGGCGTTTCTGACGCGGAACTCGACCGCCGAGGACGAGCCGTTCGTGACCACCGTGTGTAAGGCGTCGGTCGCGACCTCTCGATCGTCCGGGTGGATCAACGCGAAGACGCTCTCGTCGGTGAGGTCCGCGGGTGCGTAGCCGAGGACGTGTGCCACTGAGGGCGTGACGTACTGCACCGTCCCGTCCGGCGAGAGGATCGCGTTGAGGTCGGCCGACTCCGTGACGAGCGTCTCGAACAGCTTCTGCTCTCGCTCGTGTTCACGTCGCTCTATCGAGTGATACACCGTTCGAACGAGCAGATCACCGTTGATCTCGTCTTTGACGAGGTACTCGGACGCCCCCCGGTGTAAGGCGTTGATGCCGGTCTCGTGGTCGGCCAGACCCGTCAGAACGACGACCGGTGTGTCGGTGTGCTCGAGAGCCGTTGACAGGGTCTCCAGCCCGGTGCTATCGGGCAGGTCGAGATCGAGCAGGACGGCGTCGAAGCGCTCGGAGTCGAGTCGCTCGAGGGCGTCGCTCAGGCGGGCATCCCGTTCGAGAGACGGCGTTCCCCACTCGCGGTCGGTGCTCGAGCGTCCGAGACCGTCCCCCAGTCCGGTGACGCGATCGGACAGCTCCGTCGAGTCACGGAGCAACTCCTGGATGTACCTCGCATCCCCCGGGTTGTCCTCGATGAGCAAGAGCCGAATCGCCTCGGTTTGTTCCATCGTTAGCGCCCCCCCGTCGGGAGTTCGACCACGGTCAACCAGAACTCCTCGAGCGTGCGTACGAGCCGGGCCAGCGCTCGAGGGTCCGGCGGCTTCGTGACGTACGCGTTCGCGTGGAGTCGGTAACTCAGTGCGACGTCGTCGGCCGAGCGCGATCCGGTGAGGACGATCACCGGAAGCGTCGACAGGGCGTGCTCGGCTCGGATCCGAGCGAGGACGTCGAACCCGCTCACCCTCGGGACGTTCAAATCGAGGAGGACGAGATCCGGTCGCGTCGCGTTCGCGTACGATCCCTGGCGGTTGAGGAAGTCGAGCGCCTGCTTCCCGTCGGTGACGACGTGTAGCGTGCTGTTCGTCGATCCCTGCGAGAAGGCGTCCTCGATCAACCGGACGTCCCCCGGGTTGTCTTCTACCAGCAGGATATCGGCTGCTGGCTTCTCCCGATGGCCGACCATGCAGCGTCTCTAGCCCCCGGGCGCGATAACGTGCGCTGTTATCCCCGCGGACTATCAGCCACCGAGACAGGAAGGGTGAAGAAAACCGTCGCTCCCTCGCCGCGGTCGGAGTCGACCCAGATCGTACCCCCGTGTCGTTCGACGATCCGCTCACACAGTGCGAGTCCGATCCCCGTCCCGGCGTACTCGTCGCGACTGTGGAGCCTGTCGAACAACTCGAAGATCCGATCCGAATCCTGCGGGTCGATGCCGATCCCCTCGTCGCGAACCGAGAGGAGCCACTCCGATCCCCTCCGTTCGGCGCGTACGTGGACGATCGGGGGCTCTTCACCGCTGTACTGAATCGCGTTACTCAGCAGGTTCTGGAACACCTGTCGAAGCTGACTTTCATCGCCTTCGACGCGCGGAAGCGGGTCCGTCGTAACCCGCGCACCGGTCTCGGCGATTAGCATCCGGTAGTCGGCACGCACGTCGTCGAAGACCGCCTCGAGATCGACGGACGTGAACGGCTCTCCCTGGCTTTCGATGCGCGAGTAATCCAGGAGGCCGTGTATCATCGCACGCATCCGGTCGGCGCCGTCGACGGCGAACGCGAGGAACTCCCTCCCGTCTTCGTCGAGTGCATCGTCGTAGCGCTGGTCGATCAGCCGCAGGTAGCTCGAGACCATCCGGAGCGGTTCCTGCAGGTCGTGAGACGCTGCGTACGCGAACTGCTCGAGGCGGTCGTTGGACGTCCGGAGTCGGTTTATGGTATCCTCGAGTTCGCGCTGTGCCCGTCGCAGCTCCCGGTTTCGCAGTTCCACCTCGCGGGCCTGGGTCCGAGCCTGGGCGGCGTAGATTCCGACGCCGAAACCCGCGGTACTACCGAGTGCAGTGAAGACGGGGTAAGTTCGATTTGGATCGGGAATGCCTCCGACGGTCAGGATCTGAAGCAAGACCAGCACGCCGAGTATCACTCCGAGCCCACCCAGACACCACCGAGCGACCGTCTGGTAAAACTCGGGACGGATGTCCATCTCTGACAGCCGGTACCCGCCGACGAGGAGGACGAGACCGGGAACGCCGATAACGCCGGAAATCGTCAGAATGCTCGCGATCGGTGCCGCATTGACGACCTGGACGACCGCTCTGGCGACGGCAAGGGCCACGTACAGGAGACCGAGTGCGAGAATCGTCCGTCTCGCAGTAGCGGCGGAGACGGACGGAATCCTACGGTCCATTAGGACGACCGGACGAACGGGACGGTCAAGTCCTTGTCGCCGAAAACGGTGGGCAGATCTCCCGCCGCTCGAGCGGGCGACGGAGACGGGCGCGGGTCATCTTGCCGCCTCCCGTAACACGGATACCCCTCGCTGTGAAGTGGCGGTATGGCAGCAGATGTCACGGATGCGGTCGAGGACGGTTTCGAGCGGTATCGCGCTGCGCTGTTCGATTTGTTGCGCCAGCCGAGCGTCAGTACGACGGGTGAGGGAATGGACGTTGCCCCCGCCCTCGTCTGTGACACGCTCTCGGAGTTCGGTTTCGAGGGCGTCACGCAGGTCGAAACGAGCCGGTATCCGGTCGTCTACGCGGAGCACGTCGTCGACGAGGCGGCACCCACGTTGCTCTTTTACGGCCACTACGACGTCCAGCCGTCGGGTGACGACGCCGAGTGGGAGTCGCCCCCGTTCGAGCCGACGGTCAGAGACGGCAGTATCTACGCCCGCGGCGCCGGGGATAACAAGGGCCAGTTCAGCGCACACGTCTTCGCCGTCCACGCGCTCCGCGAAGCCGACGCCTACCCCGACGTGAACGTCAAGCTCCTGCTCGACGGCGGCGAGGAAAGCGGGAGCGCGGGGTTCCGCGAGTACCTGTCCGACGAGCCCGCCGAGATCACCGATGCCGATCTCGTCTACGTCGCCGACGGTCCGATGTTCGGGTCGGCGACGGACGCGGCGGGGGGATCCGGCGCGCGCTCACAGCGGCCGCTGATCGCCTACGGGAACAAGGGTATCCTCTCGTTTCAACTCGACCTCCGAACCGCGAGAACCGACCTCCACTCGGGGAACTTCGGTGGGCCGGTGCCGAACGCGGCGACGGAACTCGTGGCGTTGCTCTCGTCGATGCGCGAGGGCGACGAGATCACCGTCGAGGGCTTTCACGACGGGATCGATGTCACCGACAGCGACCGTCGAACCGTCGAGAACATTCCGGTCGACGAAGACGCGATCAGGGCCGAACTCGAGCTTTCACACCTCGCGTCCGACCGCCCGTACTACGAGCGGCTGTTGCTCCACCCGACGCTGACGATCAACGGCCTGTCCTCGGGCTACCAGGGCGACGGGATGAAGACGGTGCTCCCCTCGCGGGCGACGGCGAAACTCGACTGCCGGCTGGTGCCGAACCAGGACCCAGACGAGGTGTTCGAGGCCGTGCGCGCTCACGTCACCGCGAGACATCCGGACGTCGAGATCACGAAGCAGGGAACGTTCCCCCCGCTGAAGACGCCGCTCGAGGCGCCGGCCGCCGAACCGGTCGAGGAGGCGCTCGCCGCCGTCTGGGGGCAGTCGCCGGTGGTGTTCCCGGTCCTCGGCGGCAGCCTGCCCGCGGCGTACTTCAGGGAGGTGCCCGAACTCGCGGACGTGCCGGTGGTCGTCGTCCCCTACGCGAACCCCGATCAGGGCAATCACTCCCCGAACGAACACCTGGACCTCGACTGTTTCAGAAACGGGATCGAGACGAGCGCCGAGGCGATTCGCAGGTTCGCAGAGATCTGAGCCGGTGTGTTCGGATTCGGGTGGTCGAACCGGAGTGAGCGATGCCGTCCCGCCGTTCGCCTACCCCTGCAGGACGAGGCCGCCGCGACGGACCAGCTTGCGGCAGGCCCAGTACGTCCACTCCGTTCTGAGATGGGGCGTACCCACCGATCGCGAGGTCTCGAAGAGGAACCCGACGGCGTTCGTATCGCCGCCGACCTTGTGCGAGAGCAGCGGGTTCGCACCCGTCTGGTCGTTCCCGCGGGTGAACAGGGCGTCACCGCCGTAGCCGGCCGGCCGGACGTGCCGGTCGTTGAGCTCTCTGATGACGTCGTCTGCGCCGCTGCGAGCGTTCGGCGTCGGGAAGATCGCCTGGCCGACGCCCGAGGGAGAGCCACCGTAGATACCCATCGAACTGTGCAGGTCGAGGACGACGTCGGGGTCGTACGACTCGAGTTCGTTCCAGATCGCTCGCGCCAGCCGCGAACTCGGCCGCGATCCGGACGGCCAGTGGCGGTTGAGGTTGCCGCCACGGCCGCTGTAGGTGGTGTCGGCGATCGCCGTGCGGTCGGCCTCCGGGAGGATGACGACCTTCCCCTCGCGGGGGACCAGCTCGCGGAGCCTGTGGGCTGCCCTCCAGCCTTCGGGTTCGATGCCGTGCTGGCCGCCGACGATGAAGCCCGTCGGCCCGGCCTTTCCGGAGTCGATAACGTAGACGTCCGTCTCGAACTGGGTGCCGGCCATGAGAGGATAGTCGTACCGGGAGACGCCGCTCGAGGCGGAGACGGTCTGGGCCGCTGAGAGGAGCGCTGTACTTCCTGTCGCCGTAAGGAACGCCCGGCGACTGACGGATGACTTGAACATCGTATTCAGAAGACAGTCACGCTATTGGATACGAGGTACTCTTCACGTGTCGAGCTTTTATATATCGTCGACCGAGAATATACTTTTATCGAATGTATTGAAGAACATATCTTCTGTAGAGAGGACCAGTGCGATGGGACGCACACCCGCCGTTATGGGATGAACAGGCGCAAAACCTCGCGCTTTAGCGCGGGGATACGCGCCGTCCCTGGCTGACGCAACCCACCGACAGTAGCATTGCTGGATATTCCACGACGAAACCCGAAACGTTACAATATACCATATCATAACCAGTTATGGAGACGTTCCGAGAATGCACGTCCACCGCACCCACCGAGCGAAAATTCGCAACCACTCGCAAGTGGAGCGGATGCTCGACCTGCACGCGTGGAGTGCCAGCAAGTTGTGGAACGTCGCAAACTACCACTCCCGGCAAGTCTGGGAGGACACGGGTGAGATTCCCGACGACGCCGACTTGAAAACCGAGTTGAAGACCCATCCAAAATACAAGGGACTACACTCGCAGTCCAGTCAGCGCGTTCTGGAGGAACTCGCTGAAGCCTTCACCTCGTGGTACGGCAAACGCAAGTCGGACAGTCGAGCGAATCCGCCTGGCTACCGCAAACGCAACTACTACGACGACGAGGGCAATCGTGTCCACGACGAACACCCACGAAGTACGGTGACGTGGAAGCAGAAAGGCATTCGAGACGACGAGAAGCACAACCGCGTTCGATTGTCGAAAGGCGCAAACCACAAAGACCACCCGCGCGACTGGGAGTACATTCTCGTCGAATACGAGACGCGTCCCGAAGTCACCATCGAGAACATCCAGCAAGTTCGCGCCGTCTACGACACTGCGAAGGAGCGGTGGGAACTCCACCTCGTCTGCAAACACGACGTGGAGACGCCCGACGCGCCCGGTACCGAGACGGCGGGTATCGACCTCGGTATCTGCAACTTCGCCGCCGTCGCATACAGTACGGAAGAAGCCGACCTGTACCCCGGCAACCGCCTAAAACAGGACGGCTACTACTTCCCGAAAGAGATCGCCACATGCGATGACAGCGGTGGTGAACGGGCCACTCGGCTACACCGTAAGTGGTCGGAACGCCGAACGCACTTCTTCCACGCCCTTGCCAAGCACATCGTCGAACGGTGTATCGAGAAAGAGGTAGGGCGAATCAATATCGGGAAGCTCAACGGCGTGCGTGAAGACGAGAACGGCGAGTCGAAGAACTGGGGTAAACACGGCAACCTCGACCTGCACGGGTGGGCGTTCGACCGCTTCACAAACATCCTCGAATACAAGGCGAAGTTCGAGGGCATTGAGATGGAGACGGTACCAGAGCGCGATACCAGCAAGACGTGTTCCGTTTGTGGTACGGAAGATGAGGGTCAGCGGGTTGAACGCGGCCTGTACGTGTGTGACGAACACGATGCCGCGTTCAATGCTGACGTGAACGGGGCGGAGAACATCCGTCTCGACTTGAATGAAAGTAACTCCGAGTCTTCGGCCAGTTTGGCTGGGGATAGGAGTACCGGCTGGTTGGCACAGCCCGGAGTCTACCTGTATGACCTCTCCTACGGATTCCAACCGCAGGCTGAGGTGGTGGACTGCAAATCTTAATATCCCAACGCTCGGGAATCCTCGCCCTTCAGGGCGGGGAGGATGTCAATCGTCCACGTCGTAGTGGCCATCGGGACCGCCCCCGTCATCACCGCGGGCTGGGGCTGCGGAGAGTTCGAACGTGTACGCGCCGGTCACGCTGTCGCTGACGAAGACGAACTCGCGCTCGCGGTTGTACACCGCGCTCCAGGCGAACGGTGGCGAGGCGGGTGCGGGGGTATCGGTCGAGTGGTCGGGGGCTCGATCCGCACCGTCGGTGGTCGCGTAGCGTTCGGTCGCCACCGGCTCGCGCGGCTCGGTGAGATTACAGACCCAGGCCCCCTGGCGATACCCCCCGTCGACGAGCAACGCCTCGCCGTCGGTGTGGACGACGTCGTGAAAGTGTGCCGTCCACCAGAACGCCTCCGTCTGGTCCATCTCTCGAGCGTCGGGGGCGTGGGTGAACCCGATCGGTTCCGGCTCCTCGAGCGACCCCTCGTCCCACCCGATGTCGAAGACGTGTTTCCCCCCCGGAACGCCGACCTCCGTTTCGTCGCCGATAATCGCGAGTTCGCGGTCGGGGTCGGGGTGGGCCTGGTGACAGCGCTCGAATCCCGGTTCGCCGATCTCCGTGTACTCCGGGTGCTCGGCGTAGCGGAACTGGCCGTGGACGGTCGGGTGAAGTGGGTTCTCGAGGTCGTAGATCACGTACCCCTCGTTCGGCCCCATGATGTAGGCGGCGTGAAGGAGGTTCCGGGCGGGGTCGTACTCGACGTCGTGGCAGGCACCCGCCGGACCGACGGCGTCGACGAGTTCCGGTGTCGCTGGCTCGCTCACGTCGACCGTGAGCACGCCGACGTCCGTCTCCGGGTGGAGGTCGACCAGGTAGAGGACCGGCTCCTCGGGGTGTGCGGTGAGCCGGTGGACGCCCGTGTTCGGCGTCTCGAGGCGCCCGATCGTTTCGGGCGAGTCGGGCGTCCCGGCGTCCCAGCCGAAGTCGACCACCTCGATTCCCTGCAGACCCGAGTCGTCGTTGGCTTCCTGGGACCGGTAGTACACTCCCTCGCGCAGCGCGTCGAACTTGACGTCGTTCGACCGCGTCGCCTCGTTCGACGACTCGAGGCGGTGGGCCGCCGTCGGCTCCTCGAGATCAGAGAGGTCGACCAACGTGCTGGTGACGGTGCTCCCGGCCGAGGGAAAGCCGCCCAGGATGCCCCACTGGCCGTCGCGGCTGACGTGGCCGTAGGTGTACATCGGTGAGTCGTCGCCGAGTTCGTGACCCAGCGGCTCGAGCCGCCCCGCCGGCGCGTCGTCGTCGGTCCCCGAGTCGCCGAGACAGCCGCCGAGGACGGGAGCGACCGCGAGACCGCTCGACGAGGCGGCGAGAAACTGTCGGCGGTGCATACCGGTACGCTATCACTACCACGGGAAAAGCGTTGTCGGCGCCGATCCGGGCTGGGACCAGAACACCTGCGGGTCGCCACGAGGTCGACGCGCGTGGACGCCGCCGATTTTCACCGACCGTCTGGCGCGGCCGCTCGCTCGAGGAGTTCGTCGGCGCCGTGATTTTTGGGATACTCGACGAGCGTGCGGCCGGCACCGATGCGCGAGAGGCGGTGGAGCTGTTCGGCGAAGGCGTGCCACTCGGCGACGCAGGTGCGGTGGAGCGTCCAGCGGTGGGTGTCGGTGCCGGCGAACGGCGGCGGGCCGACGTCGACGCCGTCGTCGGTCGTGATGGGGTTAGTACACCAGGGGCAGGTTTCGGAGGAGGTGAATGACTCGCCCATACCTCCGTGTGGGACGGAGTGGCAGTTTGTAATCGAGTCCCTACCGCGACACAACGACCGGTTTGCAGCGCGGGAACGGCCGTAAGCCACCACCTGCTGTCCACTGGGCGTCAGAACACGAGGAGAACGAGTCCGGTCAGCAACAGGATGTTCAGGACGTCAGCGACGGCCGTCGGTAACCGGAATCACCGGCTGGGCTAGGGCCGGGTCAGCCGAGCCGGTAGGACTCGACGTGTCGAATCGAGAGAAACGCGGAGGCGCCGCCGGCACCGACGGCGAGGGCGGTCGTGAGTGCGAGGCCGACAACGCTCACGGCGAGCGTACTGACGTCGAAGACGGACGCCACCCAGTGGCCGACGACGGTCGACGAGCCGAGGATCACCGGCAGCGCGACTACGACGAGCACCAGCGAGTAGACGCCGAAGGCGATCGTACTCGGTACGATCGCTTTCGTGCTTCGAGAGACGCTCACCGCCTCGAACCGGGGGAAGACGGTGCCGATCCCGGAGGCGATGAACCCAGCGCTCACGCAGAGAACCAGCGCCGCGACCCCGAGGACGGCGAGCGTCCCCGTCGAGAGGGGGCTCACGATCCCGAGACCGATCACGGTGGCGACGGTAACCGGCGTACAGAGGAGTACGCCGGCAAGGGCGTGGCCGCCGACGAGGGCCCTGCCCGGGCCGGTTCCGAGCAGCGTCACGGGGAGCGTCGCCCCCTGGGTGCCGAGGACGTTGAGCGAGAAGAGCGAGCCCGCGATCCACGCCCCGCACAGCGTCACCCACAGGGGGAGCGTTCCCCCGACCTCGCCGGTCTGTACCGTCGTCGTCACCGGGCCGACCAGGACGATGAGCGGGTACAGCGAGAACGAGAGCGTGATCGGCGCTCGTCGGGCCCGCTTCCAGTCGGCGTGTATCACGCCGAGCAGCGGCGCCGGGACGAGTCCGTCGAGTCTGGACCGCTCCGCGGTGGGCTGACTCGCCGGTCGCTCGTGTTCGACCGAGACGCCGTCTGCGTACCAGAGCCACGCCGCCAGACGGCTGAGGACCGGCGCGGCGACGAGTAGCCACGCAACCGACGCGAGTAGCGCGCCGCCGGCCCGAAGCGAGGATCCGCCGACGGGGCTCCAGACGGTGGCGAGATCGCCGAACCACCCGACCGGCGTCGGGGAGAGCAGTCGGAATAGCGGATCGAGCACGGACGCGAAGTTCTGGGTGACGATCAGCCCCACGTACGCGAGCCCGAGGATTACGAAAAAGACGGTTCGAAGCCGCGTGAGAAGGCGAGAGCGAACGCCGCTGTTTCTCACCACCAGCGCGGCGACGAACCCGGTCACGAGCGCCGTGGTGATCACCGCACAGACGGTGGCGAGCGCGAGCGGCACGACCACGAGCGACTGCAGCCCCACGGCGAACGCCGTCGCGCCGACGGTTCCGACGAGAACGGCCGGGACGCTCCAGAGCAGTAACTCCGCCAGCAACAGCCCGCCGATGACCTCGCGGTGGGAGACGGTCGTCAGCAACCCGTCTACGTTGTCCGGGCGAAGCGCGATCGCGTACGCCCGGTAGCCGCCGAAGGCGGCGATCCCGATCCAGGCGTAGACGAACGCCATCCGGACCCACTCGAGCGGCGTCTCGACGCTCCCGTCGGCGATCGCCGCGCCGAAGAAGTACAACCCGGCCAGGCCGGCGATGGAGAACGCCATCGACATGACGACGACGAACGCGATCGCGATCAGCTGTCCAGTGTTGGATTTCAGCGAGCGCCACCGGCGTCGGAGTTCGGTGAGCGCGATCGTGCGAAGGCGGAGTCGAACCGTCATTCACGGGCTCCGGCGGTGGGGTAGTCGGTCGTCACCTCGAGGAAGACGTCCTCGAGCGTCGAGCCGGCCCCGCTTTCGACCTGCTCCGTCAGCGCGGCCGGCCGGCCCTCCGTGACGAGTCGGCCCTTGTGGAGCACCCCGACGATGTCGGCCAGTTCCTCGACGACCGACAGGATGTGCGTCGACAGAAACACCGTGTGTCCCTCGTCGGTCAGCTCCGCGATCACGTCGAGGACAGTTCGTGCGGCCCGCGGATCGAGGCCGCTGGTCGGCTCGTCGAGGAACACCACCGCGGGTTCGTGTAACAGCGCCTGGATGAGGCCGATCTTCTGGCGCATCCCCTTGGAGTAGTCCTCGATTCGCTTCCCGGCGTCCCTCGAGATGTCGAAGCGGTCCAGCCAGTGGTCGATTCGGCGGTCGGCCGCCTCCGGCGGCAGGTCGCGCAGTCGCGCGAAGTACGTCAGCTGCTCGCGGCCGGTCAGTTCGTCGAACACCGGCGGGTCCTCGGGGAGGTACCCGATCGAGGCGCGTACCGCCGCCCGGTCCGAGACCGGGTTTCCCTCGATCCAGGCGCTGCCCTCCGTCGGGGTCGTGAGCGTGGTCAGCATCCGCATCGTCGTCGTCTTCCCGGCCCCGTTGGGACCCAAAAAGCCGTAGACGGCGCCGTCCGGGACGGCGAGGTCGACGCCGTCGACGGCAACCGCCGTCCCGAACCGCTTCGTGAGATTCTCCGTTTCGATCGCGTGTGTGGTGGTCGTCATGAGTATCGAGTGAACAGCTCATCAGTCAGCGCCAGCGGGGAATGCGCTCGTGCAATGGCCCTGCCCGAGCGAGTCAGTCGATGCTCGGTCGGCGGCGCCTCTCCCTCGACCCGACCGCAGTCGGGCGGTCTCGCCGGGGGCGGCCGTAGCTGCGCTTCGGTTGCTGACGCTGACTGCCGCCTACTCGAGCGTTGCCGAACGAGATACATATACTTTCCTAACACGTCTATATTTCAATACGAGTGAATGCGCGTCTCTTCGTCTGTAGCACCCTCAGCGGTGCGCAATCGTGTTTCTGTTAGTGACAGACTGACAAATGTCGGCGTCTATCGTTCGCAGGTGGCCGGCTCGGCGAGGTGACCATCGGCGAAGCGCCCGAGTCGGCGTCGGCGAACCCCGGTTCTCGCTGGCGGATCAGACTCGAGTGAGCGCGACCGCGATCGCGAACAGACGTCGGAGAACGATCACCTATATATCGGTTCATCGATCAGACACTAGTATGCGGACCTCGTTCGTCGACGCCGTTCGCGGTATTTGCGCGGGGCTGGCGGTGCTCGCGTTCGTGGGGTTGTTTCTGGCGACGCAGATCCGCGACGTCTCGCTGTTCGTCCTGCTGGCGCTGTTCGCGGCCGGCGTCGCCGGACTCCTGGCCGCCGCCGGTCCGACCGCCGTCACCGCAGTTTTCGGCGACCCGCGGCCGTCGACGCGGTCCGACGAGACGTCGGAGTGGTGGCTCGCGAACGTCGAGCACGCGCTCGAGGGCGCCTGGAACCGGTGGGCCGACCTCGCGCTGGGGCTCGGGATGGCCGTCCTTGGCGTTGGGTCGTTCGCGCTGCTTGTGACATCGCCGCGGGAGGACCCGCCGCTGGGACTGGTGGTGACCGGCTTTCTCGGCGTGACCGGCGCGATGATCGTTCTCCCGTTCGCGCTCAAACCGTCGTGAGTGGGGCGAACTTCAGCCGACCAGCAATACGCTTAACATCGGCGCGGCGGTACCACCAATACCGACAGCTTCGGTGACCGTTCGGCGATGTACGCCCGGTCGCCGTCCGACCACCATGAAGATTCTCTCCTGTAACGCCGGTTACTTGCTCGGCTATCAGAACATCCTCTGGGGGTACGTTCCGCCGCCAGTGGGATCGGTGCTCGGCGATCCCGACGCCGAACGGCGGTCCCTCGAGCGACTCGTCTCCGTAATCGACCGCGAGCGCCCCGACGTCGTCTCGCTGCTCGAGGTCGACCGCGGCTCCCATCGAACGAGCACCGACGGCCAGTGTCGCCGACTCGTTCGCTCGCTGCACGAACAGGGGTTGCCCTACGAGGGCGGCGTCGCCACCAAGTACGGCACGGGGGACGTCGTCGAGTCCGTGCCGTTTTTCGGGAAGCTCGGAAACGCGGTGCTCTCGCGGACGGCCGCGGAGACGCGCGCACACTACCTGTCGACCGGCCGGAAACGCCTCGTCCTCGAGACCGAACCGACCGCCGACACGGTGTTGTTCGTCGTCCACCTCTCGCTGGGCGCTCGCACCCGGCGGCGCCAGCTGGCCGAACTCACCGACCTGATCGCCGAGCGGGCGGCGGGCCGAGACGTGATCGTCACCGGTGACTTCAACACGTACGACGAACCTGACGCGCTTGGCGCGTTCGCCGAGTTGGCCGGCCTCGAGCTACGGATACCCGGCGAGACGATTCCGGCTCGCCCGCTCGACGAGTTGCTGATCGACTCGCGCAGCATCGACCTGTTTCTGTGCTCGCCGACCGTCGACGTCGAACGGTGTGACGTCGTCGACGTCCAGGTCTCGGACCACCGTCCGATCGTCCTCGAGGTCGCCCAGTAACACGTCACCCGAAACCGATTTCCATAAATCCGAGAACTACGTTGAGGCTCGTAGTGATGAGCGAGGTCAGCACCGAACCGACCCCGACCGTCGGGCTGTTGGGGACCAACGAGTCAGACCGGCGGGTTCAGGAGGCGCTGGTGGACCTGTTCGCCGGCGACGGAACGGTGTACATCGTTAGCGGCTACTTCACCTACCAGGGCTACCGCGCGATACGGGGCGACCTCGTCTCGTTTCTCGAGCGCTCGAGAGACAACGAGTTACACGTCCTCGTCGGCCCGGCCTCGGATCAGTTCTCGGCGCGCATCGCCCGCGATCTGTGGGCGCTCGACGACCACGGACAGGTCCACCTGTACAAACAACCGCGGGGGCTGCACGCGAAGCTCTACCTCCGCGACGGGCCCGACCCCCACTGTATCATCGGCTCGGCGAACATCACGCAGGTCGCCTTCGAGTACAACGTCGAACTCAGCCTCGAGATCACCCGGGAGAGCAACTCCCACCCCGACATTCGTTCGTTTCTCGACTGGACCGAAGACGCGCTGGCGCAGGCCGAACCGCTTCGACGACGCGACATCCTCGGTCCGGTCCAGGTCGTGAGTTCGTTCGTCAACTGGTCGAACAAGGCGCGCCTGCTCCCGGTTCGGAACGTGGCGCTGCGGGTAATCCCGGTACTGCTGTTCGCCGTCGTGCTAGCCGGATTGTTCCGACTCGTCTAAGTCTCTTACCGTCCCGGAGACCCTACCTCGGGAAGGCGTTCCTCGAGGCGCTCGCGGTCGCTCTCGAGCCACGGCGGCAGCTTCAGGTCCGTCCCGAGCTCCGCCTCGGATTCGTCGCGGGCGAATCCCGGTCCGTCGGTGGCGATCTCGAAGAGCACACCGCCGGGTTCCCGGAAGTAGATCGATTTGAAGTACTGACGGTCTTTCTGTGGCGTGACACGGAGACCACTGTCGGTGAGGCGCTCGCGCCACTCCAGTTGCGTCTCCTCGTCGGGTACGCGAAACGCTACGTGGTGGACCGTGCCGACGCCCTGTCGCCCCTGCGGTGTATCCGCGCGCTCACGAACGTCGACGACCGCTGCACGGTCGCCGGATGCCCTGTACCGGGTTCGCTCTCCGTCCCGCTCGACCGGTTCGTATCCCAGAGTCTCGAGGACCCGTCCCGTCTGGTCGGGGTCGAGCGACTCGAGGGTGACGCCGTGGAACCCGCGGATCGCGTTCTCTGCGGGAACCGGCCCGTCGTCCCACGGGTCGACGTCGGTCGTACCCGCCACGAGTTCGAGTGGCTGTCCGTCGTGATCTCTGAACGGGACGACGGTTTCGTCGAACCGAACTCGAGGGGCGTCGACTTCGAGGTCGTGGGATTCCAGACGGTCGGTCCAGTACTCGATCGATCCCTCGGGAACGACGAACGCGGTCGCGCTCGTCTGGCCGCGCCCGACGCGGCCCTGGCGTCCGTTCTCGAACGGGAAGAACGTCAGAACCGTCCCCGGAGTGCCCACTTCATCCCCGTAGTAGAGGTGGTAGGTGTGCGTATCGTCGAAGTTGACGGTCTTCTTGACGAGTCGCAGACCGAGGACATCGGTGTAGAAGTCCACGTTCCGCTGGGGGTCGCTCGCGATCGACGTAACGTGATGGATGCCGGCTGTGTTGATCATATTGGTTGGGAGGATTCCGTGTGTTTAGAGACCGATACCGAGGCTGAACGCCCAGCTCTGGGCGGTCAGGACGGCGATCGCGAGCGCGCCGCCAGCCATGACGACGTTCTTCAGGAAGGCGGTGAGTTCGTCCTGTTGCTGGTCCTCGTTGACGGCCCAGAAGTCGTGCATCAGGAGCGCGGAGGCGACGAGGAACGCGGCGACTGCGAGCGCGCTCACCAGCGGGAACGCGCCCACGACGATCCCGAGTCCGCCCAGGACGAGCACCACTCCGGACGCCACGACCGACAGCTTCGGCGCCGGGAGGCCCTTGAACTCGGCGTAGCCGGCCATCCCCTCGAGCTGGAGGAAGTGGTTCAGTCCCATGAACGCGATCACGCCCCCGAAGAGGAGCCGTGCGCTCAAGAGCAGGACGGCTTCGATTCCCGATGCCACCATCAGGCGCTCACCTCCGAGCTGATCGTGGTTCGGTCACTGACTGCGAGTCCCGCACTCGATTCCGCTTGGATAGCTACTTTCATTACGTTACTTACTTCGCAACCGAACCTATATGTACTCTCGGCGATAACGGTGATAGCAGATAACACCGATGTCATCGATAGATTCCGAGACTGAGAACTCGCACGATGACGAGAACCCGAGCGCGTGTTCGGTCATCGAGGCCGTCAACGAGATCGGTTCCGAGTGGCGGCTGATCATCCTCCACGACCTCGTCGACGCGGACGAGAAGCGCTTTAACGAACTCAAGCGGTCGACGGATGCCAGCTCTCGAACGCTCTCGCGCGTACTGGACGACCTCGAGGAGGCAGGGCTCGTGTCGCGGCGCGTCGAGGACAAACCGATCGCCACCTACTACTCGCTCACCGAAAGCGGGGCGTCGCTGTGTCCCGTGTTCAACGAACTCGAAAACTGGGCCGACGAGCACCTGTAGCACTCCGTCAAGCGATGACTCGTGGGTGGACCCTGTCGACAACTATCGGTTCCACCCACGCGTTCAGGCTCGACGAACTACTAGTAATCACACCGTACACGACCGATACGGAGGTCGGGTTTATCGTCGACGTCGTGGTTCGACGGGTATGTCAACCCGAACGTTCACCGACGAGGAGTTCGAGGGCCAGTTCGAGCGAACCCTCGGAAAGGTGTACTACGGCTGTGCCGAGGTGGGTGAGTGTTTCGCGACCGCCGACCGGATCGAGGAAGGCGAGTACGACAGCTGGTACGACGAGTGGTTCGCGACGGCCGAAGCAGTCGAGAACGTCGCCCGGACGGCCCGCGACGGCGGCCACACGGTGAGCGCCCGCGAGGCGTTCCTGCGGGCGGCGGAGTACTACCGCTCGGCGTACTACTTTCGCCGCCACGACCTCGACGACCCGGATCTTTTGGCGGCCTGGCGGCGTCAACGGGCGTGTTTCCGGTCGGCGGCGCTGCTGTTCGACCATCACTGCGAAGCCCTCGAGATTCCCTTCGAGGAGATGTCGCTGCCCGGTTACTTCCTCGCTCCCGACGACTCGGGACGGGAGCGACCGACCGTGATCGGCTTTCCGGGCTACGACTCGCCGGTCGAAGAATCCTACCCGCTGCTGGCGAGAGCCGCCCTCGAGCGGGGGTACAACTGCCTGCTGTTCGAGGGTCCCGGCCAGGGCGGGGCGCTGTACGAACAACGGCTCTTCTTCCGCCCGGACTACGAGACGGTCCTCCGGCCCGTCGTCGACGATGCCCTCGAGCGGCCGACGGTCGACGACTCCCGACTCGCGCTGGTCGGCCGGAGCTTCGGCGGCTACCTTGCCCCGCGAGCGGCCAGCGGCGAGTCCCGCCTCGCGGCGCTGCTAGCCGACCCGGGCATCTACGACCTCGGCTCGCTGGTGGTCCAGCTCGTCCCCGAGTCGCTGCGCGATCCCGTTCTCGCCGGCGACGCCGAGGTCGACGCGGCGCTCGAAACCCGCCTCGAGGATCCCCACGCCCTGGAGTACTTCGGATCGCGGATGGCCGCCCACGGACTCGATTCCCTCGGCGCGTATATCCGCGAACTGCAGGCGTACACGCTCGAGTCGCGAGCCGAGCGGATCGAGTGTCCGACGTTCGTCGCGGGCAACGAGTCCGATCGCCTCGCCGTGCAAGCACGCGACCTCGCAGACGCACTCACCGTTCCGACGCAGTACGTCGAGTTCACCGAGGGGGAGGGCGCCGGCGGTCACTGCGAGGGGACCGCCCAGTCGGTGTTTCACCAGCGGGCGTTCGACTGGCTGGACCAAACGTTCGCACGGACGGCGTGACGTTTCGCTGACCTGCACAGTCAGAGGCGGATCAGACCGAGCGCTTCGCGGATATGGTACTTCCCCTGGTCGTTCTCGCACGCTTCGAGGGCGTCCTCGAGGTGGGCCTCGATGCGGGTTTCGGTGTCGACGTCGTCCTCGACGTAATCGGGGTGTGTTCCCATACCGATACGTTCGATAGAGGCCGTATGTTAGTTCAGTCAGGGTACGCAAGTCGCTTATCACCCACCTGATAACATTGGGTGTGAATGTCCTGTTCGTAACATACGTTCTCGGGGAGAGGGACTGAGAAGACTCGAGGCGTCGTCCTCCGAGCGATCTGTGGAGGGAGAGAACATCCTTCCGTCGCAGTTGCAGCGAGGTGTGGCTACCGAACCGGGGAAGCGGGCCGTCCGGTCGACCTCCACCTCACAGAACTGGAAGGAGGAAGCCCACGACTTCAGTCGTGGGTCGATGACCGTTTCGAACGACTGCAAACAGCGGCGAGAACGTCACTCGTAGTAGTCCTGGCGGGCGAGAACCTCGCCGAAGGCAACGTTTTCCTTAGTGCTCGTGATCTCGATGGTGACGCGTTCGCCTTTCTCTGCTTCCGGGACGATCACCACGTATCCTCGTTCGACGCGTGCGATGCCGTCACCTTGATCACCGAGGCTCTCGATGTCGACGGTGCGCGTATCACCTTCTCGAACGGGAGGATCGGCGTGTGAGCGACGCTCCGTGGCGGAAACAGTCACCGATTTGTCGCCGTCGGTCTGGGTCGGGAGCAGTGCAATCCGGTACGTTTCGTCGGGTCGAACGTCGCCGGCAGTTAACTCGGCTGGCGGGATCTCGATGACGTGCCGTCCGCCGGTGTCCGTGATCTGTGCGCTGAACACACACAACAGAGTATCAGGAATTTCCATTGGTTCCGTTCGTACCGGAGATACCTCGAGGAACGCCCTTGAGTCTACCGGTGCGAACGACTCGCACGAGTCGATAGCATTCGGCCGCCGCCGGCAGGCCCGGCTCCGGTCTCGGGATCGGATCGGTCACCGAACCGCGTCCTGCGTCGGGGTGACGTTCTCGAATGCGAACTGCGTCCCGCCGGTCTCGCTCCTGCCGATCGAACACTCCCAGTCGTAGAGGTTCGCAAGCTCCTTGACGAACGTCAGGCCGAGGCCCATTCCGCCCTCGTCGGCGGCGGTCGTGTAGCCGGTTTCGAAGATCGCCTCCCGCTGCTCGATGGGGATGCCGACGCCGTCGTCTGCGACGTAGAAGCCGGTCGGGAGCGCGCCGACGGTGATGGTAACGTCGTCGCCGCCGTGGGTGACGGCGTTTTCGAACAGGTTCCGGAAGAGGTGCCGGAGGTACGTCTCGTCGCCTGCGAGCGTTCGCTCGAGGGTGACCTCCAGGGTCGCCTTCGGGGCGTCGACTTCCGACCACGCCTCGCGGGCGACCGCCTCGAGAGCGACCGGCGTTCGTTCGGTCAACGCCTCCCCGCCCTGGGTGAGCACCAGCATGACGTCGATGATGTCCTCGATGCGGTCGAACGCCTCCGTGACGTGGGCGTGGGCCTCCGGGCTCGCCGTCTCGGGGAGTTGCTGGCTGTAGATCTGGCCGATCGAGACGGGGTTTCGCAGCTCGTGGGTGAGCATCCCCGCGAAGTTCTCGAGCTGGGCGTTCTGTGCCTCGAGCTGGCGTTTGCGGCGGTTGCGGTTCGAGACGTCGCGGACGATGCCGACGATATCTCGGTCGCCGTCGGCCGTCGCCGGCAGGGTGGCGACGTTCCACTCGACGGCGAGCGGCTCGCCGGACGCGGTGATCAGCGTCGTCTCGTAGGTGTTCGCCGCTCCGGTCTCGAGGTCGCGCTCGAGCTGGGCTGTGACCGCTGTCATCTCGTCGCCGACGACGACCGAGGTGTGTGCACCGACGAGTTCCTCGCGCGTGTAGCCGACCAGATTGGCGTAGGCCTCGTTGACGAACAGGATGTAGTACTCCTCGTCGATGATGAAAATACCGTCGTTGACGGTCTCGACGATCGTCTGGTAGCGTTTGAGCTCCTGACTGTACCGCTCGGCCTCGTGCTGGCGGTCCTCGGCGTCTAACGCCCGCGTCTTCGCCTGGGCGTCGTGATAGCCCATGCCGAGGCCGGCGACGCTGGCGAGCGCCGTCAGCACGAGGGTGGTCGCCAGCGGATCGCTCACCGAACCGACGAGCGCGATGAACGCGAGCACGGCGAGAATGGCGCCGATCGCACGGACGTACCAGGTCGCGATATCGTCGTAGAGGTCCGCCCGAATCTCCAGTGTGGGTAGCAGATTGCCGAAGTAGAGATGGGAGAGTCCGATGCCGCCTACGAGAATTGAGATCGTCAGAACGTCGCCGAACCCGCGCACCTCGAGGAAATACAACAGCGGCAGCCCGGCGGCGGCGACGACGTACAACCAGCCGATAGCGAGGACGACGCGTCGTCCGCCGATGTCGGCGATCGTTCTCGACACGTGATCCATCACGAGAAGAGAACGTCCGGGCGTGTAATAACTGTTGTATATTATCGAGCGCGTCGTTTAAGACAGTCGCCGGGTGGAATTTACGTGGGTCGGGTGCTCGAGGTCGCCTCCGCACCTAGTTCGAGGTCATCGCCGTCACGTCGAACGGCGGCGTAGCGTCCTCCGGCAGCGGCGTCTCGTAGGCGTCCGCACCGATCTCGGATTCGAACTCGTCGCGGGCCGCTGTGAGCGCCGTCTCGTCCGCGAGCAGGTCGTACGTCGCCCCCGCGAGCACCTTCGCCGCGAAGGCGACGCCCTTCAGGCCGAAGTCGCCGTTAGCCGCGACGACCTGCCAGGAGTGACCGGGGGCGCCGACCGGCCACGTCGCCGCCCGGAACTGACCCGTGGGAACGATCCAGCTGACGTCGCCGACCTCCGTCGAGCCGTGGGTGTGCTGATCGTGATCGAAGGGGGGAACCGGTTCGGGGTACAGCGCCTCCTCGCGGATCTCCGCAGCGAGGTCGTCGGGAACGTCCGCGAGGTTGGCCTCGAGGCGGTCCTCGGGGACGGTCTCGCGTAGCTCGCGGGCGAAGGCGTAATCGGCCTCGTCGTACTCGATGGGGCCGACCGCCCGTATGTTCTCCCAGATCACCTCCGAGACGGCCTCGTTGGCGCGGTAGTCGTAACAGCCGGTCAGAAAGCGCTCGGTGACGTCGGTCTGGCTCATCATCGCGGCGGCCTCGGCGATGTCGCGCAGCCACTCCGTGTTCCGCTCCACCTCCTCGCGTTCGGGGGCGCGAACGAAGTACCAGACCGTCGCCTCCGGGGGGACGACGTTCGGAGCGTCGCCGCCGTCGGTGATCGCGTAGTGCAACCGCGCGTCGTCGGAGACGTGCTCGCGCATGTACTCGACGCCGGTGTTCAACAGCTGAACGCCGTCGAGGGCGCTCCGGCCCGACTCGGGCGAGCCCGCGGCGTGGGCTGCGGTGCCCTCGAACGTGAACATCAGCGAGTTGAGCGCGTTCGACGACCCCATACTGGGCGTGCTCAGATCGCCGGGGTGCCAGGTGAGTGCGGCGTCGAGGTCGTCGAAGACCCCCGCCCGCGCCATGTACGTCTTCCCGATGAGCGTCTCCTCGGCGGGACAGCCGTAGAAGACGACGGCGCCCTCGACGTCGCCGGCGTCGATCGCCTCCTTGAGCGCGAGGGCGGCTCCGACGCCCGCGGTCCCGAACAGGTTGTGGCCGCAGCCGTGGCCCGGTGCGCCCGCCTCGAGAGGGTCGCGCTCGGCGGCCACACCCTGCGAGAGGCCGGGCAGCGCGTCGTACTCCCCGAGAATGCCGATGCGCGGCCCCTCGGTCCCGTAGTTCGCGACGAACGCCGTCGGCATCCCGCCGACGCCGATTTCGGTCTCGAAGCCCGCCGCCTCGAGGGGCTCGAGCAACACCTCGGCCGAGCGCTCCTCGTGGAGTCCGAGTTCCGGGTGCTCCCAGAGCTCCCGTGCGATCTCTCTTAGCTGCGGTTCCCGGTCGTCGATGTGGTCGAAGAGTACCGATTTGCTCATGGCCTGATCCTAACGTACGCAGCAATAAACCTAGGTTATCCGTCGCCCCGATCGCGTGAGCGGGCGGCGACGGCGAAACGAGATCCGCCGGATGAGAACGGTTCAAGTCGTTCGGGCGACTAGTGCGGCCAACTACCTGCCGATAATGACTGCGACATCCCCCCCGTCGATTCCGGACGACACGTACGAGGAACTCATAGAGGCGACGTTCGTCGCCCTCTCGAAACGCGGCTACCTCGGGCTGCGGGTCAGGGACATCGACGAGGAGTTCAGCAAGAGCCGTCAGCTCATCAACCACTACTTCGAGGGGAAAGACGAGCTGATAACGGAGTTGCTCTCGTATCTGATCGCGTATGGCGAGGATAACCTCGAGGACGTTTCGGATGGCGACCCCCTGACGATGCTGAACGACGAGATCGACGCCATCCTCTTCGGTACGGAGCTGGACGGCTTCGAGTTCTGGCCCTTCATGACCGCGATTTACGAGATTCAGTCGCAAGCCCACCACAATCCGGAGCACCGGAAACTGATCGACCGGCTGTACACCCACTCGGTCGATCACTTCAGCGACATCATCCGGGAAGGGATCGATCGAGGCGTGTTCGTCGACGTTGATCCCGATCAGGTGGCGACGATCATCGACGACCTCATCACCGTCGCCCATCTCAAAAAGATCTATCTGGGCCGCGAAGACGCGCCCGACGACACCCGAACGCTGATCGACCAGTTCGTGCTCTCACAGCTCCTTCCACCCACAGAAACGCCTCCCTCGAGCCGCTAGCAACTGACTCGATCGACTTCCCCGTTCTACTCCGAGGCTTCCGGCCGATGTACGGTACGCTCCAGTAGTGAAATTCCCATCGAACAGCCCGCTCACACCCCTTATGCCGGAATCTAGCGTGAGTCGTGGACACTCGCCGATGGAAGCTTTTAAGCCGTTTGCCATCTGGAAAATCATAAGGACATCAAATGAAAGCGATAGAAACGACCTCGCTGGCACGGCGATTCGGAGAGGTGACAGCGGTCGAATCACTTGATTTAGCGGTCGAGCGCGGGGAGGTGTACGGCTTTCTCGGCCCGAACGGTGCGGGCAAATCGACGACGATCAATATGCTGCTCGGATTCACGCCCCCTTCGGCCGGCTCGGGCACGATCCTCGGCCACGACGTCGTCGAGGAGTCGCTCGCGGTGCGCCAGGCGATCGGCGTCTTGCCGGAGGATTTCGGGATGTACAACCGACTCACCGCCCGCCAGCACGTTCAGTTCGCGATCGACGTGAAAGGTGCCGACGACACCCCTGGTGAACTCCTCGAGCGGGTGGGGCTCGCCGAGGCGGCCGACCGGACGGCCGGTGGGTTCTCGACGGGGATGAAACAGCGTACGGCGCTTGCGATGGCGCTCGTGGGCGATCCCGAGCTGTTGATCCTGGACGAGCCGTCGTCGGGACTCGATCCCAACGGTGCCCGCGAGATGCGGACGATCATCCGTGAGGAGAACGACCGCGGCACCACGGTGTTCTTCTCGAGTCACATCATGGAGCAGGTCGAGGCGATCTGCGATCGCGTCGGGATCATGCGCGACGGTCGTCTCGTCGCCGAAGACACGATCGACGCGCTGAAAGACCAGTTCGACGCCGACTCGCGGTTGGTCCTCACGGTCGATCGCGTCGACGACGCGATCGTCCCGACGCTCGAGGCGCGTCCGGGCGTGTCAGGGGTTTTCGTCGACGGCACCGACGTTACGGTCGTACTGTCCGATACGCGGCGGAAAGCGCCGGTGATCAACGCCGTCGAGGAGACGGGCGTCGTGATCACCGACATCACCAGCGAAGAGCCCTCGCTCGAGGACCTGTTCGCCGCGTTCACGAGCGACGAGCGATCCACGACGGCCGACCGTCCGACCGGCGAGTCTCGCGCGACGGAGGAGCTCAACGCATGAGCTGGGCACACGTCGCGCGCAAGGACTTCGCGGACGCGATCCGCTCGCGGACGCTCTGGGTGCTGTCGGCGCTGATGATTCTGACGGTCGCCGGCATCTCGGCGATCCCCGAACTCATCCACATCCCCGGGGAGGGACCGGCGCCGGGGTTCGACGAGGCGGTGAGTTTCATGTTCACCTGGATGACGCTGATGATCTCGATCATCGGGCTGTTGGCTGGCTATCAGGCGATCGTCAAGGAACGCGAGTCGGGGAGTATCCGGTTCCTGCTGGGACTCCCGAACTCGCGATTCGACGTCGTCGCCGGGAAGGTACTTGGTCGCAGCGCCGTCGTCGCCGTGCCGACGGTGATCGGGTTTCTGGTCGGTGCGGTCGTTATCGTCGTTCTCTACGACGGGTTCGCCGTCGTCGATTACGTCGCCCTGCTCGCCTTCTCGATCCTGCTGGGGGTGGTGTACGTCTCGGTCGCTGTCGGCGTCTCCGCGGCGGTCAGCACGCGGGCGAAAGCCGTCGCCGGCGTTCTCGGCATCTACCTGCTGTTCGACTGGCTCTGGTGGGCCGTCCCGATGGCGATCTACTGGCTGCTCGAGCGCGAGTTGCCGGGCGCCACCGACCTGCCGACGTGGTACCTCCTCGTCGAGCGGATCGGTCTCTGGGAACCGCTGGGCGCGATCGCCACGACGATGGTGGATATCGCCGGCGTAGAGACGGTGCCGATCGCCGACCGGATCGCAGGCGACGTCCCGTTCTACCTCGAGCCCTGGTTCGCGTGGGTGTTCGTCGCCGCCTGGATCGTCGTTCCACTCGGAATAGGCTACTACCGGTTCAGTCGCACCGTCCTGAGTTGAGAGGCGGAGACGCACGGGTGCGTGGTCGTGGCGTCGGTACCTGCGTGCCCTGACGGCGGGCAGTGTCGGCGACTCAGCCGGCCCAGGAGACGCGTTCGGGGCGTCACCACCCTCGGCGATGCCACATGTGCAATCCGCACACGAACACCGGGGCTCGCCCGCGACCGCAGTTGCGGGGGTCGTCACTCGGTCGGGACGGTCTCGTCGTCGCCCGCCGACTGCACCCAGATCGTCTTCCGGTTAACGAACTCGTGGATCCCCTCGAGGCCGAGTTCGCGGCCGTAGCCCGATGCCTTGACGCCGCCGAACGGCAGCCGTGGATCGGACTTGACGAGTTCATTGACGAAGACACAGCCCGCCTCGAGTTCGCGCGCCACCCGATCACCGCGCTCGAGGTCCGCGGTCCACACCGACGCGCCCGGCCCGTAGCGGGTCTCGTTGGCGAGGGCGATCGCCTCCTCCTCGTCGGCGACGCGGAAGACGGCGGCGACGGGGCCGAACACCTCCTCGGCGCCGGCGGGGCTGTCCACCGGCGGCTCGGCGAGCACCGTCGGCGGGTAGTACCAGCCAGGTCGGTCCAGCGGCTCTCCGCCACACTCGAGGGTCGCCCCCGCCGCGACGCTCGCTTCGACCTGGTCGTGGACGTCAGAGCGGAGGTCCTCGCGCACCTGGGGAGCGACGTCGGTCCCTTCGTCCATCGGACTGCCGACCTCGAGGCCCTCCATCTCCGCGACGAACCCCTCGAGGAACGAGTCGAAGACCGCGTCGACGACGACGAACCGCTTGGCCGCGATACAGGACTGGCCGGAGTTGATCGTGCGGGCGGCCGCTGCGGTGGGGACCGCCGCCTCGAGATCGGCGTCCTCGAGGACGACGAACGGGTCGCTCCCGCCGAGTTCGAGAACGTGCGTTTTCAGCGCCGAGCCGGCCTGTTCGGCGACGGCTCGCCCCGCCCCGCCCCCCTCGCTCCCGGTGAGCGTTACGGCAGCGAGACGGTCGTCGCGGCGCGTTCGGTGTGGTCGTCGTACGTCTTGAGCGGGTCGCCGGTCGCAGGGTTGGTACTTTGCATGAGTGAATCACCGTCGATCGGTGAGAGTACGGCGCCAATCACCAAAGATCCCCGACGGGGCTCGACGACGTCGGCCGAACGGCGAAAAGCAGATCGTTCCGACCCTTGTACCCGTCGCGTTACGCATTTCTGCGTTCCAGAACCTCGTCGTCGAGCCCCGCTCGATCACCGCCGGCGCCAGCTCCACAGGGCGACCGCGGCGAGGGCGAGTGCGAGGCCGACGAGGAGGACCCACTCGGCGATCTCGCCGGTCGACAGCCCCTGCGAGCGGACGAGTCGCGTCTCCTCGAGCAGGAAGAGCGCGAGCAACAGCATCCCGAACAGGGAGGCGATCGCGACGCCGATTCCCTCGACGACCAGCCCCCGGAATGCCGCTGTATCCTCGCGGGCTGCCGGCGTCGGCTCCGCGGTCGAATCGGTGTACGCCGTCGCCTCCCAGGGGACGCCGAGATAGCCGATGACGTACGAGAGCGTGATGCCGGCGATCATGATCACGACGAACGTAACGGCACTCGCCGTCGCCCCCGGCGGGTCGAGAACGACGGTGAGGACGAGCGCGGCGACGAGCGTTCCCGCAAACAGGACGAGAAATTGTCTGAGGGAGGTGGACATACTGACGGTACGCCGGCGAGATCCAAGGTTCTACTCACTGCGGCCGTGACAGTCAGTGCAACTGTATTACAGAGGAGAGGTGCGTCCGCCTGTCTCACTCGCTCGAGGCAGTGTCGACGTCTCGAGCCAGCGGCACGCGCCTCAAGCGGGATGTGTGGTATTACGCCGCTGGTCGGCGTACTACGGGTATGTCTCAGTCGTTCGGAACCGTCGCAGAGCAGATACGCCGACGGAGCCCGAGATGACCGGTCGTTGTTTTCTCTCGACGACGCCTACCGGGGTCGCCCGGCTCACCGTGGACGACGGGCGTGTCGACACCCATCTCACGGACGAGACGGTCCACGCGCTAGCTGCCGGCTCTGCCGGATCGGACCTCGTCCTCGCCGGCACGGTGGATACGGGGGTCTTTCGTTCGCGTGACCGGGGCGAACGCTGGAGCCGTAGCGGGCTCGCGGGAGAGAGCATCTACTCGCTCGCCGTCGCGCCGAGTGACTCCGACCGGTGGTACGCCGGCGTGCGACCTTCGGGGCTCTATCGTTCGGACGACGGCGGGGAAACCTGGGCCGAGTGCGAGTCGTTTCGGGACATCCGCGGACGGCGCCTCTGGCGATCGCCGGCCTCGCCGCCGTTCACCGCGTACGTCAGCGCGCTCGCGGTTTCGCCGGCCGATCCCGATCTCCTCGTCGCCGGCATCGAGTACGGCGCGGTGGTTCGAAGCACCGACGGTGGCCGGACGTGGTCGACCCACCGGCGACGGGCGATCCGGGACTGTCACGCGCTCGTCTGGCACGCTACCGACGGCGACTGCGTCTACGAGGGCGGCGCCGGCGTCCCCCGCCGGCCCGGCGCTTACAGCATCGACGGCGGGCGAACGTGGACCAAACCCGGCGGCGGCCTCGATCGCGGGTACGGAGTGGCCGTCGCCGCCCATCCCGCCCGTCCGGAGGTGTAGTACGTCGCCGCGTCGACGAGTCCGTTCGCCGCCGAGCGCGAGGACGCGGCGAAGGCGGCGGTGTTTCGCCACGAGGGCGGGGACGGCTGGCGGAAACTGGCGGGCGTTCCCGAGTCGGTGATGTCGTGGGCCCTGTGTACGGACCCATCCCGGTCGGAGCACCTCTGGATCGGTCGACGCGACGGGTCGATTCTGCACTCGAGCGACCGCGGGGACAACTGGACGGTGCTCGACGGTGCGCTTCCGGCAGTCGCGTACTCGATGGTGATGCTGCCTCCGGCAGTATGACGTGCGGGTCAAGAAACGGGGACGTGCAGCGTCTCAGCGGGGGATGTCGTCGCTGAACGGCTATCTCGAGGCGCTTGTTCGACTGGCGAAAACTCCGTTGCAGTTCGTTGGCGACGGGCCCCGGTGGCGTCGCAACGACTCGCGTCAGGCCGTCAGACGACCTGGGAGGTGGTTTTCGGGTGGGTGGCGTCCGTGTGCTCCGTGGTCTCGAGTGCGATCTCGATCGCGCCCGCCGACGGGCGCCTGAGAGCGATCTCGAGTCGCGACCGACAGTGTGGGCACACTACCTGCGCTCGGACTCCCTCGTTCGTCGGCTCTGGACTGGCAACTGACCGCAGGCGGCTGAAATCGTCAACTCCCTCCCGACAGCACGGGTATCGTAGAACGTCTTGGTGACAGGTCATGGTACGCGCGGATAGTGGACTGTGAATCCATGCTGACGTTCGGGCTCACACGTATGTGTCGCCGCCTGTACATAGCAGTTCTTTAAGTTCCGGAAACGGGGCTCGTTCACTGGCGAAGTCGCCCGACGTACGCTCGTCCCTGGGTGTACGTCCGACGCCACGTCGCCGGTGTGAGGACGTAGCGCACACCGAGGGCGGCCATCCTTGACCAGAACCCGAGGGCCGTGAGGAACCGCTGGACGAATCGGGAGTGGCGAGCGATCGGCACCGTGATGAACGCGCCGACGGCGAGACCCACCGCTCCGCCGGCGGCGGGGAGCGACAGCAGCGGGAAGGTCTCGAGGGCACCGACGAGGGGGACGACTGCCCCGAGAGCGAGACCGCCGTGGAGAGCGAGCGGACGAACGGCCGCTGACGGTCGCTCGCAGTCGACGAGTCGCCGTCCGAGGACGATGAGTTGCCAGCCGGCGAACGCACCGAGGGCCGTTCCCAGTAGCAGGACGCCGTCGGTATCGGCCCCGCCGACGAGGAGGTTACTCGCGCTGAAGACGACCGCGAGTGTGAACGCGACCGTCCCCTGATCGACCGCGATTCGTGCGAGGAGCCACTCTCCGATCAGGACGAACGCGAGGCCGACGCCGACGCCGGCGACGATATCGACGAGGTAGTGCACCCCGAGGGCGATGCGTGAGACACACACAGCGGCGATAATCGTACCGGCGACGGCGAATCGCTGGCGGTGCGTTCCGATCGAGAGGCGGTGAGCCAGCGTGACGTAAACGACGGTCGTCATCAGCGCGTGCCCGCTCGGGAAGCCGTACCCGCTAGCCATCGCCGTCGCCTCGTACAGCGGCTGGATCATCCACGGCAGGGTCTCGAGCAGGACTAACGGCTGGTCGGGACGGGGTAAGGCGAAGACGTGTTTGAGCGCCGAGATGAGCGAGAGGCCCGCGACGGTGAAGCCGACGACGACCGCTGCGTCGTCGCGTTCACTCCCACGAACCCAGTAGAGCAGTCCGACGACCAGGGCGAGAAACCAGACGTCGCCCAGCTGAGTGACGAGCGCGACGACGAGCGCCGCCCACTCCGGGATCGTCTCCTGGATCGGGCCGAACTCGCCGACGCCTCTGGACATACTCGACCTACTCGGCGGAGGCGTTTAACTTCAGCCCACTCGAGGTCATCGTCTTCAACCGAACCCCCGGAACTCGACTCCGGGGCACTTAGCCAATCTCTTGTTCCGTCCGTAGAACGGACGATCTCTGCGGAGACCAAAACCGTTAACCGACCGACGGCTGACCATCACAGATGGCACACATCGAGTTCGTCGGACCCCCTGGTGCGGGGAAGTCGACGCTCTACCGGGGGCTGGTGGCCCGGCCCTCGTCGCCGGTCGTCCCGGCCGATAACGCCACTCGGCGGCTGCTGTGTACCACACTCGGTGAGCGACCCGCTGCGATCTATCGCTGGCTTCCCGACCGCGTCAAACGCCGCCTCGAGCGTGAGCTACTCGAGTACCGGTTGCGGTACCGGGCGCTCCAGGAACTCGCTCGTGATCGCCCCGCGTTTCTCGCGGCGATCGCCGACGCGTCCGATACCGCAACGTACGACCAGTTGCACCTCCACCGGATGTGGATAGACGTCACGGCGCGGTATTATATCGGCATGCGGGCACTGGACGACGGCGCGCTGCTGGCGCTGGATGAGGGGTTCGTTCACCGGGCGGTCTCGTTCGCCTGGCGTGAAAGCGACGCGGAGGCGGTCCGGCGGTACGTACGGACGATGCCGGAGCCGGGACTCGTGGTGTCCGTCGACACGCCGGTGGAGACGTGTCTCGCCCGCCAGCGGACCCGCGACGACGTGGTTGTCGAGAGACCGTGGGCGGAAGGGGAGGCGCGCGCGATTCAAGAGCGGCTACACACGCTGTGTTCGGAGGTCGTCGACCAGCTGGGTGACGACGTCCCTGTGGTCGAGATCGACGGGACGGACCCCGTCGACGCCGGCGCGAGGGCGATCGAAGCGGCGATCACGGACGAGCTGGCGACCGTTCACCGACGGGGCGGGACGCCCGCACGCCCGTGGGCCTCGCCGGATCGCGATGGGGAGTCGTGACGGTGCCGCCGAAGATCACCCGACGGGTCGAACGTCGGTGAGGTCGGGATGGGACAGCGAGCGGGTCGCTCGCGCACTGAGTGCGGCGGGCGAGTCGGCCGCTCGGACCTCGTCACGGAGCCGTTGCCAGCGTTCGTGGCGCACCAGCACGACGACGGGAATCTCCTCGAGGTCCAGTAGCTTCGCGATGCTGAGGCGATGATTCCCGCAGCGTTTCTTCGCGAGCGTGCCGTCGCGGTAGACGTTGACGCAGATTTCCTCTAACAGCGGATGAGGCGCATCGCTGGCGTTCTCACGGACGGCGCCGCCTCGCTCGCGGAGGAGGTCGCGCTGCGTTCGATACCCCTCGCGCCGGATGCGGTCGTACAACGAGTCGATCCCGCTGAAGTACGCACGGAGTTCCTCGGGTGATCGACATCGCCAGTACGGATCGGACGTACCGAGCCGGTTGGCGTACTCCCGGTAGAGCGGCGTCTCCTCCCAGTCGACGCCGTCTGCGAAGTGCATCTCGAGCGATCGGAAGGGCTCCGTCTCGGTGAATCGACTTGCTGGCCGATCCCACTCACCGGCGCGGACGGCCCCGAACGTCGACGGGCCGTCGCCGTGGTAGTACTCGATCTCGTCCGGATCGACCCACCTGAGCCGGAGGGGATTGGCGTCGCTGACGTCCGGGAGGAACCGACAGCGAAACTCGTAGGCGGCCCACACCGCTCGCGGCGGCAGACTCGAGAAGGAGGGCTGTTCCCAGACGAGTTTGGTTGCCGTCCGTCGCGAGAGCGAGAGCAGGCCCCCATCGCGGTACAGGCGGATCGCAGTACGAGGTTTGCTCATTTCTCGCTCACGGACGTGACTCGTCCCGGATGTACTCGTCGATCCCCTGTAAAGCGTTTGGAACGACGGAGGTGCCGACTCCGAGCGTCGGCGACCGGCAACGGCCGATGCCAGCGCATCCTCGACACGATCGGAAGGGGAGAGTGGCCGCTGCGCTCACCAGACGAGCGAGGTCACTCGTCGGCGGAACGCATCCGTGCGGTGTAATCCCAGCTGTACACGGTCGCGGGCTCGAGGCGGATGCGAACTTCCTCGCGGTCTTCGTCCAGCAGCCGCTCCGCAAGCGGCGTCTCGGTGCCGCCGAGATACCGCTCGAGGAGCGCCCGCAGGGTGTCCTTGTTCGTATCGGGCGCGAGGGTGGCGGTGCCGTTACCGCGCACCCCACGGTAGGGAACCGCGTTCGTCGAGACGTCGAAGCCGACGGCGGGGTCGGTCTCGAGGAAGCCGACGACGTGGGCGTCGGCGGCGGTCGCACACTCGAAGCCGCCGTCGCGGTAGCGATACCACAGCGGCACCACCCACAGCGACCCGTCCGGCCGCCGGGTCGCGAGTCGAAGCGGAATCGTTACCTCTCGGAGAAATGCGGTGACCGCCTCCCGATCCCAGACGCCGCGGAACTCTGGCATACGGGTAGGCACGTTTCGTGGTGAGAAAATCCCTACCCACCCCAAGACGAGTTCGACGTACCACGATGTAGTTTGCGTACCTCCCTCGAGTCCCGTTTCCCCGACCTCGGGACGTATTTTCAGGTGAGAAAGGCGTTCCTCTAGACGGCCGTGGTTCGTCTCGAAGAGCTCGAACGCGACGCGACGAGCGTCTACCTCCTTCGGCGGTCCGTCGACGCACGACAGAGCGCGTTGATCCAGTGTCCCGCGAACTCGGGGCTTTCGTCCGCTCCCGCGCGACGGCACCCACCACAAAGCTCATTTATATTGACTGTAATACCGACCTATGGATCGTGGGCGCGGGTTTCTTCTGAGCCTGCTGGTGATCGTCTCACTGTTCGTGTTCCTGATCATCCGGCCCTTCCTCGAGTACGTGCTGCTGGGGCTGATCCTCGCGTACGTCCTCTTTCCGCTCCACGTTCGTCTGGCCGACGCTCTCGAGCGCTATACGCCGATCGAACACTTCTCCGATCATCTCTCGGCGCTGACCCTGATCGCGGGTAGTCTCGTCGCGGTCGTGGTGCCGCTCACCTACGTACTGGTCGCGTTCGTCGCAGACCTCCAGGAACTCGCCGCCGGTGAGACGGGTCTCGAAACCGGCGTGATCGAAACGCAACTCGCCGAGGCGATGGGCGTGACCGTCGACCTCGAAGAAGTGGTCGCTCTCGGGGGCGAGTGGCTGTTCGGCGTGTTCTTCGGTGACGTCTCGGGGCTGTTTGCGACGATACTGCACTTCTCGCTCGGCGGGGCGTTGCTCCTGTTTCTAGTCTTTTACCTCCTGGTCGATGGGCCCGCGCTCGTGGCGTGGCTCACGGAGGCGAGTCCGCTCTCGCCGACGGTCAGTGAGACGCTCATCGCCCAGATCGACCGCACCACGTGGGGCGCCGTCGTCGGTCACGCCTTCGCCGCGGTCGTCCAGGCGCTGGTCGCCGGGATCGGCTTCTACGTGGTGGGCCTCCCGAACGTGGTGTTCTGGACATTCGTCATGGTCATCCTGGCGTTCTTGCCGCTGATCGGAGTGTTCATCGTGTGGGCGCCTGCGGCGGGGTACCTGTACCTGATCGGCGAACCCGGCGCGGCGGCCTTTCTGACCCTGTACGGGTTGCTCATCGTGAGCTTCATCGACTACTACGTACGACCGATCGTGATCGACTCGCGCGCCCAGCTCAACCCCGCGGTGATTCTCATCGGCGTCTTCGGCGGCGTGTACACCCTCGGGTTCGTCGGCCTGTTCGTTGGCCCCATCCTCATCGGCGTCCTCGTCGCCATCGTCGAGACCTTCCGCACGGAGTACTACGCCGCCGAAGACGACCGGGAACTCGAGCGTCCGCAGTCCGCTGAGACCGGAGCCGTCACTAGCTCGTTCGAAGAATCCGAGGAGCACAGGACTCCACAGTGAGCTGGGAAGGTGTCTCATCGTCGGTGTCGACCGTCTAGAAACACAGTGGGAACCGGACGCCTGCTTTTATCGAATCCTGTCGGCTAGGCGATAAGTCTGGACCAGCGGAACCGAACGTGGTTTTCGCTTTCCCATGGCATATTATTGATTGCTACTACCAATTGCGTCAAGTTTATATGTTCCAGAACACTGTAGTGTTAGCCATGAAGGTAGGAATCCATCTTCTCGGCTGGCTGGTCGCGATCTTCGCTGTCGCCTCAGTCGCGTTCTCGATCAGTAGTGGAGAGCCAACGGTCATTCTCGACCAGTTCCTGGTCGTGGGAGTGGTCGGGTTGAGTACCTTGTTACTCCTGCGGTTCTCACGACGGGTCGCAGTCTCCCGGTGACCCGATGACGGCCACCTATCCGAAGGAGGGGACGCGGTTCCCTACCGTGACGACTCCTCCGGTAGCGTGACGTTCGGAAGCGTCGAGTGACACAGCGCGCCGATCGACCGGCGCAACCGCTGGGAGATCGCCGATTTCGACACGTCGGCTTCCTCTGCCAGCTCCAGTTGCGAGACCCGTCGCGGGGTCTCGAAGTAGCCGCTCTCGTAAGCCTTCGCGAGCAGTTGTTGCTGTTTCGGTGTCAAACCGAGAACGTCGTCTTCCGTCCCGGTATTCGTCTCGAGAAGCGCCAGTACGTGTACCGAAATTCCCGCGTCCGTACAGAGTCGATTGAACTCGAGCAACTCCTCCCGCCCGGGAAACCGCAGTGACAGCGTCCATCCCTCGATGTCGCACTCCCTGTTGAGCACACGACCGAGTGTTCGTACCGTCAGCGGCATGAAGTGGAGGACCTCGTCCGTCAGTTCGGTTCGGTAAACGCACCGATCCGAGTAGACGCCGACGCGATCGGTGTTCGTGACCGTTGGATCGTCATCGAGAGCGTCTTCGAACGCGGTCAGTTGGTCCTCCGGCCCCCGTGCAGTAAAGAACACTGTCTCCGTCGAGGTTGCCTGATCGGTGGACTCGTAGTCGGGTGTCACCACGACGTTCGGACAGCCACGGAGTGACGCCTGAAGGGCGAGTTGTGGGTGGGTCAACCTGATTTCCGCCAACAACGCTGTCGGATCGTCGTCCGGATCGACCTCCGTATCGTGGTGGATGGAATGGGCACTCATGGTTCGTCGGTCGGATCGGGTGACCTACGTTCCGTGTTCGTTCTCGAGATAGATAAATACACCAGATATTTAGATTAAATATGTGTATTGATATAGCATAAAACAACACTCTCGTATTTTTATAATTCTGCGGATCCTTTCGAAATCATTGGAAATGGCCATTGGAAACGAATTGGTCGCAACTCGAGGAAGACGAAGAAACAATCGATGAGCAGGATCTGTCGAGTGAGAGGAACACTCTCCTCACAGCGCCGAGAAAGTGAGGGTATGGCTCCATCCGAGAACAGGTCGTTCCAGGTCGCTAACCAGGTGGTTGAGCCTGGGGAGAAAGCACGACTGACGTACCCTTAGTTCACGTTGACGAGACGCTGGAGGGGCTGATCGACGAGTGGATCGCCCACGGGGTATTCGACGAGTACCGGCCCGGTGGGTTCCAGCCCCCACGGACGCCGGTGTGACACCGGTTAGCGGGGCGGGAATACACGAACTAAAAACGGGTCGTGCGGGTTGCTTCTTCGATTTCCAATGTGTGGGAATCTCACGGTCGAATGCGACAAGTGGCGTCTCGAGAACCGGGCTACTCGCGGTCGATCGTCACGCGGTTGCCGTCGACGCGAACCGTATACTCGCCGATCGAAAACGTGATCGCGAGCTCGCCCTCGGTCGCGAGCGTATCCAGCGCGTCGGGGTTGATCTGCTCGTAGAGGGTCGTCCCGAGGACAGTCGAGACCTCTCTCGGATCGACGTCCTCGATGGCTGCGACGGCATCGACGATCGCGATACTCGGAGCGATCTCCGCCCAGTCGTGTTCGGCGTGGACGGGCAGTGCTCCGCTGTCTGACACACTCATTGGATACGTCCAAGCGGTCATTCTATGTAAATTCGGTGAAACGGGTGCAAACTCACGACCAGTTGGGTGGGTCGTGTACGCGGCTGCCCGCTCGAGTGTTCCGACTACGGGGAGACGTGTCGAGCAGCGGGTGACCGCGGTCCACAGCCAACTGGTGCCTGTGTGTCGCAACGGTCGGAACCCGTCCACAACCTCTCGCGTCGCCACCAGTTCTGAAATCCTGAACTTTCCGGATGGTTTTATTGTACAGCCCTGTGTACTGCTTCCATGGCCCAACAGAAGGAATCGAACGAAGGAACAGTCCCCTGTCTCGTCTGTCGCGGCCGCTACAACTACTTGACCTCCGGCCACCTCTCGTCACCGAGATGTAAACCCGGCAGACCCGCCGATATCGCGTCGTACCGAGTGTGGGTCTCCAAACAGTATGACATCGATATGGACGATCCGATTTTTCAACGAAACCAGATCCAGAACCCCGAAAACTACGCGAAACACGCAGAGCGCCTTGGGCTCCCAAAATAGGAGATTCTGTCTCAACCGGCCGCCGCTCCTCGAAACTCTGCCCCCGTCCGTCCACCGCTTCCGTCTTCTACCCGTCTACCGGTTACTGGCGACGGGCTACTCTCCGTCGTCGCCTCCGACTCCTGGCGGCCAGTCGTCGTCACCGGCGGATCCGAACGGGAAATCGTCGAAGTCGGGCCCTGCGGGGCCGTCATCGGTACCCGACCCCGGCGGGAAGTCGTCGAAATCGGGCCCGGGAGCAGAATCGTCCGACTCGAGTCCGGGCGGGAAGTCGTCGAACGCCGGCCCCGGCGGGCCGTCATCGGCGTCCGTCCCCGGCGGGGCCTCCTCGAGATCGAGTTCCGAGGGAGTATCGTCCCCGTCGGTTTCCGGCGGGACGTCGTCGGGCGCCGAGGGGACGTCGTCACTCGAGTCGGAGTCGTCCGCCACGGCCGGCGGTTCGACATCGACCGCCCCGTCGTCGCTCTCGGATTCGGCATCCCCCGCGGATTCGTCGTCGGTCCCGGAGTCAGCCCCTCCAGCCGCAGCGTCGCCGTCGCCGTCGGCAGCATCCGTTTCCGCCGGCTCGTCGGCACTGTCTGTGGTCTCGGCGCTCGCGTCCGGCTCGTCACCGCCGTCGACCTCGGCATCCGTCACTCCCACCTCGCCGTCCGCAGTCGCCTCCGGGGCGGTCTCGTCGGCGACCGCCTCGAGGTCGGTGGTGTTGGCGTCGTCCTCCGGGACGGGGTCGTCTCCCGGGAACATCTCCGGGACCACCAGCCACGTCAGCGCGAGCATCGTGAGCCCGATGAGACACAGCGGAACGAGCATCCCCACGATCGACGGCTCCGGATCGACTCGAGCCATAGAACGGCTCAAGGGACGAGGAGTGAGGTCATTAGTAATGGCAGAGTACAGGAATTAGGTCCTCGTGTGACCGTGGGCTGGCGGTTACGACCGACGCTGAGCCCGTGACTTCGGACTACCAAACGCCTTGGGTGCTTATAGAGCAACTGTCGACTCTCGCGGTCAACTCAGGCGCCATCTCGTCGACGACGAGAGTCTGACCAGCTTCCGGCGGTCACGGTAGTCGTCGTCTGCCACGCTCGAGACGGGGCGCGCAACGGTTAACCGCGTCGCGAGCCTACTGGTCTGTGATTCCAGGGCAGGAACGCAAGGCCTCTTTCTTTCCTTGTCGCGTGCTCGAAGAATCAACTGGAGTGACACGAATGGCTACAAAAAGTAACACGCAGAACGGCCCCGTCCAGGCGGTCGAACTGTACCAGTTCGACGGGGCAGACGTCTGGCAAGAGGGCGACGACCGGGCGCAAATACGCGGCTACTTCCCGCTCTCGCCGGGTACGCCGAACGCCAGTGAGGTGTCCGGAGACGACCTCATGCTCGTCTGCATCGAGATCGAACCCGGAAACTACCTCCCGTCCCACCGGGATAGCAACGAGGAACTCCTCCTCGTCACCGCCGGAACGGTCGAGGCGACGATCGGCGAGGAGTCGGTGGAACTCTCGAACGGCGCGTGTGCGATCGTCCCCGAGATGGTTCCTCACGGACTGCGAAACACGGGCGAAACGACGGCACGCGTCGTCGGGGTCTTTCCGAACGACGAACTGACGGCGACGTTCGAAGAGACTCTGATGCCGTTCGGAACCGACGTGGTCACCATCGGCGGCGACACCAGCTGAGCCGCAGGTCTCTTCGGACGACCCGTCCGTTTTTTCGACTTCCTGGGTACCACACCGGGAGGCCACCGGCGTACAGCCGTAGACGCGGGCTACTCCTCGAGGACGACTGCGCCTTTCATCCCCTGCGTGCGGTGGGGTTCACAGACGTAGAGGTACGTCCCCGGCTCGTCGTCCTCGAAGTCGTGTTCGAACGTGACCCCCTCCTCGTCCTCGAGGTCGCTCTCGAAAACGGGCTCGTCCGCCTCGGTTGCGTCGTCGATCTCCTCCTCTTCTTCGTCTTCGGGAGCGTGCACGACGTTGTGGACGCCGCCCTCGCCGGTCCACTCCCAGGTGACGGTCGTCTCCTGGCTGATCCGAATCGCGGGTGGCTCGAACTCGAACCCGTCGTCGCCGGTTCCGACCTCGACGGTGACTTCCTCGTCGTCGGTCAGGTCCTCGGTCTCCTCGTAGTTCTCGACGTCGTCGAACCACTCGCCGTAGTCCGGTTCCTCGTCGTCGTCCTGGGCGGCGACGACTCCGGTGGTCGTTCCGAGAGCGACACCCGCGCCGATCGTCTTCAGTATCGTTCGTCTGTCAATTGATTCCATAGTGAACCGGCGACCGCGAACGACAAGAAGCCGAAACCTCCACTAGCAAGCCAGCCGGCCGATCGGCAGACGGCGGGGTCCACTAGAACGGCCTCCTCTCGAACCTGCGGGATACCGGGGAACGTGCTTTCGAGACAGTTTCCAGCCTCACATCTGCCGTCCGGGGTGCTCGTCGGCCAGCCGTCGACGTCCGAGTACGTTCTCGCGGAGGGTCTCTCTTTCGTAGGACTCCCGAATCAGGCCACGCTCGCGCAAAACCGGGACCACGAGGTCGACGAAGTTCCGAAGCGTACCCGGCCGGGTAACCTCCTTGAGATTGAAGCCGTCGACGCCGACCTCCTCGCGCCAGGACTCGAGTTCGTCGGCCACCTGTTCGGGCGAACCGACGATTACGGGCGAGGTCGAACCCAGTCCCGCGAACCTGGCCGCTTCGCCGACGGTCCACTCGCGTTCGTCGTTCGTCGTAAAGGCGTTCATCGCCCCCTGGATGGCCTCGGTTTCTATGTGTTCGATCGGCTGGTCGGCCTCGAGTTCCGAGAGGTCCATGTCGAGAAAGCCGCTCAGCAGCGAGAGGGTGCCCTCGACGCTGACGTGTTCCGTGTAGGTCTCGTACTTCTCGCGGGCGATAGCCTCGCTCTCGCCGGTGATGACGACGATCCCGGGGAAGAACTTGAGCGAGTCGGGGTCTCGGCCGTGACTCGCGGCGCGTTCGCGCATGTCCGTTACGTAGTCGCGGGTCGCCGCCTTCGTCGGCTGGGAGACGAACACCGCCTCGGCGTTTCGAGCGGCGAACTCGCGGCCGCGGTCGGAGGACCCTGCCTGGTAGAGGACGGGCGTCCGCTGGGGGGAGGGTTCACAGCCGTGGGGGCCGGGCACCGAGAAGTACTCGCCCTCGAAGTCGATCGCCGACACCTTTTCGGGGTCGGTGTAGGTGCCGGCCTCGCGGTCGCGGACGACGGCGTCGTCCTCCCAGGAGCCCTCCCAGAGCCGATAGCAGACCGCCATGAACTCGTCGGCGCGGTCGTAGCGCTCGTCGTGGTCAACCCGACCCTCGAGGCCGAGGTTTTCGGCCGCGCTCTCGAGGTACGACGTCACGATGTTGAAGGCGATCCGGCCGTCGGTGACGTGATCGAGCGTCGAGAGCTCGCGGGCGAGCTGGTAGGGGTGGGTGTAGGAGGTCGAGCGGGTGATCGCGAAGCCGACGTGGTCGGTTACCTCGGCCATCGCGGGCACCAGCGCCTGTGGGGCGTTCGAAGGGGTCTGGATCGCCCGCCGAATCGCTGGATCGCGGCTGTCGCCGTAGACGTCGTAGATGCCGCGGACGTCGGCGAAGAAGATGGCGTCGAGGCCGCCGCGTTCGGCCGTTCGAGCGACCTCGGTCCAGTACTCGCGGTCGGTGTAGCGGTGGGACTGGTCACCGGGAATCGTCCAGGTGCCCGGCGAGACGTGCTCGACGGAGTTCATCGTGAAGAGATTGAAGTGC